>NZ_JNXJ01000021.1:0-110274 GCF_000716625.1 Streptomyces bikiniensis | reverse complement strand
CTGCTCGCCTACCTCTACGGCCCCGGCCGCCACGACGAGCACACCGACCCGCACATCGTCGCCGGCTTCGCCATGCTCGGCATGCCCGACCCCGGCCGCGACCCCGACGCCACCCTCACCCAACTCGCCCGCCACCTCGACGAGCCCGTCCATCTTCGGAACAACGAGTTCGGCAAGAAGGTCACCGACCACGTCTGGCACTGCCCCGTCCGCACCGCCCCCGAAGACCGGCACCTCTCCGACACCGAGTGGGCCGACATCGCCCAGCGCATCGTCGAAGCCGCCAGCATCGCCCCGCCCGGAGACGACCTGGCCTGCCGGTGGATCGCCGTACGCCACGCAGACGACCACATCCACATCCTCGCCACCACCGTCCGCGAAGACGGCCGCCGCCCAAAGCTCCACGACAGCGGCATCCGCGTCGGCGACGCCTGCCGCCAGATAGAAACCGACTACGGCCTGCGCCAACTGAAGAAGGGCGACCGCACCGCCGCACGCCGGCCCACCCAGGCCGAGATGCACAAAGCACAACGCCTCGGCTGGGAGCAGACCAGCCGCGACTGGCTCCAGGACCGCATCCGCGCCGCCATCCCCCACGCCAGCCACACGGAGGAACTCCTCACCTACCTCGAAGCCATGGACATCGCGGTCAAACCCCGCCGCGGACCGTCCGGAGACCTCCTCGGATACGCCGTCGGCCGCCCCGGCGACCTCAACAAGAACGGCGAACAGATCTTCCACCCCGGCGGAAAGATCGCCCCCGACCTCACCCTCCCCAAACTCAAAGCCCGCCTGGAGACCACCGCGCCGGAGGAACACCCCACCGCCCGCCGCGACCAGCCCACCACCCCCTGGCACCAGGCCACCGACGCCCTCGAAACCCTCCACCAGGGGATGACCGACGACACCCACGCCCAGGCCCACATCACCGCGCTCGGCGACCTCATCGAAGCCACCGCCCAGAAGGCCCCCAACCACCTCCACGCCGAACTACGAGCAGCCTCACGGGCCTTCGCCCGCGCTCAGCGCTCCCAGATCCGCGCTGAGAACCAGGCCGCCCACACCCTGCGCCGAGCGGCCCGGGACCTCGCCCACACCGCCACCGGCCCCGACGGCAGCGCCCTGGCGACCCTCCTGGCCGACCTCGTCTGGGCCACGATCGTCGCCGCCCGCTGGCACGAGGCGAAGAACCACGCCCACCAGACCGAAGCAGCCCGCCAGACCCTCCACCACCTCCAGACCGCCGCCGACCGAGCCCTCACCCCGATCGTCGGCAGCCTCGCCACCCGCCGGCCGAACGATCAGGCCCGCCGGACCCTGGCCCACGACGTCCGGGCTGCCGTCCCCGACCACGCCGACCGCATCCTCACCGACCCCGCCTGGCCGGCCCTTGCCACCGTCCTCGCCGACGCCGAAGCCGGCGGCCACAAACCCCACCAGCTCCTCAAGGAGGCCGCAGCCCAACGCGAACTCACCACCGCCCGCCAACCCGCCCGCGTCCTGATCACCAGCATCCAGCACACCAGCCGCAACCCAGCCCCCAACCCCCGCGCCGAAGCCGCCCGCAGCCGCACCACACGGGCATATGCGAGTGGCCTCGGGGCGTACGCGACACAGCCCGCAGCGATCCCTATAGCCCCGAATCCGATCAACCGTTCTCGGCTGTGAAGGAGCCAACCTCGTCTCTGAGGCAAGTACGCAAACCCACCCGGCGGTCACGTACGGGCTTCTCCCGTCATCTCAGCTCAGAATCCGCAAGATGCTCGACCAAGACCGTTCTTCTCCACGGTCGCGGGGTTCGCCGTTTCTAGGCTTCCCGACATGCACGAAGTCGAATACCGGAGCAGCGGGGTTCCGTTGGAGGAATACGAACTCACCCGCAGGGACCACCGCCGTCAGAAGCAGAGCGAGGAGAGCAGCGAATCGATTCGACGACAGGTCGAAGAGGACAATGCCAAATGCCGAGCAGACCCGGCGAGGGCAGAACGTCGCCGCCAGGCATTCGAGAACGTCGCGAAGCTGATGCAGTCCTTCAAGAAGGCCGACCACGAGATCATGCGGTGGCGGGTTCGGCTGTACTGCGGCCACATCGTCGAGACGGTGGCGCATTACACGTACACCGACCCCATCGATGCTGGAGGGTCCAACAAGCAATGCCCTGAGTGCGGAGACGCCTGGCAAACCATCGTGGCCTTCGAACCCATCGGACTACGCGGCGAGCCACCGGAGCCCACGGTCCCCACGCCTCCGCCGCCCCCGAAGAAGCCGACACGAGCCGACCTTGAGCGACGCGTCAGGACCCTTGAGAAGGAGAACGAACGCTTACGCTCGAAGCTCAGTGGCTGAAGGCAGGTCGGTTCCGCGATGTTGAGGCGCCTAGACGCCGGCGCCGACCAACTACACCACCACTTTTCGCACGGCCTCGGCCAGCGCGGCCGCACGTACATCGTCGGACCCGCTGATGATGTGGTTCATCGCGTAGCCGAAGGCGATGCCGTGCTCGGGGTCGGCGAAGGCGAGTGAGCCGCCACGACCGGTGTGCCCGAACGCGGTCGGGCCGGTCATGGGGTTGTCCTCGGTGGGGAGCATGTAGCCGGTGCTGAAGCGGCTCGGGAACACCAGCACCTGGTCCTTTCCGCTGGCCTGCTCTGCGGTCGCCGACGCCAGGGTCTCCGGGGCGAGCAGGCGCACGCCGTCGACCTCGCCGATCAGCGCGGCGTACATGCGGGCGAGTGCCTGTGCGGTGCCGATGCCGTTGGAGGACGGGAGTTCGGCGGCCTGTACCTCGGGGGAGTCGAAGTCGATCGCGGCCGGATCGGTGACCGCGTAAGCCCGGTTACTGAAGGAGTTCGGGTCGCGCCAGGCGTCGACCTGTTCGCGGAGTTCCTCGGGGATGGACTCGACCGGCACCGCCGTAAGGTCTACGGCCGGTCGCCGGTACGCCATGCGGCTGACCCGCTCGCGTTCGCTGGCCGGCAGGCCGATGAAGAAGTCCAGCCCGAGCGGGCCCGCGATCTCGTCGGCGAAGAAGGTGCCGGGTGAGCGGCCGGAGACGCGGCGGATCACCTCGCCGACCAGCCAACCCCAGGTGCGACCGTGGTACCCGTGTGCAGTGCCCGGAGTCCACACCGGGCGCTGGGCTGCCAGCGCTGCCGCCATGGGATCCCAGGCCAGCGCCTCGGCCAGTGGCAGCGGTTGATCGAGGGCGACCAGGCCGGCCTGGTGGGACAGGAGCCAGCGCACGGGAATGTCCGCCTTGCCGTTCGCCGCGAACTCGGGCCAGTACACCGCCACCGGGGCGTCGAGGTCGAGCATGCCGCGCTCGACCAGCATGTGCGCCGCGGTCGCCGTGGCTCCCTTGGTTGCCGAGTAGACCAGCTGCAAGGTGTCCCGCGTCCACGGCCGACCGGTGTCGACGTCGGCGACGCCGCCCCACAGGTCGACCACCGGCCGGCCGTGCCAGTAGACGCACACGGCCGCGCCGATGTCTCCGTGCTGGGTGAAGTTCGCTGCGAACGCCTCGCGGACCGGTTCGAATCCGGGCGCTACCTCACCGTTGATCGTCGTCATGCCGTTCATCCTGGCAGCCGTGCTGCCCTGGCTGGCAGGGGAACTGGCATTAGTTCAGAGGCATTCGGCGTCGACGCGTACGACGAGTGTGACGCGTTCGCCCCGCGTGATCGGCCGTACGCCGTGGATGTGGTCGCGGGTGGTGGGGAAGGCGACCAGGGTGCCGCAGGGCGGCTTGATCTCCTGGGCGGGGTTCTCGAAGAACAGCTCCCCGCCGCCGTAGGAGTCCGGCGTGTTGAGCCAGACCACGAGGGTGAGGTCGCCGCCGACGACGGGCTGGCCGTTGGTCCGGGCCCGTTCGCGCTCGATGTCGGTGACCTCGTCGTGGTGGGCGACGAAGCCGACGCCGGGGCCGTAGCGGTAGACGACCGCCGGCTGGGTGGGTATGCGCTTCGGGGCGATCTCGAAGTGGCTGCGGACGTGGGCGGCGCAGTGGGCGATGACCGCCTCCTGCAGGTGCGTCGGGATCTCGACGTACTCGCTCTTGCGCAGCGATTCGTCGATGACGCCCTGGTAGGTGCGCGGGTGGGCGGTGTGGTTCTTGACGTGGTCCATCAGCGCTCCGCAGAGGCTGAGGGGGATGGCGCTCTCTACGACGAGCGGTAAGCGACTCTTCCAGGTCATGAGGTGGTCTCCTTCCACCAACGGGTGCCCTCGGGCGAGTCCTCAAGGACGACGCCCTGCTGGGTGAGCTGGTCACGGATCGCGTCGGCCTCGGCGAACTTCTTCGCCGCGCGGAGCCGGTCGCGTTCCTTCACGAGTTCGTCGACGGCGGCGTCGCTCTGGGCGGAGCCGGGGATGTCGAAGGTTCCGAAGAGGTTGTTCACGTCCTCGATCAGCCGCAGGGCGGCCCGGCCGGCCGGCTCCTCCGTGCGGTTCTGCTCGCGGATGTACTGGAACAGGACGGCGAGGGCGCCGGGGCTGTCGAAGTCGTCGTCCAGGCGCTCGCGCATCTCCTTCCAGGCGTCCGCCGCGCGTGCGGCGTTCGCCTGGCTGTCGGTGTGCGCGGTGTCGATGGCCCGGGCGAAGTTCTCGATCCGGCGGCGTGCCCCTCGGGCCTGCTCCAGGGTGGAGTCGTTCAGCTCCATGGAGGAGCGGTAGTGCTGTGAGAGGAAGGCGTGCCGCAGGGTGCGGAAGTCCGTCCGGGCGAGGGCGTCGCGGATGGTGAGGAAGTTGCCGGTGCTCTTCGACATCTTCTCGCCGTCGACCCGCAGCAGACCGGTGTGCATCCAGTAGCGGGCCAGCGGCTCGATACCGGAGGCGGCTTCCATCTGCGCGACCTCGGCCTCGTGGTGCGGGAAGATCAGGTCGACCGCGCCGCCGTGCAGGTCGTAGGAGGGCCCGAAGAAGGTCTCCGTGATCGCGGTGTCCTCGATGTGCCACCCCGGCCGGCCCTGGCCCAGCTCGGTCTCCCAGAACGGCTCCCCGTCCTTGCGCCCCTTCCACAGGGCGAAGTCGCCCGGGTTTCGCTTCTTCGAGCTGTCGTCGATCCGCGACACCGAGTCCTCGGGACGCAGGTCGGTGCGGCCGGAGAGCTTGCCGTACGCGGGGAACGAGGCCAGGTCGAAGTACCAGCCGTCGTCGAGCTGGTAGGCGTGGCCGCGCTCGATCAGCCGCTTGATCTGGTCCACGATCGCGTCGATGTGGTCGTGGGCCCGCGCGTGGACGTCGACACGGGTGTTCCCCAACGCAGCCATGTCCTCCAGGTACTGCTTCTCGAAGAAGGCCGCGATTTCCTCTGGCGGGACGCCCTGCTCCGCCGACCGCCGGATGATCTTGTCGTCGACGTCGGTGATGTTCTGGAGGTACGTGACCTTGTACCCGCTCGCCTCCAGGTACCGGGCGATGAAGTCGAACTGCGTGTACGTCTTCGCGTGCCCGACGTGGCTGGGGCCGTACACGGTGGGTCCGCACACGAACATCCGCACCTCGGCCTCCCGCTCGGGGCGGAACTCCTCGACCTGGCCGGTCAGCGTGTTGTGGACCTTGATCGACATCATGCCTCCTGTGTAAGCGGATCACGCAGCGTACTGACGCCCGGACATAAGCGTCTAACTGGAACCGCCGCGCTCGCCGAAGGGGACGAATCGCGGGGACGGAAGGGTGGCGAAGATCGCCGCCTCCTCCCCGAGAAGGTGGTGGTTGGCCTGCTGGTACGCCTTCCGCACGACCTCGATCGCCCCGGGGCTGAGGTCCATCCCGACCACGCGGCAGAACTCGCTCAGGGCCTCGCACCGCCGTTCCAGGTCGACCATCGACAGCGGGTCGCACTGCTGGGCCTCGATCAGCAGGTTCTCCTGCTCGCTGCTGATCAGGCCGAGTGCGCCGAGGGAGTACAGCTTCCACTTCATGTTCGGCAGGAGCTGGCCCGAACGGGCGTACATCCAGTCCACGACCTCGTCCAGCGCCCCGGAGAGGACGAAGTGGCCCGTGGGCACTCCGACCCGCCGCGCCATGCGCAGCGGGATCTCGCGCACGTCCCAGGTGATCCGGTTGTGCAGCCGGTAGGTCTCGCCCTCCAGGCGCTGGAGCTGCTCGCGCGTCTTGTGGGAGATCAGCGCTCCGAAGGCTTCCTCGCGATCGAACAGCGGCTCGCCCTTGTTGCCGTAGGCGTCGCACTTGTCGCTGTTCCACGCCGTACGCGGGTCGGCCTCGTACTGGAACAGGAGCTGGTGGACGTTGACCTCCATGCGTCCCCAGGGCACCGGCAGGTGGAAGCTGAACTCCGGGATCCAGGCGGGGAGCCGGTCGCGGACCAGGGCGTACGTGTCCGCCGGCCGCGACCTCCACTCGTCCTCCTTGATCGGGACGTCGAGGATGACGGCCAGGTCGAAGTCGGAGTCGGTGCTGAACCGGGTGACGTTGCGGGGCGCGACCGCCGAGGAGGACAGGACGTAGAGCGCCTGGACCTCAGGCATCGTCTTGAGCGTGTCGAGCAGACCTCCGGCCGCAGCGCGGGCCTGCATTCTCAGGTTTTCCACGGGAACTCCTTGGTCAGATGATCGGGCGATCCATCACAGAGCGGAGCGCGGGAACGAGCTCCCGCGCGACGCCGCCGTGGGTGCGCTGGATATGTGCGAGGGAGGGGCTGCTGTTGCCCTCGATGACCACAGGTCCGCCGGGTGTCAGTGCGATGTCCCAGCCGATGAAGGGCACCTGCGGGAACAGGCGCGCACAGCGCTCGGCCAGCTCGCGGACCTCCGTCGTGCGGGAGATCTGGTGGTCGGCGAACGGCACCGAACTGACCCCGTGGCGGGTGTGGGCGTTCAGGTACCGGTCGTACCCGTGACGGTCGAGCCTTCCATCGGGATGAACACGGATCTGCATGCCGCCGGCGGACGAGTTGTCCGTGGTGCTCTCGGCGCCACCAAGCTTCAACATCACGTACAGGACCTTGGCGGCACCATCGCGCAGCAGGGTGATCACGCGAAACGTGTTGAGGGCGTACGGGTTCAGCACGTCCAGGTCGGGATGCTGAGGTACGTGCTGCTCCACCAGCCACGTGCCCCACCGCTGCGCGTAGGCCGGGAGGTCGAAGGCGTCCTCGCCAGGCCGCACGATCACGACGCCGGACCCACCGCTGGAGTAGCGGGAGGGCTTGACCACCACGCGGCCGAGTCCGGAAGCGTGGTCGAAGACCTCCGTCAGCGGCACCACATCACCAGCGGACGTCATACCCGTGCGACGGTCACCGCTTGCGATGAGCGCGGGCTGCGGGATGCCTGCGGACGCGAGGATCCTCTTGCAGGACGACTTGTCGTCCAGGTCGATCGCGTCCCGGTTCACGCGGGGAAGGAGCCGGTGGAACAGAGCGCTCTCCGGCAGGTACGAGCAGGCCCGCTCGGAGGACACCTCGCGCCGGTATCCGCCGTAGCGGAAGTAGTGGAACGGCAGGCAGCGCCACCGCGCGGAGACCTTCACCAGGTCCCCCGCGATACGGGCGATGCTCTTCCGGTCCTCGTCTCGCAACATCGCGGGAAGGTGCTCATTCCGCATCTGTCGCACCTGGTAGGGGAGAAACCGCGCGCTGGACACGCGAGGAAGAACCTGGGTGCGGAACCACTCCTCGGTCACGGCCTGGCGGTGGTTGAAGCCACGGTTCGGGGGACGTCTCAAGGTGCTTCTCCCGTCTCTCAGTGGTCCGGGGTTCCGGCCATGGCCAACGTGACGACGAGCGCACTGACGACGATCACGTAGGCCACGACAGCGAGGCGCTGTCTCATCGGGCGGGCCCGACGTTGTCGGCGGCCGTCGACCAGCCGATGCCGTTCGCGGACTGGATGTGGGCGATACGGATGACCCGGCCGCCGTGCCTCTCGTGGACGACTTCTGTCAGCTCGCCTTCACCCCGGCTCGCAATGTCGCGGACCAGGCGGTGAAGGAGGGGGTGGTCCTCCCGGCCTTCGGCGTCGACCGGATTCACCGCTCGGACTCCTCGCGGTCACTCGCTCCGCGACGGAGGAATCTCTCCCACCCGGACTCGGCGCGGGCGCGGAGGGCCGGACTCGGACCGGCCGGCGGCTCGGGAACCGTGTGCTGTCGTCCGCTGTCACCGGGCGTGCGGACGGGCAGAGGCTGGCTCATCACGACCTCCTCGGGGGTGGTGCAGCCCGTCACCTACGCGAGGGACGCCGATGACGGGCTGCGGTCCTGGGAGCCGTCCGGAGCGGGGCGGGGGAGCCGGTTAACCCGGGTGCTCAGCTCCGAACGGCGTGAGGCCCAGTGAACGGCCGTGGACCACGGCCCCGGAACGTTTCCAGGGGGTTCCTCCAGCGAGAGAAACCCCCGTTTCCCGCACGCACGGGGAGTAGCCTCCTGACTACCAACCTGAGGGGAGGGTGGGATGTCTGACCCGATGGCCCTGCACCCGCTGACCTACGTGCGAGAAGGCAAGGGCTGGGGCAAGGCCGAGTTAGCCCGGCGCATGCGTGAACGCGGGGGCGAGCTGGGCGTACCGCTGGCCACCAACCGGACGACGGTCTGGAAATGGGAGCAGGGGCAGGCGCCTGACGCGGACGCGCAACGGGTGCTCGCCGACCTGCTGGGCGTCCCCGAAGACCACGTACGCTCGGTGCCCTGGCCGCGGTGGCTGCCAGCCTGGGAGTCGACGGCCCTGGCGGCCCCGTGGACTCCGGCCGGCACCGTGAAGGTATTCGCTGACCTGGTCAGGAGCGGTCACATGGATCGTCGGGGCTTCCTGTCCATCACCGGCGTCGCGCTGACGGGGGTTGCCGCCGACTGGGCAGCCGCGCCAGAGGCGTTCGCCTCGGCAATCGACGGCGACCGCGTCACCGACGCGATGGTGACCACCATCGAAGCGCGCGTGGACACCCTCCGCACCCTCGACGACCAGATGGGCGGCGCGCGCCTCCTAGACCAGGCCACCAGCGACCTTGCACTGATCACCAGCCTCCTCGACCACGGGCGCTACTCCGATGCCGTCGAACACCGCCTGTACGCGACAGCCGCCCGTGTCTCCTACCTCGCCGGATGGATGGCCTACGACAAGGGCCTCCGCTCCCTTGGGCAGCGCTACTACGTCGGCGCTCTCCGTAGCGCCCACAGCGCCAAGGACGACGGCTTCGGCGCCTTCATCCTGGCCGAGATGGGCGTCCACATCTCCGACGCCGGCGACACGGCGGCACGCGTGAAGCTGATCGACACCGCCATCGGCAACGCCCCCTCGGCCCTCCCGCCGGCGGCGGCCTCGTACCTCTACCTCCACCAAGCCGAAGCGCTTTCCAGGGATACACAGCACGAGGCAGCCGGGAAATCCCTCAATCGCGCCTACGACCTTTGGGGAACCCACCGCGAAGGCGACCGTCCTGACTGGCTCGGCTGGTACGGCGAGGCCCAGCTCAAGTCGACCGAGGGCAAGATCATGCTCCGCTCCGGCTTCCCCGAGCGAGCGACCAGCGCCCTCGCGGTGGCAGTGGACCAAGCAGTACCGCGAGACCGAGCTGTCCGATCCGGCCGCCTCGCCACGGCACGGCTCGCCGCCCGGGACTTGGACGGCGCCCTGGACGCCGCCAACCTCGGCCTGGAGCTGCTGGAGAACCGCGTCCAGTCCGACCGCGCACACGTCCGGCTGAGGAAGTTCAGCAACTACCTCGAACCCCACTCTGCGGTGCCAGCCGTGGGCGAATTCCGCGACCGCCTCCGGGCTCTGGCCGATGCGGTCTGACAACACCGAAGACTGCATGCTCTCGCCTCAGTCCAGCCGCTGGCTGGACTGAGGCGCCTGGCGAGACGATCACGTTCTCGGCGCTCCACTGCTACTGCCTGCGCCTCCGGGAACCTGCCGGCTTGATGCTGGCAAGCGGGTGGGTCCCCTGCGGGAGAGTGGGAACCACGGGCACAGCAGGTTGGTGGTGAAACATGGCGTCGATCGAGTCGAGATCGGCCTCGGAGAACGTCACCGTGACGCCCTTCCTTGAATGCGGAAGTCGCTTGATGTTCTCCCGAAGCCACCGTTCCTTGACTCGAAGGATCTCCGCCGCCTCGGGGTACGTGTAGCGCCGCCTCGGCCCACTCCCCGATCCGATCACCTCTGGTTCATTTCCCACCTGGCTGATGGTTCTCCGGGCGGCACAGGCGCGCGGGCGAAAGGCAGCCGGGTCACCCGTTAGTGCAAGGAGTTCATCTTTGCTGTCCGCGCCGAATCGCCGGACCTGCCCGGTCCCATCAGCCCGTTCAGACACGACGCCCTCGTGATCCGACTGACACAGATTGTCGGCTGTGTTATCACCTGACTACACCCTATGGATAGAAGTCGGACTTGGGGAGGGCCGGGCGGTACTGTCCTTGCGTGGCAAATCTCGCGCTGTTCAGCACCGACGACCTCTCCCTTCCCGAGTCTCTGCAGGAGGCCGTGGAGCACGGTGAGGTGTTCACGCGCGCCTGGGTGGTCGAGCTCATCCTGGACCTTCTCGGCTATACAGCAGATAGGGACCTCTGCGATTTGAGGCTCGTGGAGCCGGCCTGTGGCGGCGGCGCGTTCTTGACCGTGATCGCGTCTCGAATCAGTGCGTCATGCCATGCGCACCAGCGCCCCATCATCGATGCGATCGACGCCGTTCGCGCCTTCGACCTGCTGGGCCGCAACGTAGAGCAGAGCCGGGCGCTGGTCACGGCAGCGCTGCAAGAAGAGGGCTGGGCGGCGGAGGACGCGAGGAAGGTCGCCACCGCGTGGGTGAAGCAAGGCGACTACCTTCTACAGTCGGACGCCGAGCATCGCGCCGACTACGTCGTGGGTAACCCTCCGTATATCCGGCTCGAAGACGTTCCCGACGACCGGATGGCCGCCTACCGGCGGGCCTGCTCCACGATGGGTGGCCGAGCCGACATCTACATCGGCTTCTACGAGGTGGCCTTGCGCAGCCTCAACCCAGGCGGCCAGCTGGGCTTCATCTGCGCCGACCGTTGGATGCGGAACCAGTACGGTCGACGACTCAGGGAGCTGGTGACCAAGCACTTCAGCATGGACCTCGCTCTCGTGATGCACGATGTCGACGCCTTCGACGAGCAGGTTTCGGCCTATCCCGCGATCACGCTCATCTCGAACAAGCCCCAGGGTGCGGCGGTGGCCGCGGACACGAACCGGTCCTTCGGGGCGGAAGCGGCGCGGATCTTCGCCGACTGGTACCTAAAGGGCGAGCCGTCGACGGTCGGCGCGGCTTCCCACCAAGCTGCTCGCATGCCGCATTGGTTCCCAGAAGAGGATTCGTGGCCGGCCGCTTCGCCGGCCAGGCTCGCCGTCATTGAGGACCTCACCGAGCGGTTCCGGCTCCTTGAGGACACCGAGACGGGAACGAAGGTTGGGATCGGCATCGCGACCGGTGCAGACAAGATCTTTCTCACTAAGGACAAGGACCTGGTCGAAGAGGAACGATTGCTCCCCATGGCCATGGTCCGCGACACCACCAGCGGCACGATCGACTGGGGCGGCATGTACCTGGTCAATCCCTGGACGGCCAGCGGCGACCTGGTCGACCTCGACGCGTATCCGCGCCTCGCCTCCTACTTCGAGAAGCACGGCGAGGCCCTGCGCAAGCGATACGTCGCGGTCAAGCAGCCTCAGCGCTGGTACAAGACTATCGACAAGGTCGACCACCAGCTCACCCGTCGCCAGAAGCTGCTGTTTCCGGACATGAAGCTGCGGATCCACCCTGTCCTTGATCAAGGCGGCCTGTACCCTCACCACAACCTGTACTTCATCGTCTCGGACGTCTGGGACATGCGCGTACTCGGTGGCCTGCTGCTGTCCAAGGTCGCGGAAGCGTTCGTGGAGGCGTACGCGGTCAAGATGCGCGGGGGAACCCTCCGCTTCCAAGCCCAGTACCTCCGAAAGATCCGCGTCCCAGACCCAGCGACGATCAGCGAAGGCGACCAGGCCGCTCTCGCCGAAGCCTTCGACAAGAGGGATGTGGAGGCCGCCACCGAGGCCGCTTTGCGTGTCTACGGGCTCGCCGAGCTGCCTGACTAGGAGGAACGAATCTTGACGGTCACCCGCCAAGACTTCGAAGACGCCATCGCGGCGTACTGGGGTGCCAAGGAACTTCAGAGAGAGCAGTCGGCGATCAAGGCCGCTGTGGGAGCGGGCACGGCAGGTGCTGTACGAGGCGGCAAGCACTTCGACGCCATCGCGGTGCTGCTCTCAAAGTTCTTCCTCGACGCTGGGTACCCGCCAGAGAGTATCCGCGTCACCAAGTCACAGGGTCTTGAACTGCCCGGCTACTACCGGCCGCAGAAGCAGTGGGATCTCGTGGTCGTCCACAAGAACGTCCTCGTGGCGGCGTTCGAGCTGAAGGCACTGGGCGGGCCGTCGTACGGCAACAACTACAACAACAGGGTCGAGGAGGCGCTGGGTAGCGCCGTAGACCTGCGCCGAGCAGCCCTTGCCGAGCTGTACCCGAAGGAGAAGCCCTGGCTGGGCTACTTCTTCATCATGCAGGATGGCGAAGGATCCCGGAGGCCGGTCAAGACGGCCAAGGGCGCCCTTCCTGCGGATGAGATCTGGCACAACACGTCGTATCAGGACCGGTTCGGGATCTTCTGCGAGAGGCTCATGGGCGAACAGCTCTACGATGCCGCGTGCTACGTCACATCCTCGGCTGAGAACCCGAAGCCGATCGAACTGGTCGAGAGCCTCGACTGGCGCCACTTCTCCGCAGCGATAAACGCCCGCCTCACGTACCTGAAGGACCTCGACATCCCCGGGTAAGCGCGGTGCCCGAGGGCGTTGGCGACGCAGTGCGGCCTGGGCATCGCCGGCCTGGCCGCGCTGCGTGCCGAGCACCCTGGGCTGTTCTGGCACACGCTGTGGCAGGCATCTCAGAGGATCGAGAGCGTTCGGGGCTGCCGTCAGCCTGGATGTACCCGCCGGCTACCAGCATCGCTCCGTAACTCCTGACAATTGCCCACGGCTGAGGGGCAAGGTGCGTGCGCGATGCGTGAGCGGACGGGGCAGCACCAGGCGTCACACGCAGGACCAGGCACCGTGCCGCACGGCGCTGATCAGGCGGAACAGCACCGCGCGGCACGGTCTGGAACCGCCCGGCACGGATTCGATCCCACTCCTAAAGCGGGTGTCGCAGGTTCGAATCCTGCCGGGGGCACCGGTTCAGAAGGGGCCCACGTCCGGATCTTCGGAGGTGGGCCCCTTACGGCGTTCACGCCCGACCGCCACGGGATCCCGGTCGGTCATCGACGGAGCACCGCATCGCGTCGCGAGCGTGATCGGTATCGGTACCGCTATCGGTATCGGTATCGGTGAAGGCCCCCGTCCTGCGTGGACGGGGGCCTTCCGTGTTCCTCGGGGCGGGCGACGGGTCTCGGGAGGGCGGCTCAGTACCTCTGGGCCTTGGTGAGCCTCGGCGTCAGGACCGGCTCGGCCGGCTGCCTGCTGATGACCAGGGGCTGGGCCCGCTCGCCCGGCGCCAGGTCCTCGGCGCCGACGAACTGCGTCTCGACCACCTTCCCCGACCGGTCGAGGAAGTCGACCTGGGCCGCGTACGACGCCTCCTCGTCCGTCTTGTTGGTGATGGTGACGACCACGGTGAGCAGGTTGTTCGTGTCCGCCCTCGGCTTGCCCGTCATCGCGACCTCGTCCAGGGCGTTCCCCCGGCCCTGCACGCCCTTCAGCGCGTCCTCGGCCTGCTTGCGGGAGCGTTCCGCCTCCGCCCCGATCGACGCGGCCCGCTCGGACTCCCGCGCGGACGCCGAGGCCGCCGCGGAGGACGCCGACTCGCGCGCGGCCGAGGCCGCCGACTCCGCCGCCGAGGCGAGGCCGGACGGGGCCCCGCCCGAGAACGAGGCCGTGTCGGGGGGCGAGGGGGCGCCGCTGAACGTCGGGGCGCCGCCCTCGTCCCCGCCCGAGTCGCAGGACACGAGACCGGCCGCGCCCAGCGCGGTGACGACGACGGCGACGGCGGCGCCCGCCGCCCGGGAGCGGAGCCGCTTTCCGGCGGCGGTACGGAACGGTGGTGTGGTGTTCATGCGGGTCTCCGGGGGTCAGTAGCGCAGTACGGCGGCGATGCGGGCGACGTCGGCCAGGGAGTCGTCCCGTACGAACCGCACCTCCGCCCCGGTCTCCAGGGCCTGTTCCACGATCTCGTCCACGATGTCGTCGCGGGCGTCGAGGTCGGAGGCCTCCGCCGGTTCCAGGTGGTCGCCGTAGTCCCGTACGACCGTCCGGTAGTGCTCCTCGACGGCGAGCAGGTGGATCCGGCCCTCCCTCGCCGCCCGCCACACCTCGTCCAGGCCGCCGGCGTACTCCCGCCGGCCCCGGGCCGCGTCCAGTTCGGCCAGGACGGTGGTCGTCAGGGCCGCCTCGTGGGCGGCGATCAGCGGCTCCACCGCCTTCCGCACGGCCTCCGCCGGCCCGTGCCCCAGGCCGCCCTGCCGGACCGGGGTCGTCCCCTGCGGCAGGGCCCCCGTGTCCTCCAGGAGGGCGATCGCGGGCGGCTCGCCAATCACGTACAGCGGGCGCGGCTCGGAGGCGAGGACGGTCCGCAGCGCCTGGTGCGCGTCCCGGAAGAAGGCGCGCGTGTCCTCGTCCTGGAAGGTGCTCGGCACGTCCCCGACGCGCTCCTCGCGCTCCACGTCCTGGGGCTCCAGGCTCCGCGCGAACGGGAAGCCGTCCCCCGTGTGCCCGACGGTCCGCTCCGGGCCGCCGCTCCACAGCGAGACCCGGTCCGCGGCCACGGTCAGCGCCCAGTACGGGCGTTCGGCGGCCTGCGCGGCGACCAGGTTGCGGGTGAGGAAGGTGTCCGCGAGGACCACCCGTTCCGGCACCTCCCGGGCCACCGTCCACACCTGGTGCTCGCCGGGCGCCGCGAAGACCACCAGGCCGTCCTCCGCGTGCACGAGGTCGATCTCGGCGGCGGCCCGCTCCAGCTGGTCGAGCACGTCCGCGCACCGGTCCCGCGTCACGCCCGGATCCTCCTCCAGCACCTTCCCGGCCTTCACGAGGAGGTTGCGCAGCCGTACGGGGTCCTGCGAGCTGTCCGGTTCGCGGCGGTGCGTCGGCATCACGAGCGACACGGCGGGGTACGGGCGGGGCTGGCGCAGCTTGGCGAGCGCGTCGGCGCTGAGCGCGGGGTGCATGGAGGGCCTTTCGGGTGGGGGAGGGAGGGGGCGGACCGCGGGGTACGAGACCCCAGGGGTGCGGGCCTCAGGAGTACGGACCGCGGGGGTACGGGCCCCAGCGGTACGGACCTCAGGAGTACGGGCCTCAGGAGTACGGGCCTCAGGGGTGCGGGCCTCAGGGGTACAAATCAGGCCCCGGGCCCTGACCCGCGGAGTCGCAGTGGCGTGGGGCCAGGGCTACGGGGTCGTGGCGGAGACGTGGGCGGGGCCCGGGCCGTCCGGCCGGCCCGTGAGCTGTTCCGACAGTTCCCGTTCGTCCTCGTCGCTGAGCGAGGTCTTCAGGAGCGTGCCGCCGTGCGGCCGCATCGCCGCCGTGAACTTGTCGTCCGTGATCTTCGACGCCATGATCACGACCGCCGCCGAGCCCGGCTTCAGCAGGTCGCCGACCTGCTCGCGGAAGCGGTCGTCGACGCCCGACTTGGCGAGCCTGCCGACCAGGCCGCCCAGGGCCGCGCCCGTCACGAGGCCGACGCCGGGCAGCAGGAACAGGATGCCGAAGATCGCTCCCCACAGGGCGCCCGTGGCGGCGGTGGAGGCGACGACGCGGCCGGAGGTGTCGACGTGGGTGCGCCCGTCGGCGTCGACCGAGACCGTCGCGAGCCCGTTCAGGCGCACGACGTGGTCCCGTTGCAGGTCCTGCACCGTGCCGAGGGCCCGCTCGGCCTCGGCGGGGTCGTCGTAGCCGATGACGATGAGCTCGGACATCCCTGTCCACCTCCAGAAGGCGCCGTGCGGGCAGAAGGCGCCGTGCGGGGCGCCATGGTCCACGCACCGACATCCTTGTCCGGGATGTCCGTTTCCGCGACTCGGGTGGAGGCGCCCGGGGGCGTCCGAGGGGGCCTTACGGAGCAGCCGGCGGAGGGCTCAGCGCAGTTCCTCCGGGCAGGGCGTGCCCCGGGAGAGCTTGTACGGGGAGCCCAGCCGATAGGTGCCCGCCTTCGGCGCGACCAGCTCCGTCCACTCGTCGCCCTGGGCGTCCGCCTCCGTCCGGAACAGACAGCCCTCCTCGTTGGCGAAGACCTTGGGCAGCTCGGTGTCCGACTCCTCGCGGGCCCGCTTCGACTCCTCGGTCTCCTGCGGCGGCGCGATCTTGTCGCCGTTCTCGTCCATGAGGGCGAGCCACGGCGAGTACGGCACGCGGATGAGGACCCGGCCGGGGCTGCCGACCCGGATGACGACCTCGTTCGGCGCCACGCTCTCGACCCGGGCGGGCGGCTCCGCCAGCGGGGTCGGGTCGGCGACCTCGTACAGGCGCCAGTTCTCGTCCGACCAGACCTGCTTCAGGTACGGCAGGCCCTCGGCGACCAGCTCCGCCTCCCGCTCGGCGCCGGAGTCGGGGGCGCCGGTCGGCAGGACCACGAAGTGGACGGCCCAGCGGTCGAGCCAGTCCTGGTAGTTCACGGCGTTCAGGGTGTCGTCGTAGAAGAGCGGGTTGCGCTCCATGTCGGCCTGCCGGTTCCAGCCCCGCGCCAGGTTGATGTACGGGCTGAGCGCGGAGGACTCGCGGTGGCTGGAGGCCGGGACGACCTCGACCCGCGCCTTGCCCGCGCCCCGCACCTGGAGCTGGTTGACCAGCGGCGCCAGCTCGCGCGCCCAGGAGGCGTCCGGGGCGGTGCGGATGACGTCGTCGACGCTCTTGAAGCCGATCCAGAGGTTCAGGCCCGCGAAGGCGAGCAGCAGCGCGTACCAGCGGCGCGAGCGCGGCGCGGTGTACGGCAGGGCGGCGAGCAGCACGACCCCGGCGAAGAGCATCGGGAGCCGCGAGATGTTCGAGCCGATCTGGGAGTCGATCGCCCAGGTCAGGAAGGTTCCCACCGTGTACACGGCGGCGGCGGTGCGGACCGTCCGCCAGTCCTTCGGGACGAGGAGGAGGATCAGGACCCCGAAGACCATCGGCAGCGCGGCCGAGCCGAAGGCCATCGGCTGCGTGCCCGAGAAGGGGAAGAGCCAGGAAGAGAGGGCGACCACGGCCACGGGCGCGAGGCCGAGGGCGTACGCGCCGGGGCGCCGCTTGTTGAGGAAGAGCGCCGCCGCGGCCACTCCGAGGAAGAGCCCGGCGACCGGGCTGCACGCGGTCGCGAGCCCGGCGAGCGGGGCGGCGACCACCGCCTTCGCCCAGCGCTTGCGGCGCCAGCGGTGCGGCCAGCAGAAGACGGCGGCGACCGCGCCGAGCGCGAACATCATGCCGAGGCCGAAGGTCACCCGGCCCGACAGGGCGTTGCAGAGGAAGGCGAAGACGCCCGCGACCGCGCAGGCCATCGGATTGCGGACCGCCCGCACCCGCACCAGGATCAGCGCGGTCAGCGCGGCCGACAGGGTCCCGGCGATCATCATCGTGGTGCGGACGCCGAGCAGCGACATCAGGTACGGCGAGACGACGCTGTACGAGACCGGGTGCATCCCGCCGTACCAGGCGAGGTTGTACGCGGAGTCCGGGTGCCGTCCGACGAACTCGGCCCACGCGTCCTGCGCGGCCAGGTCCCCGCCGCTGTTCGCGAAGAGGAAGAACCAGAGGACATGGGTCAGGGCGGCGAGCCCCGTGGCCACCATGACGGTGTGGCGGCGCTTCCGCCGCCGCGCCGGAGCGGCCGGTTCCGGGGCGGGCCGCTGCGCCGGAAGCGGTATTCGCGAGAGCGAAGGAGCGGTGGGGGCTGCGGCGGGTACGAGGGGGGTGCCGTCGGCCGCCGGACCGGGTTCGGCGCGGCCGCCGGGCCGGGCGGCGCTACCGGGCTCCGTGCCCGCGGGGGACGCGGAGGAGCCGGGGGACGCCTCGGAGGGGGCGGAGGGGGCGGAGGCGGCAGAGGGGGCGGAGAGCGGATCCGGGAGCGGATCGGAGAGCGGATCGGGCGGGAAGGAGTCCGCCCGGTCGGCGCGTGTCGGCTCGGCGGTGGTCACTGCGGCCCTCTCCCGTACGTCCCGTCTCACCCCGCGCGGAGGCCCGCGCGCGCTTCTCGTCCCCCGGAAACGCTAACAGCAGGACGCCCCGGAGAACCGGGGCGTCCAGTCGGGCGGGTGGCTTCTCGGCCACCCGCCCGTTCCGTACGGCCGTTCCGTACGGTCGTTCCCTGTGCCCGTTTCGCCCGGTCAGCCCACGCGGGTCAGCTTCTTGTCGAAGCCCGGCTCCGCCAGGTCGGCCTGGAGGGCGACCGGGGAGCTGACCTTCCCGGCGCCCGTGCCGATCGACACCTGGCCGACGACGTCGCCCGCCCTGCCGCTGTGCGGGACGGCCTTGCCGCCGTCGGTGAGCTCCAGCTCGACCTTCAGGCCCGGCCAGCCGACCGCCTTGAGCTCCTTGGTGGCGACGACCGGGGTCTTCCCGCCGAGGCCGTCGTCCACGTAGCCGAGGACCTGGCCCTTGCGGACCACGGAGGCCGAGGTCACGTCCTTCTGCGCCTGCTTGATCAGCTCGTAGCTGTAGTCGATGGAGAGCTGGAGCTTCTCGCCCAGGTACTTGGCGTTCTTGGCCCCCATCACGATGCCGAGGATCCGGCGGTTCTGGCCGTCGACGACGGTGTTCGCCGACCAGAGCAGGTTGCCGCCGGCCGGGGTGGAGGAACCGGTCTTGATGCCGCCCACGCCCGGCTTGAGCAGGATGTTGTTGTTGTTCTCGATCCGCCCGGGGATGCCGTCGACGGTCACGTTCGGCATGTTCACGATCTCGCGGAACACGTCGTACTGCATGACCGCCTTCGCCAGCTTCAGCTGGTCCCGCGGGGTCGAGACCGTGCTGTCGAGCAGGCCGGACGGGTCCGTGTACGTGGACTGGGTCATGCCCAGGTCCTTGGCGGCGGCGTTCATCTTCTCGACGAACGCGGCCTCGGAACCGGCGTCCCAGCGGGCGAGCAGCCGGGCCACGTTGTTGGCGGAGGGGATCATCAGGAGCTGGAGCAGCTCCTTCTCCGAGTAGGTCTGGCCCTCCTGGACCGCCGCGGTCGACTCGTGCTCCGCCTTGCCCTGGTCGGCGGCCTTCTTGTCGATCTCGATCTCGGGGCCGGTCTGCTTCCCCTTGAGGGGGTGGTCGCGGAGGATCACGTACGCCGTCATCGTCTTGGTGACGGACGCGATCGGGGCCGGCTTCTGGGGCCCGTACGTGCCCATGGAGCCGACGCCCTCGACCTCGACGGCGCCCTGCCCCTCGTTCGGCCACGGCATCTTCGGCTCGCCGCCCTCGAAGGTGAAGGTCGGCGCGACGGAGAGCTTCAGGGCGGGCGCGGGCAGCGGGCGGACCATCTGCGCGATCGCGAAGACGATCAGGAGGAGCAGGACCAGCGGGGTCCAGATCCGGATCCGGCGCAGGGCCGTCCGGAGCGGGGTCGGCGGCGGGGGCGGGGTGTTCGTCAGCTCGGCGAGCAGGTCGAGCGGGGGGAGCGGCGGCAACGGCTGCTGCCGGGTCCGCTCCGGCTCGGCGAGCGCCGGCGGTACGGAGGCGGACGCGGCCGCCGGAGCGGGCGCGACGGCCTCGGCCTCCGGCGCCTTCCGCTCGGCCGGGATGTCGGGCCGCAGGGGCAGGAAGGTGCTGGTGCGCTCGCTGTCGGGATCGGTGCCGACGCCCGTGCCCGTGCCCGCCGGCAGCTTCAGGGCGGTCGTCGGCTGGTCGACCGGCGGCCGGATCATCTTGAACATGGCGGTCGGCTGGTCGACCGGCTTCTCGTCGTCGGCGTCGTCGGCGTCGGGTGCGTCGTCGGCGTCGTCGGCACCGGCGCCGGAGGCACCCTCGGAAGCCTTGGCACCCCCGGAGCCCGCCGAGCCCCCGGAGTCCCCGGAGTCCCCGGAGTCCCCGGCGGGTGCCGGGGCCTTCTCCGGCTCGGTCTTCGCACCGGTGGTCGTCTTCCGGGCGGCGAACCAGGAGTCGGCGGGCGCCTCGCCCTCGTCGGTCTCGTCGGTCTCGTCGGCGGACGCGTCGGCCTTCACCGGCGCGGCGGGCTCCTCGGCCGCCGCGTCCTCGCCGGACTCGCCGTCCTCGTCCGGCTCGGCGTCCGCCTCGGGGCCGTCGGCGGCCTCCGGGGCCTCCTCGGCCCCCTCGGGCTCCCCCACGGCCTTCCCGGGCTCCTCCGCCGCCGTGGCGACCCACGCCGCCACGGCCGCCTTGAGCCGCTTGCTCTCCGGCTCGGTCTCGGGCTCGGAGTCGGACTCCGGCTCGGAGTCGGACTCGGTCTCGGGTTCGGCGTCCCCCTCCGGGGCGTCGTCCTCGGGCGTACGCGGGGTCAGGTTCTTGAACACGGCGGTCGGCTGGTCGACCCGCACCGGCGAGTCCTCACCGTCCGAGTCGTCGGCCCTCTCCGACTCCTTCGAGTCCTCCGACCCCTCCGACTCCTTCGAGCCCTTCGAGTCCTTCGAGTCCTCCGACGGGACCGACGAAGTCGCTGACTCCCGGAGCACGGAAAGCCGCGGATCCCGGCCGCCGCCGCCCGAGGCCGCCGCCGTCTCCGACGACCCCTGCTGCTCCGCCTTGTCGGGGGACTCGCCCGCCACCGTGCCTCCTCCATGCGTCATACGTACGTCCGAACCGTCTACCAGTGTCCTGTGTGAACCCCTTGGCCCCCGTGCTAGACGAGAACGACATACCTACCGGTTCCCGGATGAACCACCCGGGCACTCTCGACAGATGAATGTGAGAGGGGTCACCCTGTCATTCATCCACGCGGGGAGGCATGGATGGGCAGGAGCCGCAGAACTATTCCGGAGGAGCTTCTGCTGCTCGCTCTGGACCCGACCACGGGTACCACAGCGCAGCCGCAGTCGCTCGACCTCGGCCTGGCCGGAGCACAGCTAGTGGAGCTGGCGCTGGCAGGCCGGATAGCCCCTGACGGGGATCGTATCGCCGTGGTGATGCCACGGCCGACCGGAGATCCGACACTGGACTCCGCACTGGAACTGCTGCGCAGGCGCGGCAGCCCGGTCCGGGCCGTCCACTGGATAGGCGGACCCCGACTGGGGCTCCGTCAGACGTATCTCTCGCATCTGGAGCGATGCGGCATGGTGCATGCCGTGGAGGGCCAGATGTGCGGGGTGTTGCCGACGACTCGCTACCAGGCGACGGACACGGCGATCAGCCGGGAGATCCGTGCCCGGCTGGACAGTGCGATCCGCACCGGCGTACCGCCGGACCCGCGGACCGCGGCGCTCGCCGCGCTGGCCCATGCGGTCGGTCTCGGCAAGCACCTCTACCCCGGCAACGAAGGACGGTCGTCGCGGTCCCGGCTGCGCGACCTGATCCGGCACGACCCGATGGGCGGACTCGTGGCGCACGCCGTGATGGACGTCCAGAACGGCGCGGGGGCGCAACCGCGCCGCAGCGCCCAGGGCGTTCCGGCGCAGCCACGCGGCGGCATGGCCCGCGCGGCGGCGCACTGAGCACCACGGCACCACGGCGACAAGGCGCCACACGAACCATCCCGGGAGCCGCACAACAGTGCGGGGCGGTCTGGACGACCGCCCCGCACATGTGCGTTGTCCCCGTTTCCCAGCGCACGCAAGGCCTTTGGTGGCAGTCTGCCAAGCGGTAGGTACGCACAGCTACGCAGCAGACAGCCGGAGGTGCAGTTTCCGTGGCGTCCAACGTCAACCCCACCGTCAGGCGACGCCGATTGGGCCAGGAGCTGCGCAAGCTCCGGGAGGCGAAGAACATGACGGCCGAGCAGGTCGCCGAGCGCCTGCTCGTCTCCCAGTCCAAGATCAGCCGCCTGGAGAACGGCCGCCGTTCCATCAGCCAGCGCGACGTCCGCGACCTGTGCGGCGTGTACGAGGTCGAGGACGAGCGCATGGTCGACTCCCTCATGCAGATGGCCAAGGACTCGCGCCAGCAGGGCTGGTGGCACGCCTTCGGCGACATCCCGTACAGCGTCTACATCGGTCTGGAGACGGACGCGGAGAGCCTGCGGATGTACGAGCCGCAGATCATCCCCGGACTGCTCCAGACCCACGAGTACGCCGAGGCCGTGATCGCCGGCGCGCTGCCGGAGTCGACACCCGCGGACATCGAGAAGCGGGTCCAGGTCCGCACCCGCCGCCAGGAGCGGATCCGGGACGAGGAGCGTCCGCTGCGCCTCTGGGCCGTCATCGACGAGGGCGCGCTGCACCGGATCGTCGGCAGCAGGCGGTTGATGGTGCAGCAGCTGGAGCACCTGCTCGAGCAGTCGCAGCTGCCGCACGTCACCGTGCAGGTGATGCCGTTCGCCATGGGCGCGCACCCGGGGATCAGCGGCCAGTACTCGATCCTGGAGTTCCCCGACGCCTCGGACTCCAGCGTCGTCTACATCGAGGGCGTCACGAGCGACCTGTACCTGGAGAAGACCCAGGACGTCGGCAAGTACAGCGTCATGTACGAGCACCTGCGGGCGCAGGCCCTGAACGTCGACCAGACCAGGGAGTTCATCTCGGAGATGGCCAAGAAGCACGCCCAGGGCTGAGGCCCGGGCCGGGCGGGGCAGGCACGGTACACCTGGTCATCGCTCCCACGGAAGCCCGGTTGGAATATGCCACTCGGACGTGTGAACGCCGGTCCCGTCGCCCGGGACCGGCGAGTAGCGTCGATCACGTCGTGGAGAACGTGGAGAACGTTGGCGCGACACACCCCACTGGCAGAACTGGCAGAACCGGAGCTGAGCAGCATGGCGATTATTCAGGGTGGTACGGACACCTGGACGAAGTCCTCCTACTCGGGTGGGAACGGGGCCTGCGTCGAAGTGAAGTCCCCCGTCGTGGCCGCGATCGCGGTGCGGGACTCGAAGGCCCCCGAGGGCCCGTCCCTCTCGTTCGGACCGGGTTCCTGGAACGCCTTCGTCGGCGAGGTGGGCAACGGGGCCCTCTAGGTCCCGGGTGCGCGCGTCGCCCCCCGCACGTCGAAAGAGCCCTCTCGTCCGGTCCGCCGTCCTGGCCGAGGGGGCTCGGTCCTTTTCCGGACCGGTCCCTCCCGCCTCCCTCAGCCCCTCGGGTAGCGCGCCAGCCACCCCGGCGCGGACTCCGCGGGGGTGTGCAGGGCGGCGCCCTGGGTCATCTCCATCGCGAAGTCGTCCGCCAGCTCCAGGACCGTCCCGCGGCCCTCCAGGTCGGCCAGCCAGGCCGGCGGGAGGGCCGTCTCGCCGTGCAGGGCGCCGAGCAGGGCCCCGGTGAGCGCGCCGGTCACCGACGAGGGCCCGTCGTGGTTCACGGCGAGCCGCAGCCCGTGCCGCACGTCCTCGCCGACCAGGGCGCAGTAGACGGCCGCCGCCAGCTGCCCCTCGGCCCGGTCCTCCGCCGCCCCGAGGGCGGCCACCCGCTCCGCGTCCGGCGCCCCCTCCCGTACCGCTCCGAGGGCGCGGCCGAGCGCTTCGGCGACCGGCTCGTGGCCGGGGTGCGCCGCCAGCCGCTCCAGGGCCCCGGCCACCGCCGCCTCCACGGAGCCGCCGCGGGTCAGGCCGTGGACGGTGACGGCGAGGGCGCCGGCCGCGAGGCGGGCGGCCGGGGCGCCGTGCGTCTGGGCGGCGCACTCCACGGCGAGCCGGTGGACGAGCTCCGGCTCCCAGCCGACGAGCAGGCCGAAGGGGGCCGAGCGGACGAGGGCGCCGGAGTCGCCGGCCTCCGGGTTCTTGGGCTTGTCGGGGGTGCCCGGGTGCTCGTCGCCGAGGCCGGTGAGGCAGGCGCGGGACGGGTTGCGGCGGGCGTAGAGCCACTCCTCGTTGGCGAGCCAGCCATTGTCCTTGCGGCGCTCGTCGGGGCCCCAGTCGCGCTGGGTGGCGGCCCAGCGCAGATGGGCCCGGTGGACGTCGGTGGGCGGGTGCCAGGCGCCGGTGTCGCGGCGGACCTGGGCGCGGATCAGGCCGTCGACGGTGAAGAGGGTCATCTGGGTGGCGGCGGTGACGGCGCCCCGGCGCCCGAACGCGGGGACGGGTCCGGTGAGTCCGTCAGGTCCGTGGGCCTCGCGCAGTTCCGCCAGGGAGGTCCCGCCGGCGCCCGCCCCCAGCGCGTCGCCGAGCGCCCCGCCGAGCAGACAGCCCCGCACCCGGGCCCGGAAGTCCTGCTGCTCGGCACGGCCCCACACGGCTGCGGCTGTCGTGGCCACGACGTGCCCTCCCCCGGTCGGCGGTTCGCTGTCGGTTCCCTCGCCGCACTGTAATGGACCGGATGTGCCCGTTCGGGGGACGGAACGTTATGCGTTCCGACACCCTTCGGTCCGGTTTTGACCACACTCCGCGCCAAGCCCGGTCCCGGGCCCGTCACGGAGGGGGCGGCGTCCTCACTCGGCCGGGAGCACCGGGAGGAGTTCCGGCAGGTGCCCGTCGGAGGCCTCCGCCGCGCGCCGCCGCTCCTCCGGGACCTCCCCGTACAGGGTCGTGCGGGGTTTCGCCGGGCGGCCCGCCGCCTCCGCGATGGCCTCCAGGTCCTTGATCGAGCGGTACGAGCCGTAACTCGACCCGGCCATCCGGGAGATGGTCTCCTCCATCAGGGTGCCGCCCAGGTCGTTGGCGCCCGAGCGGAGCATCTCGGCGGCGCCCTCCGCGCCCAGCTTCACCCAGCTGGTCTGGATGTTCGGGATGTGCGGGTGGAGGAGGAGCCGGGCCATGGCGGTGACCGCGCGGTTGTCGCGGACGGTGGGGCCGGGGCGGGCGATGCCGGCCAGGTAGACGGGCGCGTTGGTGTGGACGAAGGGGAGCGTCACGAACTCGGTGAAGCCGCCGGTCTCCTGCTGGACGCGGGCCAGGGTCCGGAAGTGGCCGAGCCAGTGCCGGGGCTGGTCCACGTGCCCGTACATCATCGTGGAGGAGGAGCGCAGGCCCAGCTCGTGGGCGGTGGTGATCACTTCGATCCAGGTGGCGGTGGGCAGCTTGCCCTTGGTGAGGACCCAGCGGACCTCGTCGTCCAGGATCTCGGCGGCCGTGCCGGGGACCGAGTCGAGCCCGGCCTCCTTCGCGGCCGTCAGCCACTCGCGGATCGACAGACCGGTGCGCGAGGCGCCGTTGACGACCTCCATCGGGGAGAAGGCGTGCACGTGCATGCCGGGGACGCGCTCCTTCACCGCGCGCGCGATGTCGAAGTAGGCGGTGCCGGGCAGGTCGGGGTGGATGCCGCCCTGCATGCAGACCTCCACCGCGCCCACCTCCCAGGCCTGTTCGGCACGGTCGGCGACCTGGTCGAGGGAGAGGGTGTACGCGTCGGCGTCGGTGCGGCGCTGGGCGAAGGCGCAGAAGCGGCAGCCGGTGTAGCAGACGTTGGTGAAGTTGATGTTCCGGGTGACGACGTACGTGACGTCGTCACCGACCACCGACTTCCGGAGGTCGTCGGCGATCCGGGTCAGGGCGTCCAGGGCGGGCCCGTCGGCGTGCAGGAGGGCCAGGGCCTGCGGGTCGGTGAGCCGGGTGGGGTCGTCGGCGGCGACGGCCAGCGCCCCGCGCACGTCGGTGTCGATGCGCTGCGGCACCATCCCGGGGGCGGCGGCCTCGCGCAGCGCCTCCCAGTCCCCGTACACCTCGTCGAAGTCGTCGCGCCGGTCGCCGGTGCGGCCCTCGGTGTCGATGGTGCGGTGCAGGTCGGTGCGGCCGGTGGCGGCGAAGGCCTCGTCGGGCTCCTGCCAGGGCAGGCCGCGCACGGGCGCGTCGGGGTTCGCGAGCCCGGTCCCGGGGTCGGCCAGGGCGCGGACGTGCGGGAGGAGCCGGGGGTCGAGCCAGGGTTCTCCCCGGGTGACGAACTCGGGGTAGACGCAGAGGCGTTCGCGCAGCTCGAAGCCGGCGGCGGCGGACCGCTCGGCCAGCTCCTCGATCCTCGGCCAGGGGCGCTCGGGGTTGACGTGGTCGATGGTGAGCGGCGAGACCCCGCCCCAGTCGTCGATGCCGGCCGCGATCAGGCGCTCGTACTCGGCGTCGACCAGGTTCGGCGGGGCCTGGAGGCAGGCGGAGGGGCCCATGATGAGCCGGGCGACGGCGACGGTGGCGACCAGGTCGTCCAGCTCGGCGTCCGGCATCCCGCGCATCGCCGTGTCCGGCTTGGCGCGGAAGTTCTGGATGATCAGCTCCTGGATCGAGTGGTACGCGCGGGCGACGCGGCGCAGCGCGAACAGCGACTCGGCCCGCTCCTCCAGGGTCTCCCCGATGCCGAGGAGCAGCCCCGAGGTGAAGGGCACGGAGGAACGCCCGGCGTCCTCCAGGACCCTGAGCCGTACCGCCGGTTCCTTGTCGGGGGACCCGTGGTGGGGGCCGCCGGGCTCGGACCACAGCCGGGTGGCGGTCGTCTCCAGCATCATCCCCATGGAGGGGGCGACGGGCTTGAGGCGCTGGAAGTCGGTCCAGGACAGGACGCCGGGGTTGAGGTGCGGGAGCAGCCCGGTCTCCTCCAGGATGCGGATCGCCATGGCCCGCACGTACGCGATCGTGTCGTCGTAGCCGTGCGCGTCCAGCCACTCGCGCGCCTCCGGCCAGCGGTCCTCGGGCTTGTCCCCGAGCGTGATCAGGGCCTCCTTGCAGCCGAGTTCGGCGCCGCGCCGGGCGACGTCCAGGACCTCGTCGGGCGACATGAACATTCCGTGCCCGGCCCGGCGCAGCTTGCCGGGGACGGTGACGAAGGTGCAGTAGTGGCACTTGTCGCGGCACAGCCGGGTGAGCGGAACGAACACGCTCTTGGAGTACGTGATCACCCCCGGCCGCCCGGCCGCCTCCAGACCGGCGTCCCGCACCCGCCCGGCGGACGCCACCAGATCCGTCAGGTCGTCCCCGCGCGCCCGCAGCAGCACGGCGGCCTCGGAGACGTCGAGCGCGACCCCGTCCCTGGCCCGCCTCAGGGCCCGTCGCATGGCGTTCTCGGTGGGACGTGCTGCCTGCTGATCGCTCATGGACCGAGCATACGAGCGGGTGGGGGCAGGCGGCTCCGGGTCCCCGCACCCGCCTCCCCGCACCCCCGCTCCCCGCTCGGGCGCCCGAACACTCGGGCGCTCACAGGTACCGCGCGTACCCGTCGAGCACCCCCAGGACCTCCGCCTCCTCCCCCGGCGGCAGTTGGAGGACGGCCTCCTCGCAGCCGAGGTCCGCGTAGTACGCGAGCTTGTCGGGGTTCGGGAGGACCGCGTACGGGACGACCTGGAGGGCCTCCGGGTCGCGGCCCGCCGCCTCCCACGCCGTCCGCAGGGCCGGGAGGGCGTCCGCGAGGCCCCGGCCGCCGATCGGCAGCCAGCCGTCGGCCTGCGCGGCGATCCGCGCGAAGAGCTTCGGGCCCGCCGCCCCGCCGAGGAGGATCCGGGGCGCGCCGCCGGCCGGCTTGGGCCAGGCCTCGGAGGCCCGTACGGACTCCCCCGACTCCCCGGCGTACGCGGTGGGTTCGGGGGCCCACAGGGCCTTCATCAGGTCGATCCGGTCGCGGCCGAGCCGCCGGCGGGACGCCCAGTCGACGCCGTGGTCGGCGGCCTCCTCCCGGTTCCAGCCGAAGCCGACGCCGAGGGTGAAGCGGCCGCCGGAGAGGTGGTCGAGGGTGGCGACCCGCTTGGCGAGCGCGATCGGGTCGTGCTGGGCGATCAGGGTGACGCCGGTGCCGAGCCCGAGGCGTTCGGTGACGGCGGCGGCCTGCCCGAGGGCGACGAAGGGGTCCAGGGTCCTGCCGTACTCCCGGGGCAGCTCGCCGCCCGCCGGGTAGGGCGTGGTCCGTTCGACGGGGATGTGGGTGTGCTCGGGCAGGTAGAGCCCGGCGAAGCCGCGCTCCTCCAGTTCGCGCGCCAGCCGCACCGGGGTGATGGTCTCGTCGGTCAGGAAGATCGTGGTCGAGATCCGCATACCGGCACGGTAGGGGCCGGGGCGGGGTTTTCCGAGCCCCCGGACGGGCGCGCGCACCGGAGAAACCGGCTGCGCCCCTCCCGTCCCTCCCCTACCGTGGCCCGGTGCTGAAGCGAATCGAGGCGTACTACGACGCCGTCCCCCGGTCCTCCGCCCGCGCCGAGGAGTTCGGTCCGCTGACCCTCTTCGTACGGGAGGGGGAGGGCTGGCCCTTCTACGCGCGGCCCGCGTCCGGGCACGAGGGAGAGATCCCGGTCGCGGCCGTGGAGCGGGTGCGGGCCCGGCAGCGGGAGCTGGGGGTGCCCGAGGCCTTCGAGTGGGTCGCGGAGACGGCGCCGGGGCTGCGGGCGGCCGTGGAGGCGAGCGGGCTGACCGTGCACGAGCACCCGCTGATGGTCCTGGAGGGCGCGCCCCCCGCCGTACCGGAGCCCGAGGGCGTCGCCGTACGGATGGTGGACGCGGACGACCCCGGTCTGGAGAGCGCCGTCGCCGCCCCGTACACCGCCTTCGGCTTCCCGCCCGAGCCCGGCACCGCCGAGCGGACCGCCGCCCGGATCACGGCCGGCCTGACCCGGCTCGCCGCGGCCTTCGAGAGCGGCGCGGAGGGGGGCTCCGCCCTCGCGGCCGGGCAGCACCAGCCCGTGGGGGGCGTCTCCGAGGTCGTCGGCGTCGGCACGGTCCCGGCGGCCCGGCGCCGGGGGCTCGGCCTCGCGGTCACGGCCGCCCTGGTGGCGGACGCCCGCGCCCGGGGCGCGGAGCTGGTGTTCCTGTCCGCCTCGGACGCGGACGTGGCCCGGCTCTACGGCCGGCTCGGCTTCCGCACGGTGGCGACCGCCCTCATCGCGGAGCCGGGGCCGGAGGCGGAGGCGTAGAGGCGCGGGGCACGGGGGCCGTTCCGGGGGGGGCGGGAAAGAATTCCGGGGAAAGTCCTCCGGTCGTGTCACATCCCCGGCCCCCGCTCCGTCGTTGCGGTGAAAGCACATGCCGCACGAGACGCCGAGGAGCGATCACCATGGCGCACACCCCCCAGGCCCGCATGACCAACCCCGCCTACGTCCTGCCCGACGCCGGCCCCGCGATCCAGGGCCTCGTGAAGGCCACCCGCCAGGGCGGGGTCTCCGAGGAGATCCTGGAGCTCGTGCACCTGCGGGCCAGCCAGATCAACGGCTGCGGCTTCTGCGTGGACTACGGCGTGAGGAACGCCCGGAAGGCGGGCGTGAGCGACGACAAGCTGTTCGCGGTCGCCGCGTGGCGCGAGTCCCCGCACTTCTCGGACGAGGAGCGGGCGGCCCTCGCGCTCGCCGAGCACGCGACCCGCATCGCCGACAGCACGGACGCCGTCCCGGACCCGGTGTGGGACGCGGCGGCCGACCACTTCGACGAGAAGCAGCTCGCCTCGATCGTGCTGATGGTCAGCCTGACGAACTTCTTCAACCGGCTGAACGTCACCGTCCGGCAGCCGGCCGGCGTGGCGCTCTGACCGCACGGGGCTCGCGCACCACCAGGACGTCGACCGGGTCCCCGGACCCGGTCGTGAAGCCGTCGCGCAGCCGCTGCCGCACCCGGTCCACCGTCTCCCGCGCGGATTCCGTGCGCGCGTCCCAGGAAGTCGTGCGGGGGCACAGGAGGCGAGGGGGCCGGGAAGCCGCAGGGAGTCCCGGGCGGTGTCGGGAGACCCCGGGCCTCGGCGCCACCGGACGTGCGAAGGCGGCGGGACCCCCCACGGGCCCGCCGCCTTCGCCGTCTCTCGTGGCTCAGGAGCGTCCGCTCAGTCCGCCACCACCAGGGACGGGGTCTCCTTGGTCAGGACCTCGCCGCGGAAGAAGGCGGGGCTGCGGCGCTGCATGACCAGCATGATCACCACGCCGAGGAGCAGCAGGCCGACGCCGATCACGAAGACCGAGCCCATGCCGAGGACGGCGGAGCCGGAGCCGTACGCCGGGTCCCACATGTCGTACAGGGTCTTGCCGAAGACGGCGGTGAGCATGAGGCCGCCGAGCAGCGGCATCAGGCCCTTGAAGGCGAAGTCGCGGAAGGAGCGGAACAGCTCCTTGCGGAAGTAGCGGACGCAGGCGAAGGCCGTGAGCGCGTAGTAGAAGCAGATCATCAGGCCGAGGGCGTAGATGGTGTCGACCAGGACGTGCTCGCTGACCAGGGTCATCACCGTGTAGAACGCGCCGGTGGCGACGCCCGCCACGACCGTGGCCCGGCCGGGGGTCTTGAAGACCGGGTGGACCTCGGTGAAGGACTTCGGCAGCGCCTCGTACGTGGCCATCGCGAGGACCGTGCGGGCGACCGGGATGAAGGTGGTCTGGAGGCTCGCGGCGGCGGAGGCCAGGACCGCGACGAAGAGCAGGACGCCGAGGACGGGGCCCATGACGGGGCCGGCGAGGGCGGCGAAGACGTTGTCGGAGGTCTCCGGGTTGGCGAGGCCGAGGCCCTGCTCGCCGGAGCCGACGGCCATCTGGGCGGCGATGCCGGTGGCCAGGTAGGAGCCGACCAGGACGACCATCGCGATGAGGGCGGCGCGGCCGGGGGTCCTGTCGCTGCCGGTGGTCTCCTCGTTGGTCGCCATGCAGGCGTCCCAGCCCCAGTACATGAAGATCGAGAGCGAGAGTCCGGCCGTGAAGGCGGCGAAGGACTGCACCGCGAAGGGGTTCATCCAGGACCAGGAGAAGTCGACCGAGGTCTCGAAGGAGCCGGCCTTCGTCAGGGCCATGCCGACGAAGACGGCGAGGACGACGAGCTGGAGGCCGACGAGGGTGTACTGGACGCCCTTGGTGGCGGTCATGCCGCGGTAGCTGATCGCGGTGGCGGAGGCGATGAGCGCGAGGCAGGTGACGATGTGGACGGCCTTGTTGCCGTCGAGGGCGGTGACGGACTCGCTGCCGGTGATCTCGCCGGCGAGGAGCCAGAAGTAGGAGGTGGCGACGCCGGCCAGGTTGGAGAGCACGATGATCGTCGCGATCACGAGGCCCCAGCCGCACATCCAGCCGATCTTGGGCCCGAAGGCCTTCACGGTCCAGGTGAAGGAGGTGCCGCAGTCCGGCATGGCCCGGTTGAGCTCCCGGTACGCGAAGGCGACGAGGAGCATCGGGAGGAAGCCCGCGAGGAAGACGGCGGGCATCTGGAGTCCGACCTCGCCGGCGGTGGAGCCGAGCGTGGAGGTCAGACAGTAGACGGGGGCGACGGTGGAGACGCCGATGACGGCGCTGCCGAGGAGGCCGACGGAGTTCCCGCCGAGTCCTTTGGTGCGCACGCCGTGGGCGTCGCCCGGGGCGTCGGCGCCCCTTACCGTGTCTCCGGCCAGCGGCCGCGCTTCCACCTGGGTCATGAACAGGACGTTAAATGCTGCGGTTTCCCTACCTGGAGGATGGAAATCCGCGTGACCGGTCGGTCACGGCCTTGCATTGCCGGGGTCTAATCGGGCGATCGCCAATGATTGAAAGATCGACCAACCTGACCACCCGACCAACCGGTAGGTTCGTCGGCCGGCGTCCGATATGCGGGAACCGCAGCACGGCCCGAAATGTCCGTTTCGAAATTTTCCCGAGGAATTTTTCGGGGAGTCGACCGGGGGCCGGCCGGGGGCCGGCCGGGGCGGGTCCGGGAGTCGCCAGGGGCGGGTCGCGGAGCGGGCGCCGGGACCCGGCGGGCACCGGCCACCCTCCGCTCCGCCTCCCGGCGGGACGCCGGTCGACGCCCCCGTACAACGGTCCGGCAACGGCCCCGCTCCGGCCGACCCGATGCTGACGGACCCCCTCCGGACAAGGCAGACTGTCCTGGGCGAAACCAGCGGTACGGCAGGGGGAGCTATGGACCGTGAGGACGGGCCGCGAGTCCCGGCGCAGCGGGCTGCGGAAACGGGCGGGAACGCCCCGGCGGGCCCGGATGCCCCCGTGACTTCGGCGGGTACGACGACCCCGGTGACTCCGGCGGGTACGGCGCGCACGGGGGCCCCGGAAGCGCCGGTGGTCCCGGCAGGGGCGGTGGTCCCGGCAGGGGCGGGCGAGGGCGCGGCCGGCGGTACGGACGGCAGTGCGGACCGCAGCACGGCCGGCGGTACGGACCGCAGCACGGACGGCGACGCGGAGACCGGTGGCGGGGCGCTGCGCTTCGGGGTGCTCGGGCCCGTACGGGCCTGGCGGGGCGGCGAGGCCGTGCCCACCGGTTCCCCGCAGCAGCGCGCCCTGCTCGCCGCCCTCCTCCTGCGCGGCGGCCGCACCGCCACCGCCGCCGAGCTGATCGACGCGCTCTGGGGCGAGGAACCGCCCTCCCAGGCCCTCGCGGCCGTCCGCACCTACGCCTCCCGGCTCCGCAAGGCCCTCGGCCCCGAGGTCCTGGTCAGCGAGTCCGGCGGCTACGCCCTGCGCGCCTCCGCCGCCGCGCTCGACCTCACCGCCGCCCAGGAGCTGGCCGGCGAGGCCGAGAAGCTGCGGGCGGGCGGGGACCGCGCGGCGGCCCGGGCACGGCTGGCCGAGGCCCTCGACCTGTGGGACGGCGAGGTCCTGGCCTCCGTGCCCGGACCGTACGCCGAGGCCCAGCGCACCCGCCTGGAGGAGTGGCGGCTCACCCTCCTGGAGACCCGGCTCGACATCGACCTGGAGGTCGGCGCGCACGCCGAGGCCGTCTCCGAGCTGACCGCGCTCACCGCCGCGCACCCGCTGCGCGAGCGCCTGCGCGAACTGCTCATGCTGGCGCTCTACCGCGGCGGACGGCAGGCCGAGGCGCTCGCCGTGTACGCGGACACGCGCCGGCTCCTCGCCGACGAGCTGGGCGTCGACCCGAACCCCGAGCTCTCCCGGCTCCAGCAGCGCATCCTCCGGGCCGACGCCGAGCTGGCCCGGCCCGTCGAGGAGCCCGCCCCGGCCGCCGCGCCCGTCGCGCGCCCGGCGCAGCTCCCGGCGACCGTGCCGGACTTCACGGGCCGCGCCTCCTTCGTACGGGAGCTGGGCGCCCGGCTCGCCACCGCCGAGGGGCACGTCATGGCGGTCTCGGCGCTCGCGGGCATCGGCGGCGTCGGCAAGACGACCCTCGCCGTGCACGTGGCCCACGAGGCGCGGCCGCACTTCCCGGACGGGCAGCTGTACGTGGACCTCCAGGGCGCGGGGTCCCGGGCCGCCGCGCCCGAGACCGTCCTGGGCTCCTTCCTGCGCGCGCTCGGCACCCCGGACTCGGCCATCCCCGACTCGCTGGACGACCGGGCCGCGCTCTACCGGTCCACGCTCGACGGGCGCCGGGTCCTGGTCCTCCTGGACAACGCCCGGGACGCGGCCCAGATCCGCCCGCTGCTGCCCGGCACGGCGGGGTGCGCGGCGCTGGTCACCAGCCGGATCCGGATGGTGGACCTGGCGGGGGCGCACCTGGTCGACCTGGACGTGATGTCCCCGGAGGAGGCGCTCCAGCTCTTCCTGAGGATCGTCGGGGAGGAGCGGGTGCGGGCCGAGCGGGAGGCGGCGCTCGACGTGGTCGCGGCCTGCGGCTTCCTGCCCCTGGCCATCCGCATCGCCGCGTCCCGGCTCGCGGCCCGCCGGACGTGGACGGTGTCGGTCCTGGCGGCCAAGCTGGCGGACGAGCGGCGGCGGCTGGACGAACTCCAGGCGGGCGACCTGGCGGTCAAGGCGACGTTCGAGCTGGGCTACGGGCAGCTGGAGCCGGCCCAGGCCCGCGCCTTCCGCCTGCTCGGCCTGGCGGACGGCCCGGACATCTCGCTCGCGGCGGCGGCCGCCGTCCTCGATCTCCCGCTCTGGGACACGGAGGACCTCCTGGAGGCGCTGGTCGACACGTCCCTGCTCGAATCGGCGGCCCCGGGCCGCTACCGGTACCACGACCTGGTCCGGCTCTACGCGCGCGCGTGCGCGGAGAGGGACGAGCAGCCGCCGTCGGAGAAGGAGGCGGCGCTCTCCCGGCTCCTCGACTTCTACCTGTCGACCGCCGCCCGCGTGTACGCCATCGAGCGCCCCGGCGACCGGCTGGTCGACCACCTGGAGCCCACCGAGTACGACGGCCTGTCCTTCACCGACCGCCACGAGGCCCAGGACTGGCTCTACGCCGAGGCGAACTGCCTCCTGGCCACGGTCCGCCAGTCCGCCGCCTCGCCCGCGACGCTGCGGCGGGGGGTGGACCTGCTGTGGGCGTCGCTGGACCTCGGCGAGTCGGGGGCGAACTCCAAGGAGTTCGAGGCCACGGGCGTCGTCGTGCGCGACGCCGCCCGCGCCCGCGCGGACGCCAGGACCGAGGGCCGCGCCCTCATGGTCCTCGCGGGCGTCCACCACACGGCGGGCCGCTTCAAGGAGGCGGACCGCGACGCCGAACTCGCGCTGCCGCACGCGGAACGGGCCGAGGACCCGGTGCCGGCCTGCTGGTCCGCCAACGCGCGCGGGATCATCGCGCTGTACCAGAACCGCTTCGCGGAGGGCGAGCAGCACCTCACCCGGGCGATCGAGCGCTTCCGCGGGATCGGGGACGAGCCGGGGGAGGCGAGCGCCCTCTGCAACCTGTCGCGCATCCACCTGGCCATGGGCCGCACGTCGAGCGCCATAGCCCTCGCCAGGCAGGGCACCCGGATCTACGACGCGATGGGGCACGCCCTCCGGGGCGCCAACGGGCGGTACGCCCTCGGTCTCGCCCTCACCCAGGACAACCAGCTCGCCTCGGCGGCCGAACACCTCCGCGAGGCGCTGGCGGTCTTCGCCGACAGCCGGCAGCGGCTGTGGGAGGGCATGACCCTCTTCCGGCTGTCCGAGGTGGACCTCGCCGCGCGCCGGCACGCCCAGGCGGCGTCGAACGCCGAGATGGCCCTCACCGTGCTGCGGGGCATCGGCGGCGAGTGGCGTCGGGGCAACGTCCTCACCGTCCTGGGCCGGGGCCTCTTCGGCATCGGGCAGAGCGGCCGGGCGGTGGTCTGCTGGCAGGAGGCGCTGGGCATCTTCGAGGGCCTCGGCGCTCCGGAGGCCGACGAGGTCCGCGCGCTCCTCGTCCCCGCGACGGCCGCGTGACCGCGGCTGCCTGGGCGTTCATCGTTCGTTTATCGCCGCACGGCATGCTCTTCCCCATGACGAGCCGTCGCGTCGGGGGGCAGACGGATCGTCGGTGAGGGCCACCACCCCGGAGTACTAGGGTGATCGGCCCCGGAGATTCGCCCGGCTGTCCAACGGGGGAACGGCCGGGCGAATCTCCTCACGACACGGACATCACACGCAGGAGTTGACGAGCATGACCGATTCGATCAAGCAGGACCCGATCACCACCAAGGACATGCACGCCACCTCGGAGCCGGCGGTCGGCGCGATCACCGCGAAGATCACCGGCCCGGCCGACGGCACCGTCACCACCAAGGACATGCACGCCACCTCGGAGCCGGCGATCGACGCCATCACCGAGAAGGTCACGGGCGACGAGGAGCACGTGGCGAGGCCGGCCGACTAGTCCACTCCCGACGGGGAACGGCCGCGGCGGCGACTTCGGGGGAGCCGCCGGGGCCGGACGGGTCCGGTCGACGGGGGAGCACACGGGCTCGGGGGACGTCCGGCGGAACCAGGGGGGATCCGCCGGACAGGGCCCGTGCGTAACGCGGTCGGACCACCGCACAGGAAGGGGTCGGGCAATCGCCCGGCCCCTTCGGCGCGTCCGGCTACGGGCGCGTGTCGAGGCGGTGCCGGAGCGAGCCGTCCGGGCCGAAGACGTCCATCAGATAGCCCCGTTCGAGGGAGACGCGCTCCTCGCGCTCCAGATAGCCGGCGACCGACGCTTTGAGCGCGTCGAACCGACCGGCGTCCCGTTCCTCCCCGCGCGTCCACACGGTCACCAGGGGAACGCCTCCGGGGCCGGCGGCCCGCTGGATCCCGTACACGTCCTCCGCCCCGCCGGACCGGCGGTAGCGCTCGGCCGTCCGGGACGCCTCGTCGGGGGCGGCGGTGGCGGTGACCGTGGGCCCGGGGGTGACGGTCGGGTCCCGGCGGTCCGGGTCCGCGTCCCGGGAGGTCGCCGGGGAGCAGCCGGACGCCAGGAGGACGCTTCCGAGGCAGACCGCCAGGGCCGCCGGACGGGTGAGGGAACGCATCAGGTCATTGTCGTGGGGGTACGCGCCGGCCACCAGGCCCCGCCGCCGGAACGGCTCGATTCCGCCGGACCGCACCGTCCCCGGGCCGCGTGGCGGGCCCCTCCGACCCGGCGTAGCGTCGGGAGCGAGAGCCGGACCACCCTGGAGGCCGCTTCGATGATCCGCAACGTCGCCGGCGCCGTCCTGGCTCTCGCCGGAGCGACGGCCGCCGTTCTGAGCCCCTTCCGTGCCTGGTACGACGGCCGTCACGGACGCGACTACGCCCTGGACGAGCTGTTCACCGGCATCAGCGAGGTAAAGGCCGACCTCTGGTGGTCGCTCCTGCTGCCCTTCGCCCTCGCCGCCCTCCTCACCCTCGTCGGCCTGGTGCTCCGCTCCCGCCTCCTCGTCGCCCTCGCCGGGCTCGTCGTCCTCGGCTTCACCGTCCTCTGGATGGTCCGCGTCGGGCAGTACGAGGGCAGCCTCACCGTCGGCGGCGACGGCGCGGGCCTCGGCGACGGGGTCGCGAACGCCCTCGGCGGCGGCATCCTGCTGCTGCTCGGCGCGCTCGTGATGTCGGGGCGGAGGCGGAAGAGGGAGCGGCGGGAGGACCGGAGGGAGGCGGAGGAGCCGAGGGCGTACGCGCCCCCGGCGGGGCCCGACCCCCGCGCGACGCCCGTGTCCGACCCGTACGGGGCGCCCGCGGGCGATCCCCGGGAGGCCTCCTCCCCCGGCGCCTACGACCCGTACGACCCGTACGGTTCCGAGCCGACCCGGACCTTCGACGTGCCCGGACAGGGCCGGGACCGGGGCGGGGAGTGGGGCCGGGAGCCGGACCAGGGGCCGGACCAGGACGGGACCGGCTCCGGGCCCCGCTGAAGTGCCGGGGGGACCGGCCCCGCCGCCCCGGTCCGTCAGCGGGGCGCCGCCGCCCCCCGGCCCGTCGCCGTGCCCTTCACCGCGTCCAGCGCGTACACGCAGCGGTCCTTGCTGCACGCGTACACGACCCCGCCCTTCGCCACCGGCGAGCCCGTGATCTCGCCGCCGGTCGCGAGCTTCCAGCGCAGCTGCCCGCCGGTCGCGTCCAGGGTGTACAGGACGTGGTCGGCCGAGCCGAAGTGGATCCGGCCGTCCGCGACCACCGGGGAGCCGACCAGTTCGCCGCCCGCCGCGAACCGCCACCGGGGCGTGCCGGTGACCGCGTCGAGCGTGTAGAGCGCGCTGCCGCTGCCCACGTGCACGTTGCCGTCCGCGACGAGCACCGGCTCGGCCGACTGGCGCTGCTCGGTCGCGATCCGCCAGCGGTCCTGCCCGGTGGTGGCGTCGAGCGCGTACACCGTGCCGAGGTGGTCGGCGAGGTACACCCCGCCGCCGGTGACCGCCGGGCCCGGCGCGAAGGCCGGCGGGGAGAGGAAGACGGCCGGCGCCTCGAAGTGCCAGCGGACGTGCCCGGCCGCGATGTCGATCGACAGGACCCGGGTCCCGGCCGACACGTACACGTAGCCGTCCTCGGCCGGGGCCACCCGTACGGGTACTCCCCCGCAGGAGGCGGCGTCCCCGATCGGGTACGACCAGCGCTCCACCCCGGTCCGCGCGTCGAGGGCCCACAGCCGGGCGTCCCGCCACACGTACACCGTGTCGCCGTGCACGACGGGCCCCGCCTCCGGGGTCTCGAAGTCGGTCTGCGCCCCGGTGACCTCCCACAGCTTGGCGCCGTTGGAGGCCTCCCAGCCCTGCACCCCGCCGCCGCGCGTGCCGGTGACGACCGTGCCCCGGTCGACCTTGAGCGAGTACACCCAGGCCTCGGTGCGCAGCCGCCAGCGCTCGCCGCCGTCGCCGGCGTCGAGGGCGTACAGGGTGGGCCCGTCGGAGGCGTGGATGCGGCCCCCGGCGACGGCCATGGACCAGGCCACGTCCCGGGTCTTGAACTGGCGCCGGCCGCTGCCCGTGTCCAGGGCGTGCACCTCGAAGGAGGTGACGTACAGCAGGTCGCCGTCGACGACCGGGGTGCCCCAGACGTCGTTGGACATGCGGAAGCGCCAGGGCCGCCAGTGGCCGGGCTCCGGCGGGGGCGGGGCCGGATCGGCGCCGCCGCCCTGCGCGGGCACGTTCAGCGGGAGGGAGCCGGGCGCCGGGCCGGGCTCGGCGCCGTGCGGGCCGCCGCCGGGCGGCCGGATCCAGCCGGTCGCGGGGCCCGCGTCGGCGCCCCGGCCGACGGCGAGCGCCGCCCGGGTGTCGGCGACCCGGGGGCCGGGCCCGATGGGCACGGTCCCGCCGCCGAGCCGCACGGGACCGCCCGCGCTCTCGGCGGGACCCGCGTGCCGGCCGCCGACGGGGGCGGGCGCGGGCCTGCCGCCGCTCCCGTTCCCGGGCCCGCGCTCCGGCCCGTACGGGTCGGGGAACCGGCCCGGCGGGTCCGACGGCGGCGGGGGCACGGGCGGGACGGGCGGCGCGGCCACCGGCCGGTTGCCGCCGCGCCGCCGCTCGATCATGGCGGTGGCGCTCGGCGGCAGCCAGGCCGAGGCCGTGCCGCTGTCGTCGCTGCCGGGGCCGAAGAGGTGCGGGGCGAGCTGGGCCTGGAGGTCGGCCGGGCTGGGGCGCCGGGAGACGTCCGTCTGCATGCAGGAGTCGATGAGGGGCCGCAGCTCGTCGGGCAGGCCCTCCAGGTCGGGGCCCTCGCGGAGCAGCATGAAGACGGTCTCGACCGGGTTGGCGCCGTGGTAGGGCGCGTGGCCGGTGGCGGCGAAGACCAGCATCGAGCCCAGCGAGAAGATGTCGCTGGCACCGGTGACGCTGCGCGAGTCGCGGGCCTGCTCGGGCGACATGTAGGCGGGGGTGCCGACGGCGACGTTGGTCATGGTCAGGCGCGTGTTGGAGACGCCGGACGCGATGCCGAAGTCGATCACCCGGGGGCCGTCCTCGACGACGAGGACGTTGGAGGGCTTGAGGTCGCGGTGGACCAGGCCCGCCCCGTGGATGGACTGGAGGGCCTCGGCGACGCCGGCCGCGAGCCAGCGCACGGCCTGGGCCGGGAGCGGCCCGCACTCGTTCACTATCTCTTCGAGGGAGGGCGCGGGCACGTAGGCGGTGGCCAGCCAGGGCACGGCGGCGCGCGGGTCGGCGTCGACGACGGCGGCCGTGTAGAAGCCCGAGACGGCCCGTGCGGCCTCCACCTCCCGGGTGAAGCGGACCCGGAACAGCTGGTCCTCCGCGAGCTCCGTGCGCACGGTCTTGATCGCCACGCGCCGGCCCGAGGCCGAGCGCGCGAGATAGACCAGACCCATTCCGCCCGCGCCGAGCCGGCCCAGCACTTCGAAGGGCCCGATGCGTCTCGGGTCGTGCTGCGTCAGCTGCTCCACTTGCCTGCCACCTCCCCGTACGGGCCATGAGGGTACGGCCCCGTGGCCCTGATTCTTCCTGTCCGGCGGCCCGGTGGCGAACCCGGGGGCGGATCGGGGTGTCGCCTGGTAGGGGGAGGGGCGGGGCCGGGGTGGACCGGGCGGGACGGCTGCGGGCCTATCGTCCTGTATCGCCCGATTCGGGGCTGGTGCGGGGCTCGGGGTGCGGTTCCGTACGGGGCCCGGTGCGGGCGGGTGCTCCGGCTCCGGTCTCCGGGTCGGGTCCGGGTCCGTCCTGCGGCTCCGCGAGCACCGCGAAGAGGGCGCCCTGGTTGTCGCGGAGGACGGCGACGCGGCCGTGCGGGGTGTCGCGGGCCGGGGTGACGACCCGGCCGCCGAGCCGGACGGTGGTGTCGCAGGCCCCGTCGCAGTCCTCGACGCAGAAGTAGACGAGGACGTGGCCGGGCATCTCGGCGGGGAAGTCGTCGGTGATCACGGCCCGGCCGCCGAAGGCGCTGTCGTCGCCGGGCCGGGAGCCGGGCGGCGACCAGACGCGGTAGTCGAGGCCGGGGCCCGCGCCCTCCTCCTCGGGGTCGGCCTGGCGGCCGAGGTAGCCGAAGACGGTGGCGTAGAAGGTGTCGACGGCGTCGGGGCGGCGCGTGTACACCTCCATCCAGCAGAAGGCGCCCGGCTCGTTCACCGTCGCGAAGCCGTCGTCGTCGCCCGCCTGGCGGAGGCCGAAGACGGCGCCGCCGGGGTCGGCGGCGAGCGCCAGGACGCCGAAGGGGCCGACGGGGTACGGGTCCATGACCATCCGGCCGCCGGCGGCTCCGATCCGGGCGGCGAGGGTGCCGGCGTTCTCGGTGGCGAGGTAGACGGTCCAGGTGGTGGGCATGCGGCCGTCCCGCTTGGGCACGAGCCCGGCGACCCGGCGCCCGCGCAGCAGGGCCTCGTCGCGGTCGGGGTCGAAGGTCCAGCCGAAGAGCTCGCCGTAGAAGCGCTTGCCCGCCTCCAGGTCGGGGAGCTGCGCGTCCACCCAGCACGGGGTGCCCTCAGTACGTACGGCCATGGCTTCACGCTAGGGCGGCGGCACCGGACGCGCGCGACCCGGCGGACGGGCGGAGGGGCGGTGCGGCGGGGTGGGACCCTTGCGGTGCCTGGGTTGTCCACCGAAGTTGTCCACAGACTGTTCATAACTCTATTCGGGTGCGCGATCCCCCGTTCGGCCCCGCACCCCGACGACCTCGGCCCGCGCCCCGACGACCTCGGCCCCGCACCCGGGCGCTCCCCGGCCCCGCACCCCGGCCCCCGACCCCGGTGGCGACAGCACCACCACCCTCCACTTTGTCTCAATATCGCCCCTCCCCTCCCGCCCTTCCCCCACCCCACACCCGCACCCACCTCGGAGAACACGGACGCACCAGGGGTGCACCCCATTTGCAGTCGGCCGAATCGCGCCCCGAGGCCCCGTCGGTAAGCTGACGGCATGACAGGACAAGTACGCACCGTCGACGGCCGCGTGGCCGGTCGACGCGGTCAGGCGACGCGGCAGAAGCTGCTCGACTGCCTCGGTGAGATGCTCAGCTCCTCGCCCTACCGGGACGTCAAGGTCATCGACGTGGCCCGGAAGGCGGGTACTTCACCCGCGACGTTCTATCAGTACTTCCCGGACGTCGAGGGGGCGGTTCTGGAGATCGCGGAGGAGATGGCGAAGGAGGGGGCGGGCCTCGCCGGCCTGGCCTCCGGCCGCTCCTGGGTCGGCAGGGCCGGCTGGCAGTCCTCCGAGGAACTCGTCGACGGCTTCCTGGACTTCTGGCGGAAGCACGACGCGATCCTCCGCGTCGTGGACCTCGGCGCCGCCGAGGGCGACAAGCGGTTCTACAAGATCCGCATGAAGATCCTGAACTCGGTCACCAACTCCCTGACGGACGCGGTGAAGGAGCTCCAGGCCAAGGGCAAGGTCGACAAGGACGTCAGTCCCGCAGCGATGGCCGGCTCCCTGGTGACGATGCTGGCCGCGGTCGCGGGGCACCAGAAGGGCTTCCAGACCTGGGGCGTGAAGCAGGCCGAACTGAAGCCGAACCTGGCCCTGTTGGTGCACCTGGGCATCACCGGCAAGAAGCCGACCAGATAGCCGCACCCCCTCCTTCACCCGTCCTGTCGCCGACGCCGGCGGCGGTCCGCTCCCACGGACCGCCGCCGGCGTCGCCGTCTCCGGGGCCGTACGGCGGAACGGACGCGAAGAGGACCCGTCCCCGCGACCACCGCGCCCCCGTGACTACCGTGACCCCATGACGACCGACTTCGACCGCGCCCTGCGCTCCCTGCGGGTCTGGGACACCGCGCTGCCCGCCTTCGACCCGGCCGGCGCCCCGCCCGAGCCGCTCGCCCTCTTCCACGACTGGTTCACGGCGGCCGTCGCGGCCGGCCAGTCCGAGCCGCACACCCCCTTCCTGGCCACCGCGGACGAGGACGGCCGTCCGGACGTGCGGGTGGTGATGCTGCACGGCGCCGACGCGCGCGGCTGGCACTTCGCCTCGCACTCCACCAGCGCCAAGGGCCGTCAGCTCGCCGCCCGCCCGGAGGCGGCGCTCGGCTTCTACTGGCCGGTCCAGGGCCGCCAGGTCCGGGTCAGGGGCCGCGTCGCCACCGGCACCCCCGAGGAGGCGTACGAGGACCTCCACGCCCGCACCACCGGCGCCCTCGCGGCGGCCCTGGTGGGCCGGCAGAGCGAGGTCCTGGACTCCCCGGAGACCCTGGCGGAGGCGAGCGCGGCGGCCTGGCGCCGGGCGGAGGCGGAGCCGGACGCCCCGGCCCCCACCTGGACCCCGTACACGATCGAACCGGACGAGGTCGAGTTCTTCCAGGGCGACGAGCGCCGCCGCCACGTCCGCCTCCGCTACCGCCGCGCCCCGTCGTCGCCCGACGGCTGGATCCGCGAACTCCTCTGGCCGTAGCGCCCGTTCACCGCCGGCTACTCGCTCCCCGACGGATACATCTCCTCGACCTCCCGCGCGAAGTCCCGGAGCACCGCGCCCCTTCGGAGCTTCAGGGACGGGGTGAGGTGGCCCGAGGCCTCCGAGAAGTCGGTGGTCAGGACGCGGAAGGCACGGATGGACTCGGCGCGGGAGACGAGCCGGTTGGCGTCGTCCACGCCCCGCTGGAGGGCGGCGAGCAGTTCCCCGTCGCGGGTCAGCTCCCAGAGCGCCAGGTGCTCCTTGCCCCGCATCCGCCGCCAGTGCGACAGGCCCTCGTGGTCCAGGGTGATCAGGGCCGTGACGTACGGGCGGTCGTCGCCGAGCACCATGCACTGGGCGACCAGCGGGTGCGCCCGCAGCCAGTCCTCCAGCGGGGCGGGGGCCACGTTCTTGCCGGCCGAGGTGACGATGAGGTCCTTCTTGCGGCCGGTGATCCGCAGGTAGCCGTCGGCGTCGAGGGAGCCCAGGTCGCCGGTGGGGAACCAGCCCTCGTCGGTGTACGGCACGGCCGCCCCGCGCTGCGCGTCCCAGTACCCGGCGAAGACGTGGCCGCCCCTGAGCCAGACCTCGCCGTCGTCGGCGATCCGGACGGCGGTGCCCGGCAGCGGCCAGCCGACGGTCCCGGTGCGCGGCCGGCGCGGCGGGGTGACCGTGGAGGCGGCCGTGGTCTCCGTCAGGCCGTACCCCTCGAAGACCTCGACGCCCGCGCCCGCGAAGAACTCCGCGAGCCGGGCGCCGAGCGGGGAGCCGCCGCAGATCACGTACTTCACGCGTCCGCCGAGCGCGTTCCGTATCCGCCGGTAGACCAGCGGGTCGTAGAGCGCGCGGGCGGCGCGCAGCGGCAGCGAGGGCGAGCCCTCCCGGCCGTAGCGGCGGGCCACCCGGGCGGCCCGGTCGAAGGCGGCGGCCCTCCCGCCGCGTTCGGCGGTGGCGCGGGCGGTGTTGAAGACCTTCTCCAGGACGTACGGGATGGCCAGGAGGAAGGTCGGCCGGAAGGCGGCCAGGTCGGCGAGGAGTCCGTCGCCCTCGACGGAGGGCGCGTGTCCGACCCGTACCCGGGCGCGCACGCAGCCGACCGAGACCATCCGGCCGAAGACGTGGGAGAGCGGCAGGAAGAGGAGGGTGGCGGGGGGCTCCTTGCTCTCCGGGACGAAGACGGGGTGGAGGAGCCGGACGGCGTTGTCGACCTCGGCGAAGAAGTTGGCGTGGGTGAGGGCGCAGCCCTTGGGGCGGCCGGTGGTGCCGGAGGTGTAGACGAGGGTGGCGAGGGTCTCCGGGGTGAGCAGTCCCCGGCGGGCGGTGACGGTCTCGTCGGAGACCCGCTCCCCCGCCCGCCGGAGCAGTTCGACGGCGCCGGTGTCGATCGCCCAGAGGTGGGCCAGGCCGGGGAGCCGGCGCCGTTCGGCGGCGACGAGCCGGGCCTGCTCGGGGTCCTCGACGACGCAGGCGGCGGCGCCGGAGTCCTGGAGGATCCAGCGGGTCTGGAAGGCGGAGGAGGTGGGGTGGACCGGGACGGTGACGAGTCCGGCGGCCCAGGCCGCGAAGTCGAGCAGGGTCCACTCGTAGGTGGTGCGGGCCATGAGGGCGAGCCGGTCGCCGGGCCGGAGGCCGTGGGCGACGAGGCCCTTGGCGACGGCGTGCACCTCGGCGGCGAAGACGCCGGCCGGGACGTCGTACCACGCGCCGTCCGGTCCCTTGCGGGAGAAGAGGGGGACGTCGGGGTCCTGGCGGGCGTTGTCGTACGGCAGGTCGGCGAGGGAGCCGCGGGCGATCCGGGGGGCGAGGGCGGGGACGGAGACCTCCCGCACCCGCCCGTCGACCAGGAGCTTGTGCGGTTCGACCGGCTCGGTCCCGGCTGCGGCGGTGGCGACGGACACGTGCGGCTCCTCGGTCTTCGCGACGAACTGAGACGTGCGGGGCATACGAGGTCTGCGGGGTGTACGAGGGCGTGCGGGGTGCACGAGGACAGCGGGGCGTGCAGGGCGTGCAGGGCGTGCGGGGCGTGCAGGGCGTGCAGGGCGTGCAGGGCGTGCAGGGCGTGCGGGGCGTGCGGGGCGTGCGGGGTCGAACTCGACTGCCGTACGGGCGCGTTGTGGCCCGCGACGATTTAACCAGTCAGTAACCTTACTGCGCGGTAAGGCTCAGCGGGGAGACCAGCGCTCGCTTTTCATGAGGTTCCCGAGGCCCGCCCAGGCGAAGTTCATCAGCGTCGCGGCCGCCTCCTTCGCCGTCACCCCCGGCGCCTCGTTCGCCCAGGTCGCCAGGGACTCCGCCGAGCCGACCAGGGCCTGCGCGAGCGCGGTCACGTCCCGCTCCGTGATCGTCGCGGCCCCGTGCGCCCCGCGCGCCGCCTCGCCGATGAGCCCCGCCACGTAGACCGCGATCTCCTCCCGCATGCGGGACGCCTCGGTCGCGAACGGCTCCCCCTGCGTCCGGGCCTGCCGACTCAGCACCACCCAGGAGTCGGGGTGCTCGGCGGCGTACGTGAAGAAGGCGAGCAGTCCCGCCCACAGCCGCTCGTCGGGCGGCAGCTCCCCGCCCTCGACCCCGGCGGCCACGGCGGCGAGCAGCGCCTCGGCCTCCCGCCGGATGCAGGCGGTGAACAGCTCCTCCTTGGAGTTCAGGTAGAGGTACACCAGCGGCTTGGAGACCCCCGCGAGCTCGGCGATCTCGTCCATGGAGGCCGTCTGGTAGCCGCGCCGCGCGAAGCTCCGGACGGCCGCGTCCAGCATCTGCCGCTCCCGCACGGCACGCGGCAGCCGCCGCGCCTTCGCACCGTCGGCCATGGCGCCCACTCCCTGCTTCCCGCTGCTTTCAAGATCCACCGCGTGCCCCGGAGCAGCCTAGTGCCCCCGCCCGGCAGGGGACGGGGGCACCGGAACGGCGGGAGCGCGTCGGTCAGGCCGCGACCAGGACCTTCTCGTCCTCCGTGCGCGCCTCGGTCGGGTCGTCGATCGGGGACGACGAGGCGTTCTCGTACGCGGTGTGGTCGAGGATCTTCTCGCGGGCGGCGACGATCACCGGGACCAGCGCCTGGCCCGCGACGTTCGTGGCGGTGCGCATCATGTCGATGATCGGGTCGATCGCCATGAGCAGGCCGACGCCCGCGAGCGGCAGGTCCAGGGTGGAGAGCGTCAGGGTCAGCATCACGGTCGCGCCGGTCAGGCCGGCCGTGGCCGCCGAGCCGACCACCGAGACGAAGGCGATCAGGAGGTAGTCCTGGATGCCGAGCTGCACGTCGAAGATCTGCGCGATGAAGATCGCGGCGAGCGCCGGGTAGATCGCGGCGCAGCCGTCCATCTTGGTGGTGGCGCCGAACGGGACGGCGAAGGAGGCGTACTCCTTCGGGACGCCGAGGCGCTCGGTGACCTTCTGGGTGAGCGGCATGGTGCCGACCGAGGAGCGGGAGACGAAGGCCAGCTGGATGGCCGGCCAGGCGCCCTTGAAGAACTGGAGCGGGCTGACCTTGGCCACCGTGGCGAGCAGCAGCGGGTAGACGCCGAAGAGGACGATCGCGCAGCCGACGTACACGTCGGCGGTGAAGGTGGCGTACTTGCCGATCAGGTCCCAGCCGTAGTCCGCGATGGCGAAGCCGATGAGGCCGACGGTGCCGATCGGGGCGAGGCGGATGACCCACCACAGGGCCTTCTGGAGCAGTTCGAGGACCGACTCGGAGAGGGCGAGGATCGGCTTGGCGCGGTCGCCGAGCTTCAGGGCGGCGATGCCGGCGACGGCGGCCATGAAGACGATCTGGAGGACGTTCAGCTCGGTGAACGGCGTGATGACGTCCGTCGGGACGATGCCGGTGAGGAAGTCGATCCAGGAGCCCTCGCGCTTCGGCAGCTTGCCGTCCTGCGGGGTGAGGCCGGTGCCGGAGCCCGGGTTGGTGATCAGGCCGATCGCGAGGCCGATGCCGACCGCGATCAGGGAGGTGATCATGAACCAGAGCAGGGTGCGGGAGGCGAGCCGGGCGGCGTTGTTCACCTTCCGCAGGTTGGTGATCGACACCAGGATCGCGAAGAAGACGAGCGGGGCGACGGCCAGCTTGAGCAGCTGGACGAAGATGTCGCCGACCTGGCCGAGGGTCTCCTTCAGCCAGGAGACGTCCTGGCTGCGGGCGATCCAGCCGAGCAGGGCGCCGAGGACCAGACCGACGATGATCTGGGCCCAGAAGGGGACCTTGGGTATCCGGGACGAGGGCTTGGACCCGGGGGCCTCGGAGGCTCCGGAGGCCTCGGAAACGGACGTGGACACAGACACACTCCACAGGGCGTATCGGGGGAATACGAGGACGGGGGTGCGGCCACGGAAACGCGCTCGGGCGCGGGCCGCCGCATGAATGCCGGGAAGGTCAGAGCTCGCGGCGGCAACACGCCGCGGACATGCTGGGGGTCCCCCCTGCACGAGCGCAGCGAAGCGCTTGGGGGAGGCACAGGTCGACGTGCAGGCGCGCCACGAGCGGAGGGCCCATGGCGTCGGAGGTGCGCGCTGCGGTCTTCATGTCGAACACGTTAACACTTGAACTTTGAGAACCTCAAAGCTCTTCTTTGGGGTACGGAGACGCCCCTCCGCCTCCGAAACGCAGAAACCCCCAGGCCGGAGCCTTGGAAGCTCCTACCCGGGGGTAGATGTGTGATGAAACTTACGGAATCCTTACGCGGTCTCCACGGCCGGAGGGCGAGGCCCTACGACGCGTCCTCGCGGGACCGGTTCTCCGCGAGGCGCCCCTTCGCGCGGTCGACCTTCTCCGCGATCTCGGCGCTCATCTCGTCGCGCTGCCCGCGCAGGAGGACGAAGCTGAGCGGGGCGGAGACGACGACGGAGAGGACGAGGACCCAGAGCAGGTTGGAGTCGCCGAGGCCGCGCGGCAGCGCGCCGACGTAGACGAGGCCCCACAGGGCGAGGAAGCACCCGGCGAAGATCCCGAGCCGCAGCACCGTGTAGCGGAGCATGTCAGTCACTCTTCCTGTTCCGAAAAGATCCCCTACGGGACGAGCGTCCTCCCCAGTGAAGCACGGGGCCGCGCGGCCCCCGGTACCGGCCCTCTTGAGCACCCGTCGCGTAATAGATAATCTCAATGCATGACCCTTACGTTCGAGATGGATCCGGCGGTCGGTCCCGCCCTGCGGGACGGCGTCCTCGCCCTCTGGGCCGACGTCTCCGCCGCGGGCGGCGCCGTCGGCTTCGTCCCGCCCGTGACCCCCGACGAGATCCGCCCCGCCCTGCTCAGGCACCTCGTCGACATGGCCCGCGGCGACACCCGTCTGCTCGTCGGCCGCGACGAGGACGGCGAGGTCGCCGCCACCGCCTTCTTCACCTTCAACACCCACCCCCTGATGACGCACTGGGTGTGGCTCTACACCGTGATGGTCCACCCCCGGCACCAGGGCGGGGGGCACGGCCGCGACCTCATGGCGGCGGTCGAGCACACCGCCCGTACCGCCGAGGGCTTCGAGGCCGTCGAGGCGATCCGGCTGACCTGCCGGGGCGGCACCGGCGTCGACGGCTTCTACGCCAAGTGCGGCTACAAGGAGGTCGGCCGCGTCCCCGGCGCGATCCGGGTCGCCCCCGGGGACGACCGCGACGACATCATCATGCTGCTGCCCCTCGCCTGACCCGCCCGGCCCGAACCACCCGACCGGACCGGGCACAGGATGTCGGGTCCGGCCCCCCGGCCCCTTCCTACGGTGGGGACACGGAAAAGGAAGGACGGGCGACCACATGCTGGAGCGGCTGAACCAGGCCCTCGACCACATCGAGGAGCACCTGCGCGGTGACCTCGACCCGGCCGGGCTCGCCCGGATCGCGACGACCTCGGAGTACCACTTCCGGCGCCTGTTCTCGGCGCTCGCGGGGATGCCGCTGTCGGAGTACGTGCGGCGCAGACGGCTCACCGTCGCGGGCGCCGAGGTGCTCGCCGGCGAGCGGACGCTCCTGGAGGTCGCGGTGCGGTACGGCTACGGCTCCGGGGAGGCGTTCGCCCGCGCGTTCCGCGCGGTGCACGGCGTCGGCCCCGGCGAGGCCCGCCGCACCGGGGCCGCCCTGCGCTCCCAGCCGCGCGTGTCCTTCCGCCTCGTCGTCGAAGGGAACAGCAGCATGCGGTACAGGATCGTGGCGAAGGACGCCTTCCGGATCATCGGGCGCGGGGCCCGGGTCCCCCTGGTCCACGAGGGCGAGAACCCGGCGATCGCCGCCCACATCCGGTCCATCGGCCAGGAGGGCCTGGCCCGACTCGCCCGCCTCTCGGACGGGGAGCCCGCGGGCGTCCTGTCGACGGTCACCCACCTCTCGGACGGCCGCGAGGAGGGCGCCGAGCTGGACTACTGGCACGGGGCGGTGAGCGGCGCCGACGTGCCGGAGGAGTTCGACGCGCTCGACGTGGCCGCCGGGACCTGGGCCGTCTTCGAGAACGAGGGCCCCTACCCGAAGGCCCTCCAGTACCTCTGGCGGGACGTCTTCACCCAGTGGTTCCCGTCCAACCCGTACGCGAGCAGGCCGGGCCCCGAACTGCTCTCCGTACAGCCGTCGGAGGACTGGACGACGGCGCGGGCGGAGCTGTGGATCCCGGTGGAGCGCACGGAGACGTGACGAAGGGCCGGCGGGGAACCCCTCGCCGGCCCTTTCGCCCCGGGAATCAGACCCGCATCGGCTGCGGCGACTCGCGCCGCTCCGCGTCCGGGCCCGGGTACTCGCGGATGATCTCGTACCGCGTGTTCCGCTCGACCGGCCGGAAGCCGGCGTCCCGGATCAGTTCGAGCAGGTCCTCGCGGCCCAGCTTGTTCGGCGTGCCGTAGTTGTCGGCGTCGTGCGTGATCTTGTACTCGACGACCGAGCCGTCCATGTCGTCGGCGCCGTGCTGGAGCGCGAGCTGCGCGGTCTGCACGCCGTGCATGACCCAGAAGACCTTGACGTGCGGCACGTTGTCGAAGAGCAGCCGGGAGACCGCGAAGGTCTTCAGGGCCTCGGCCCCGGTCGCCATGGTGGTGCGCGCCTGGAGCCTGTTGCGGACCTTGCCGTCCTTCATGTCCACGAAGTCGTGCTGGTAGCGCAGCGGGATGAAGACCTGGAAGCCGTTCGTCTCGTCCTGGAGCTCGCGCAGCCGCAGCACGTGGTCCACGCGGTGGCGCGGCTCCTCGATGTGGCCGTAGAGCATGGTCGAGGGGGTCTTGAGCCCCTTCTCGTGGGCGAGCCGGTGGATCCGGGACCAGTCCTCCCAGTGGGTGCGGTGGTCCACGATGTGCTGCCGGACCTCCCAGTCGAAGATCTCGGCGCCGCCGCCGGTCAGCGACTCCAGACCGGCCTCGATCAGCTCGTCGAGGATGTCGGAGGCGGAGAGCCCGGAGATCGTCTCGAAGTGGTGGATCTCGGTGGCCGTGAACGCCTTGAGGGAGACGTTCGGGAGGGCCTTCTTCAGCTCGGAGAGGGAGCGCGGGTAGTACCGCCAGGGCAGGTTGGGGTGCAGCCCGTTGACGATGTGGAGCTCGGTGAGGTTCTCGTTCTCCATCGCCTTCGCGAGGCGCACGGCCTCCTCGATGCGCATGGTGTACGCGTCCTTCTCCCCCGGCTTGCGCTGGAAGGAGCAGTAGGCGCAGGAGGCGGTGCAGACGTTGGTCATGTTCAGGTGCCGGTTGACGTTGAAGTGGACCACGTCGCCGTTCTTGCGGGTCCGGACCTCGTGGGCCAGACCGCCGAGCCAGGCGAGGTCGTCGGACTCGTACAGGGCGATGCCGTCCTCACGGCTCAGCCGCTCACCGTCCCGGACCTTCTGCTCCAGCTCACGCTTGAGCCCCGCGTCCATGCGGCCGCCTCCCTTTTCTCCGAAATCAGACTTCGCCGTTCACCGTACTCTCAGCCCCGCCGTCAGCTCCCCTCCGCCCTCCTCGATCCTCCTCAGTCCTCCTCGGGCAGTTCCCCGACGCGGTTCTCCCACTTGGTGGAGAGGACGATCGTCGTACGGGTGCGGGAGACGCCCTTGGTGCCGCTGAGGCGGCGGATCGTCTTCTCCAGGCCGTCGACGTCGTTCGCGCGCACCTTGAGCATGAAGGAGTCGTCGCCGGCGATGAACCAGCAGTCCTCGATCTCGGCGAGGTCCTTGAGCCGGCGGGCCACGTCCTCGTGGTCGGCGGCGTCGGAGAGCGAGATGCCGATGAGGGCGGTGACGCCGAGGCCGAGCGAGGCGGCGTCGACGGTGGCGCGGTAGCCGGTGATGACCCCGGCCGCCTCCAGGCGGTTGATGCGGTCGGTGACGGAGGGGCCGGAGAGCCCGACGAGCCGGCCGAGTTCGGCGTACGAGGCGCGTCCGTTCTCGCGCAGGGCCTGGATGAGCTGCCTGTCCACGGCGTCCATAGGTATGAAGCCTTCCATTGTCCAGCGATACCGCGAGTTTAGGTATAGAATCTAAGGTACACAGGGGTCGACACCCTGTGATTCTTTCAGCAGATCAGAGTCGGCAGATCAAAGTCAGCAGATCAGAGCCGATCCCTCAGGATTTCAGGAGTGGTGTTCACCGTGTACACGATCGAGATGGCCCGTGCCCGCATGCGCGAGCTGCAGGACCTGGCCGACCGCTCGCGTGCCCACCAGCCCGTCCCCGCCCCGGAGCGCGCTCCCCGGAAGCGCGCGAAGAAGCGCTAACCGGACCGGAGGGCCGCACCCAGCTCTCCCTCCCAGCGGCGGTACAACCGGTGCGGCACCTTCGCCGCGTCCAGTACCCGCCCGGCGACGAAGTCCACCAGGTCCTGGATGTGCGTCGCCCCCGCGTAGAACGCCGGAGAGGCGGGCAGCACCACGGCGCCCGCCTCGTCCAGCGCCACCATGTGCTTGAGCGTCTGCCCGTTGAGCGGGGTCTCCCGCACGGCGACCACCAGCGGCCGCCGCTCCTTCAGCGTCACGCTCGCGACCCGTTGCAGCAGGTCCTTCGAGAGCCCCAGGGCCACTCCCGCCACCGCGGCGGTCGAGGCGGGCACCACCAGCATCCCCTTCGCCGGGTACGACCCCGAGGACGGTCCCGCGCCCAGGTCGCCGGCCGGCCAGTACCGCACGTCCGCCAGGTCCACGTCGAACGTGTCCGGCTTCCCGTCGGCGCCGCGCGCCAGCCAGGCCGCCAGGTCCTCGCGCCAGTGCGCGTCCCGGAACGAGATCCCGGTCTCGTCGAGCAGGGTGAGCCGCGAGGCCCGGGACACGACCAGGTCGACGCTCTCCCCGGCGGCGAGCAGCCCCCTCAGGACGGCGGCGGCGTACGGCGTGCCCGACGCCCCGGAAACCCCCACGATCCAGGGGGTGCGCTTGCCGTCGTTCATGCCGTCGAGCCTATCCGTGAGGGGTCCGGGGCTACGGGGCGAGCCCGCGGACCAGCAGGTCGAGGAGCGCGCAGACGAACAACGAGATCCCGATGAAGCCGTTCGTCGTGAAGAACGCGCGGTTCAGCCGGGACAGGTCGTGCGGCTTCACGATGGTGTGCTCGTAGCAGAACGCCGCCACGACGACCGCCAGGCCGATCCAGAAGAAGGCCCCGGCGCCGGTGGCGAGCGCGTACCAGACGAGCAGTCCGGTGGTCACGACCGCCGAGCCCCGCGCGCCCCACAGGGCGGCCGGGACGCCGAAGCGGGCCGGGACCGACATGACGCCGTGCGCCCGGTCCGCCTGCACGTCCTGGCAGGCGAAGATCAGGTCGAAGCCGCCGATCCACACGCCCACCGCGAGCCCCAGGATCACCGCGTCCCAGGACCACTCCCCGGTCACCGCGAGCCAGGCCCCGACGGGCCCCATGGCCTGGGCCAGGCCCAGGATCGCGTGCGGGAAGTTCGTGAACCTCTTCCCGTACGGGTAGACCACCATCGGTACGACGGCGAGCGGCGCGAGCGCCAGGCAGAGCGGGTTGAGCAGGGCGGCGGCCCCCAGGAACACCACGAGGGCGATCCCGGCCCCGGTCCACGCGGACCGCACGGACACGGCGCCGGTGACCAGCTCCCGGTTGGCGGTGCGCGGATTGCGGGCGTCGATCTCGCGGTCGATGATCCGGTTGCAGGCCATGGCGAAGGTCCGCAGCCCCACCATGCAGACGGTGACGAGCAGCAGCGTCCACCAGTGGACTCGCCGGTCCGTCTGGAACATCGCGGTGAGCGAGGCGATGTAGGCGAAGGGCAGCGCGAAGACCGAGTGCTCGATCATGACGAGCCTGAGGAAAGCCTTCGTACGCCCCGGCTGCGCGCCGGGCACGGCGGCGGTGGTCACAGCCCGTACTCCTTCCACCGCCGGTCGACCAAGGCGGCCGTCGCCGGGTCCGACTCGACCATGTCCGGCCAGCCGCCGTCCCGGGTGTAGCCCTCCTCGGGGAGCTTCCTGGTGGCGTCGATGCCCGCCTTGCCGCCCCAGAACTGCTGGTAGGAGGCGTGGTCGAGGTGGTCGACCGGGCCCTCCACCACGGTGAGGTCCCGGGCGTAGTCGGTGTTCCCGAGGGCCCGCCAGGCGACCTCGTGCAGGTCGTGCACGTCGCAGTCCTTGTCGACCACGACGATCAGCTTGGTCAGCGACATCATGTGCGCGCCCCAGATGGCGTGCATGACCTTCTGCGCGTGCTTCGGGTACCTCTTGTCGATCGAGACGATCGCGCAGTTGTGGAAGCCGCCGGACTCCGGCAGGTGGTAGTCCACGATGTCCGGCACGATGATCTTGAGCAGGGGCAGGAAGAAGCGTTCCGTCGCCCGCCCGAGCGGCCCGTCCTCGGTCGGCGGCCGGCCGACCACGATCGACTGGAGCAGCGGACGCTTCCGCATCGTGACGCAGTCGATCCTCAGGGCGGGGAAGGGCTCCTGCGGGGTGTAGAAGCCGGTGTGGTCGCCGAAGGGGCCCTCGGGCAGCATCTCGCCCGGCTCCAGCCACCCCTCGATGACGACCTCGGCCTGCGCCGGGACCTGGAGCGGGACGGTCTTGCAGTCGACCATCTCGATCCGCTTGCCCTGCACGAAGCCGGCGAACAGGTACTCGTCGATGTCGCCCGGCAGCGGGGCCGTCGAGGCGTACGTCACGGCCGGCGGGCAGCCGAAGGCGATCGCGACCGGCAGCCGCTCGCCCCGCTCGGCCGCCACCGCGTAGTGGTTCCGGCTGTCCTTGTGGATCTGCCAGTGCATGCCGATGGTGCGCTTGTCGTGCCGCTGGAGCCGGTAGAGGCCGAGGTTCCGGACGCCGGTCTCGGGGTGCTTGGTGTGGGTGAGCCCCAGGTTGAAGAAGGAGCCGCCGTCCTTCGGCCAGGTGAAGAGCGCGGGCAGCTTCTCCAGGTCGACGTCGTCGCCGGTGAGGACGACCTCCTGCACGGGCGCGTCGCCGGACTTCACCTTCTTCGGCGGCACGTGGACCATCGAGCCGAGCTTGCCGAAGGCCTCGCGGACCCCGACGAAGCCCTGCGGCAGCTCCGGCTTGAGGAGCCCGCCGATCTTCTCGCTGATCTCGCCGTACGACTTCAGGCCGAGCGCCTTGAGCAGCCGGCGGTCCGTCCCGAAGACGTTCATCGCCAGCGGCATCGAGGAGCCCTTGACGTTCTCGAAGAGGAGCGCCGGGCCTCCCGCCTTGTTCACGCGGTCGACGATCTCCCCGACCTCCAGGTACGGGTCGACTTCGGCCTTGATGCGCTTGAGGTCGCCTTCGCGGTCGAGGGCCCTGAGCAGCGAGCGGAGATCGTCGTAAGCCATAGGGGCAAGTATCGGTCACCGGCTACCCTGGACCTGTCACCGGGGCCGCCCGAGCGCGCCCCCGCCACCGCTTCCAGGGGGCTTTCCCACATGCTCAGGGCGCTGCTGTTCATCCTGCCGCTGGCGCTGATGATCTATGCCTTCATCGACTGCCTGAACACCCCGGAGGAAGAGGTCAAGCACCTTCCGAAGCCGGTGTGGGCGATCGTGATCCTGCTGTTCTCGATCGTCGGCGCGATCGGCTGGATCGTCGCGGGCAAGGAGCGCGGGCCGCGGGGCCGGGCCGGCGGCGGCCGGGGCGCGGGCGGCTGGGTGGCCCCCGACGACAACCCGGAGTTCCTGAAGTCCCTCAAGGACGACGGCCCCGCCGCGAAGGCCGAGGACGACGACGCCCTCCTCAAGGACTGGGAGGCGGACCTGCGGCGCCGCGAGGAGGAGCTGAAGCGGCGCGAGCGGGGCGAGGAGAACGAGGCCTGACGGACCCGGGGGCCTCTGGACGAGGCCCCCCGCCCCGGTCTCAGTTGTCGGAGCCGACGGTGTTCTCGTGACCGGCGTTGAAGACGTCGCCGCCCGCGAACTGGAGCCAGTCGCCGAAGACGAGCATGTACGAGGGCTCCGGCTCGTAGGCGACGTGCACGTCGGCGCTGGCGGCACCGGCGCCGCCGAGGACGAGGGCACCGACGGCGAAGGCGGTCAGCAGGGAACGCATGGAAGACCTCTCGGTAGGACGAAGGAACGCACCGCGCGGGCGCGGGCACTCCGCACGCTAGGTCCGTCGCCCTCCGCCACCGGGGCGCCGGGCCGGTGGGGACGGCGGGGCTCAGCCGATCGGCGGCAGGAATACCTCCGCGGGGAACGGAGTTGGCGCCGAAGCCCCCACGACACGGAGCAGGAGACATGACGCCGGACCTTCCCGCCCTCCCCGACTTCTCGAACCGCTCGTTCCTCTTCGTCCTGGGCAGCTCCCGCCCGGACGGCAACTCGGAGATCCTGGCCCGGGAGGCGGCGGCGCACCTGCCGGCGGACGTCCCGCAGCGCTGGGTGGACCTGAACGAGCTGTCGCTGCCGGACTTCCGGGACGGGCGGCACGAGGAGACGGGCCCGCCGACGCACGGAACGGAGAAGCTGCTCCTGGAGGCGACGGTCGGGGCCACGGACGTGGTGATCGTCTCGCCCCTGTACTGGTACAGCCTCTCCGCCCAGGCCAAGCGCTACCTGGACCACTGGTCGGGGTGGCTGAACGTCCCCGGCTCGGACTTCAAGGAGCGCATGGCGGGCGGCACGCTGTGGGGCGTGACGGCCCTGGCCCACGACGAGCACGTCGTCGCCGAGGGCCTGGTCACCTCCCTGCACCACTCGGCCGCCTACCTCCGCATGCGCTTCGGCGGCGTCCTGACGGGCACGGGCTCCCGCCCGGGCCGCGTCCGCGCCGACGAGGCGGCCCTGCTCCGCGCGAGGACCTTCTTCCGCACCGAGCCGCCGCTCGCGCTGTTCCCGTACGAGGAGGGGGTCGGGGCGGGGGTGTGACCGGAGCCCCGGGCCGGGGGCGGACCGCCACGGGACCGGCCGGCGGTCAGAAGCCGTCGAAGCCGAGCGCGTGGGCCGCCCCGAACACCGCGAGCAGGAGGCTGATGACGACGAAGGCCACCCGGTTCCACCGGCGCACGAACGTTCCGCCGGTGGAACCGAAGACCTCCTTGGAACCGGCCGCGCCCGCCCGGGCGAACCGGGGGGACAGGACCGCGAAGGTCAGCCCGAACACGACGAGGAAGAGTCCCACGAGGACACGCACGGCGTTCTCCCTACCTGCGCCCGTTGCGGATGCGGATGAGGATGACGATGCCCAGGACGACGACCAGGCCCACGAAGGCGTAGGGGAACCAGGACGGCCCGTCGGGCCGGTAGTTGGCGAGGTGGTCCTGTGCGACGCGGTCCTGCGCGAGGAGGTGGAGCGGGTTCATCGGTCTGTTCCTTCCGTCCCGTGGCCCGGGCCGCGGTCCGCGTCGTGACGCGTCCCGCGGCCCGGGCGGCGAGTGATCAGAATGTGTACTTCGCGGTGGCGGAGCACTTGCCGCTGCTGCCGCCGGTGGCGACGCCCGCCGAGCCGTCCGTGGAGGCCGAGACCTGAGCCGGCCCCACTCCGCAGCCGACCTCGCCGGTCAGTCCCTGCTCGGCGCTGCCGGAGGACAGCCCCGCGTCCACGCTGCCGCCGGGGGTCCCGGTGCCCGCGGAGACGTACGGGTGCGTGCTGCCGTCCTCGTTGATGGAGACTCCGCCCCCGATGCAGACCCCGGCGCAGAACTCGCCGCCGATCTCGAAGGAGAGGGTGCCCTGCGGATCGATCCGGTTGACCGGGTCGCCCTCGGCGTACAGGTACGGGTTCTTCTCCTGGCCGCTGGGGTCGGGCGAGGTGAACCGGATCATGTTCGGGTCGTAGTAGCGCGCCCCGAGGTGGTACAGGCCGGTCGGGTCCTGGTAGCCGCCGGCGAACCGGTACGGCTGGGAGACCTTCTCCGAGGTCGCCGCGCGCTGCACGCCGCGCGGGCTGTAGCTGTAGGTGTTGACCTTGGTGCCGGCGCCGTCGGCGAGGGCGACCACCGAACCGAGGGCGTCCGTCAGGTAGTAGTACGAAGCACCCCCCGTGGTCATGGAGTTCAGGGTACCCCCGGGCTCCCTGTTGAACCCCGTGTCCACCCCGGCCGTGGTCTTGGCCGACAGGCCCAGCGGGCCGTTGTGGAAGAAGGTGTCGCCGAGCTTGATCCGCTCGCTCTGGTCGGTCGAGCCGTACTGGCCGTCGTAGGTCTTGCCGCCCACCGTGAGCGAGGTGAGCTGCGAGTAGTCCGACCACTTCCCGGCGGTGCGGGTGCCCTCCGGCGTCGAGGCGCCGGCCGTCTCGTTCCCGATCCTGTCGTAGGACCAGTTGGCCGACGAGCCGTTCTTGGCGGTGATCTGCTGCGCGTCGTTGACCGTGAAGGTCGTGCCGCGCGGGCAGCCGGGGTCCGTGCCCTGCGAGGTCAGGTTGCCCGCCAGGTCGTAGCAGTACTGCCAGGACGAGGTGACCGTGCCGCCCTTCTCCTCCTTCGCGTAGGAGAAGCGGCCCGCGCCGTCGTAGGTGTACGTCGTCCTCGTGCCGGCGACCGCGTCGGTGCCGGTGCGGATCTTCCCGCCGTCCTTCGTGCCGTTGAGGTACGAGTAGGACAGGTCGACCAGGGTCCCCTTGGGGGAGGTGGCCCTGATCCTCGAAGGCCGGCCGGACTTGTCCGGGGTGACCTCCTGCACGGTCCCGCCCGGGTACAGCGTCTTCTTGCGGAAGTCGTTCTCGTCGTACTCGTACGTCGTGACCTTGCCGGTCGGGTCCTTGAGCTGCTTGAGCCTGTTGACCTCGTTCCAGGTGTAGTCCGTGACTCCGGCCGGGTCCTGGTAGTAGTCGACGTTGCCGGCCGGGGTGTAGGCCAGCTTGGTCTGCGAACCGTCCTGGAGGGTGCGCACGGTCTCGCGCGAGAGCGGGTCGAAGTCGTACTTCGTCACGCCCGTGCCGTCCGAGCGCTGCTTGAGGTTGCCGTCGCCGTCGTACTCGTAGGTGACCGTCGCGTAGTTCGAGGTGTCGACCTTGGTGATGCGGTCGCGGTTGTCGTACGTGTAGAGGGTCGTGACCCCGCGCCCGTCCGTCACGGTGGTGGTCCGGCCGAGGGCGTCGTGCTTGTAGGTGGTGGCGGTGAGCGGGGCGGGCGGGACGACCTTGCTCAGGTTGCCCTTGGCGTCGTACGAGAACGACGTGGACACCGACTTGGTGTCGCTCATCTTCACCGTCGCCTTGCAGCGCTGGCCCTCGAAGCCGCCGCAGGTCGGGGTGGCGGGGTTGTAGGTGAAGGTCTGGTTGCCGCCGCCGGTGCCGGTGACCGCGACCGACGTGGTGTTGCCTGCCGCGTCGTACGTGTAGTCGGTCTTGTTGTCGTCGGCGGTGGTCAGCGTGCCGGGCAGGTCCGCGCCCGAGATCGTGCGGTAGCCGGTGGCCGTCGCGGTCGCGCCGGTCGGCAGTTTGGCGGAGGTGGCGTTGTTGCGGGCGTCCCAGCCGTACTGGGTGACGTTGGCGCCGGTGCCGCCCGTGCCCATGGCGTCGGACGCGGTGGCCACGTTGTGGTTGGCGTCGAAGGTCCTGGAGCGGGAGTGGTTCAGCGCGTCGGTGACCTTGGTGACCCGGCCCTCGCCGTCGTGCTCGTGCTTCGTCGCGTGCTGCTCGGGGTCGGTGACCGTCGTGGTGCCGGCGTCCCAGGAGTTCGGGGAGGAGTAGGCGTACGTGTACGTCGGGCCGGTGTGGCCGCTGCCGTCGAAGGCGGTGGCCCGCAGCATCGAGGTGACGCGGTTCCGGTCGTCGTAGGTGAAGACCGTCACCCGCCCCTCCGGGGTGGTGATCTTCGTGACGCGGCCGGAGGCGTCGTGGCCGAAGGTCGTGGTCTTGCCCTCGGTGTCCGTCGTGCGGGAGAGGTTCCCCTCCGGGTCGAGGTCGAAGACGGCGGTGCGGCCGGTGTGGTCCTTGGCCTGCCACTGCGAGGGGTAGGTCTTGACCAGGTCCACCCAGCGCCCGGAGCGGGTCTCGGTGAGCTTGAAGCCCTTGTGCTCGGACCCCTCGTCGTGCTGGGTGACGGTGATCGTGCCGTTGTTGCGGTCCTTGACCTCGGTCAGCGTGCCGTTGGCGTCGTAGGTGTCCTTCAGGCCCGACTTGCGGTCGGAGAGCGTGTACGTGCCGTCCGCGTTCCTCTTCAGGTCCTTCGAGTACCCCTTGGGGGTGGCGAAGGTGCCGTCCGCGTTCTTGTCGAACCAGACCGAGTCGCCGGTCTTGTCGTAGACGACGACCGTGTTGGTGAAGACGTGCAGGTAGCGCTCGTACTCCTGCCACCAGCGCTGGGAGACCTTGCCCCAGGGCGCGTCGAACGAGTTGTACGTGCGGGCGAGGCGCAGCGTCCGGCCGACGCCCGCCACCTGGAAGTCCGTGGCCGCCAGCATCAGGTTGCCGTTGGACAGGTTGATCCGGGCCACGAGGGAGTCGGTGATCCGGAAGTCCGAGATCTGGTGCCAGGGGACGGCCCCCTGGCCGGTCGGCACGTAGGTCAGGACCGACGCCGTGGAGTCCTCGGACGCCGGGGACCGCCCGGGCTCGGCGGAACGGTTCTGCGGAGCGGGGGCCGGCGGCTCCCCCGTCCGCGCCCGCTTCTTCTGCGCCGCGCGCCAGGCGGCCTCCTCGGGCGAGGGCGCCTTCTCGGCGCGGTTGGGCACGGGCTTGTTCGTGCCGACGAGCACCGGCGGCACGGTGAGCGGCGCGTCCGGCCTGCCCCACGCGGACCCCGGGCCGGGGCCGCCGGGTTCGGCGAGCGCCGAGGTGCCGGAGAGGGTGACCGTCAGGGCGGTCATGACGGCCAGGACGGCCGTTCTGGAGGTGGTGCGGGCACGCCGAAGCGACGTGCCGGGAGCACGCGAGTGCATGGACTTCCCCCCACAGGAAGATGAGACCCGGCCGCCCCAACGGCCACCGGGGTCCCACACGTTGACACAGGCCCGGGAGCGCCGACGGGCCCTGCCCGGAAAACTCGAACACATGCGCGGGGGAATCGGCCTTTCCGTTTCCCGGGAACGAATCACCGCACGTCGGACGGACGGACGGGCCGTTTCCCGTCACCCCAAGCCCGTTCGACCTGCGCCGGAGCAAACCCGAGAGCCCGGATCTGGCCGGAAATCTCCCCCACCGGACAAACGCCCGGATCTCCTCGGACGCCCCGGCCGGACCGCCTCCCTCAGCCCGGGGGCTCCTGATGGCAAGGGCATCCGCACACCAGGTACCGGACCCCGAGCACGCCGCTCTCGCGCGGGGCGTGGTCCCGGCAGTGGGCGTGGCGGCCGACGACGCAGCGCGGCGAGCGGTACTCCGGTTCCGGGTCGGACCCGGGCGCGAGGGCGCGGACCACCAGGGACACGCTCACCGCGTCCGCGATCTCGGGCGTCACCCACCAGCCGTCGCCCGCGCGGTCGCGGTGCGGGCCGTCGTGCCCCGGGCCGAGGACGCAGACCGAGCCGCCCCACACCGGCCGCACCGCCTCCGCGACGGCGTGCACGGAGCGCCGTGCCCCGCAGCGGCTCACCGGGAACATCCCGCGTGGATGTTCCGCTGGTCGACGTCCACCCCGACCGTCGCCAGCCACAACGCCCGCCGACGCCTGCGTTGCGCCGCGCGCGACGCGGCCGCCGCCAGGTAGGGGCGGGTGAGGGGCGAGCGGGCGCCGTCCAGGGGCATCGCCTGTTCCCGGGCGTACGGGGAGCGCGGGGCGGGGGCCCGGTGGCGGGGCCGCGGGGCCGGGCGGCGGTGGGTCGTCCGGACCGGGCGGTGCCTGCCGGTGGCCGGCAGCGTCAGCATCAGCAGCCAGAGGAGGACCGGGATCCAGACCCGGCCCAGTACGCGCGCGATAGGGTTCCGCACGTCATCAACTCCTTGAGCAGTTGGTGGCCATGCCCCGGGGCCGGTTGCAGCGGTCGCCGGGGTCTTGCGTGGAAAACCGTAGACCGTGATGCACCGTGATGCATCACGATGTAGCTAGAGCCACCCCAACGTGTATTTGTATGACTATCTACTGTTGACCTATGAGCCTTGATCCGAAGTCGGCCCGCCCGCTGTACATGCAGCTCGCCGACGTGGTCGCAGCCAAGATCTCGTCCGGGGAGTTCGCCCCCGACCGGATGATCCCCACGCCGGGCCGCCTCTCCGAGGAGTACGGCATCGCCGTGCTGACGGCCCGCCGGGCCATGCGCGAACTCCGCGAACGCGGAACTGATCGTGACCGTGCCCGGCAAGGGTTCCTATGTCCTGCCGAGCGGCCCTCCGCCCGAGGCGTGATCACCCCGCCCCGTCGGGAAGGCTTCCCCCGTGAACCCCATGGACAAGGACCAGGCCCGCTCATGGCTCGCCACCGCCCTCGAAGAGGCCCGCGCCGGCCTTCGCGAGGGCGGGATCCCGATCGGGGCCGCCCTCTACGGGGCCGACGGCACCCTCCTCGGGCGCGGGCACAACCGGCGCGTGCAGGACGGGGACCCCTCCGCGCACGCGGAGACCGCCGCGTTCCGGGACGCCGGGCGGCAGCGCTCGTACCGGGGGACGACCATGGTCACCACCCTCTCGCCCTGCTGGTACTGCTCCGGCCTCGTCCGGCAGTTCGGGATCTCACGGGTCGTCGTCGGCGAGGCCGAGACCTTCCACGGCGGCCACGACTGGCTCACCGGGCACGGCGTCGAGGTCCTCGTGCTCGACGACCCCGAATGCGCCGCGCTCATGCGGGAGTTCGTCGCCGCGTGCCCCGGGCTGTGGAACGAGGACATCGGGGAGGAGTGAGGCCCGCGCCCGTGAACCCCGCTTCCGCCACGGACCCGCAACGCCCCCACAACAGACTCGAAAAGCCGGCCCCTTTTCCAACACGCCGTCGATATCCTTGAGTTGACTGTTACGGGGGTGGCGGGGCTTGGACAGAGAGCTGTACGGCCGCGAGGCGGTCCTGGACGACGGCGGGCTGGTCGCGCGGCTCTGCGGGCTCACCCGGCACGGGGTCGCGCGGGTGGCGTACGAGCACGGGGACGATCCGCCGGTCACCGTGTTCACCGGGGGGCGCGGGACCGGGAAGACCGCGCTGCTCAAGGAAGTGCGGAACCGGTACCGGGGGTACACCCCGCTCGCGCTGCTCGACTGCGCCCACGTCGAGCCGCCCGCCGACCACGGCCCCGGCTGGACCCCGCTCACCGGCGCGCTCGCCGAGCTGGCCGTGCAGTTCTCGCCCAAGGTGCTCGGGGCCCGGCCCGTGCGGTTCCCCCGGCTCTCGCTCGGGCTCGTGGCCGTCGCCGCGATCGGCTGGTCCCGGGAGGACGACGAGCGGGCCCGGCGCGACCTCCAGCGGCTCGGGCCGCTCCTCGCGACCGTCGACCCGACCCGGGGCGCCGCCGCCCACTGGGTCGGCAAGGTCCTCGCCAAGCTCGCCGCCACCTTCGCGGAGACCGCCGCCCCGCTCGCCGGAGTGCTCGCCGAGGCGACCGTGGAGACCGTCCTGGAAGAGGTGTTCGGGCGGATGCAGCGGTCCGCCGAGGGGTGGTACGGCGGATACCGGAACGCCGGGGGGCGGGGGAAGGCCGGGCTCCAGCAGCTCGCCAACGACTTCGAGCAGGGGGGCCGGAGGCGCCAGGAGGCCGAGGCCTTCCTCGTCGGGGCGCTCACCGAGGACCTGCACCACGCCTACACCGGGCTCCGGCGCGGCACCCGCATCGGCCGGCCCCTGCTCCTCCTCGACAACGCCCACGAACCGCTCGGCCGGCAGCTGGTCGAACCGATTCTGCGCGCCCGCGCCGCCGAGGGGCGCCGGGACCGGCTCGTCGTCCTCGCCGCCTCCCGGGTCCGCGACCACGAGGCGCTGCGCCAGGCCACCCGGCTCCGGCTCCCCGAGACCGCGCACCGGGCGCCCTGCCCGCGCGGGGAGAGCGTCGGCTCCGGCATCCTCGCCGTCGAGCTGACCCCGCTCTCCCCCGCCCAGACCCGCGGCGCCTTCGACCGGTACGACCCGGCCGGCCGCACCCCCGCCGAACTCCCCCGCGCCGTCCACCGGCTGACCGGCGGCCGCCCCCTGGGCGTGGCGCTCCTCGGCCGGGCCGCCGGGGAGGCCCCCGCGCGCCTGAAGCCGGAACTCACCCCGGGCCGGCTGCTCGACCTGACCGTGGAGCTGCGCGAGGACGCCCCGCCGGTGCCCGTCGCCCCCGCCCTGCTCGCCGAGCTGTTGCCGGTGCCCCGGCCCGGCCCGTACGCCGTGCTCGCCGCCGCCCACGACGAGGAGTCCGCCCGGGTCCTCGCCCACGCCCGGCTCCCCTCCGAGTCCCGCGACGGGGACGTGGCGCTGCGCGTCCGCGACCGGCTGCGCGCCGAGGACTGGGCCGCGGGCGCGCCCGGCTCCCGGCACTTCGTCGCCGACCCGCTGCTGCGCGCCCTGCTCCTGCACCGGCTGCGCTTCGAGGACGGCGACCACCCGCGGTACGCCGCCTGGCACGCCGTCCACGAGACCCTGCGGCGGCACTACGGGCCCGAGCCCGGCCCGTACCGGCTCCACCACGACCTCGCGCTCGGGCGCACCGAGGACGCCGTCACCCACCTGCGGACCACGTTCCCCGAGCCGGACGTCCTCGGCTGGCTCGGGCGGCTGCGGTTCGTCGCCTCCGCCCCGTACCCGCGCGAGCGCGACGCGACCGGGCCCGACCCGCGCCGGGCCGTCGCCCTCGGCCGGGTCCCGGCGGGAGGGCCCGAGCCGCCCGCCGGGCTCGACGCCGACGGCACCGAACTGCACCTCGCCCTGCGGCGCCTGCTGCACGCCGTATGGCTGCTCACCGATCCGCTCGCACTGCCCGACGAGGAGGTGGCCGACCGGCTCGCGCACGAGCTGCGCCTGCTCTCCGGCCGCCACCTGTCGGGCAGCGGTTCGCTCTGGGACGCCGCCACCCACTGGCCGCGCGACATCCGCGCCTGGCGGGAGCCCTCGCTGCCGCCGGGCCGCGAGGACGGAGTCTGACGCCATGCCCGACCGCGTGACCGACCCCTCGGCCGCCCGCCCGCTCGACCGGCTCCGCCGCCGCGTCCGCACCCCCCGCCAGAAGCTCGTCGCCTCGCTCGTCACGGCCGCCGTCGTCCTCGGCCTCGGCGGCTACGGCGTCGTCCGCCTCACCACCCCGGAGGACCGTTCCTGCGCGGCGGGCGTCGAGCGTCCCGCCGGCAGTACGGAGTGCGTCGGCGTCAACGGCGACGGCCACGACTTCGGGATCGGCGAACTGGGCCCGATCGCCCGCGCCATCGGCGCCGAGAACGCCTCGCTCAAGCCCGACGACCATGTCACCGTCGCCCTCCTGCTGCCGCTGACCTCCACCGACGGCGGCATGCGGATCAAGATGCTGAACGAGCTGCGGGGCGCCCACGCCTACCAGTACCGGGCCAACCACCGGTCCAACGAGGAACTGCCCAAGATCCGGCTCGTCCTCGCCAACACCGGCAAGGGCAACGCCCACTGGCGCGCCACCGTCGACCGGCTGATCGCCATGAAGGACTCCGCCGACCGGCTCCGGGCCGTCTCCGGCGTCGCCACCTCCTCCACCGAGGTGCGGGAGGCGGTGACCGCGCTGACCGGGGCCGGGATCGCCGTCGTCGGCACCACCATCACCGCCGACGACATCGCCAACTCCCCCGGGAACGACCGCTACCCCGGCCTCGCCCGCGTCTCGCCCACCAACGGCGACGAGGCGAAGGCGCTGGCCCACTTCGGGAAGGTGGACGCCTCCAAGGCGCTCCTCGTCCAGGACACCCGCAGCGGCGACCACTACACGGACACCCTGAAGGCCGCCTTCGCCGCCGCCCTCAAGGGCGCCCCGCACGACCCCGAGCTGTTCACCTCGCCCCCCGACCCCAACGAGGAGGGCACCACCGCCAACACCTTCCGCCAGATCACCCATCTGATCTGCGACACCCGCGCCGACACCGTCTTCTTCGCGGGCCGCCACACCCAGCTGCGCCAGTTCATCAACGCGCTCGGGGCGCGCGGCTGCGCCCACCGGTCCTTCACCGTCCTCACCGGGGACGAGGGCTCCTACCTGGGCGCGGACGCGAAGCTCGACCGGAAGGCCCTGCGGTCGAAGCTGACCGTCCGCTACGCGGCGCTCGCCCACCCGGACGCCTGGGTGCCGGCGGAGGGGCGGAAGGTCCCGGCCACGGGCGGCTCCACCACGGCGTACGAGACCTTCCTGAAGGACATCACGCGGGACGCGAAGGAGCCGCCGGCGCTCACGGACGGGCAGGCGATCGTCGCGTACGACGCGATGGCGACGGCCGTCCACGCGATCCGCCAGGCCACCCCGCAGGGCGCCCGGTACCCGGCGGCGGCGGACGTGGCCACCCAGTGGCCGCAGGTCAAGGGCTCGCTGCGGGTGGAGGGGGCGAGCGGCTGGATCTGCCTGGACAACTACGGCAACCCGTACAACAAGGCGGTCCCGATCGTGGAGCTGGCCCCGAACGGCTCGCAGCGCTTCGTCCAGATCGCCTGGCCGGAGGGACGCCCGCCGGCGTCCCCCTGCCTGCCGCCGAAGCGGGGGTGAGACGCGGGACTACGGCTCCCACTTCGGCCAGGGCGCCTCGTCCCGCTCGTACAGTTCCCGCAGGTGCAGCCAGCGCTCGGACGTGCGCTCCCGCCAGTCGGCGGGGTGTCCGTCCAGGGCGCGGGCCAGCCACTCGAAGTGGTCGTGCCAGGCGGCGAGCCGGTCGAGGCGGTGCTCCGGCGGGCCCCGCAGCTCGTTGGTGAAGCGCAGCACGGTCGACCCGTCGCCGCCGGTTCCCGGGCCCGGCTCCAGGTGGAACCGGATCCGGCCGTGCGTCGGATCGACCGTGTACTCGGCCACGCTCCCGGGGTCCCAGGCGGTCACCCGCCCCGGGTCCTCGGTGTCGCCGCTGGTCAGCCGGTGGAGGACGACCCGGCCGCCGAGCCGGGGCTCCAGCGGGTCCGCCGCGCACAGCCAGCGCGCCAGGCCCTCGGGGGTGGTGACCGCCGTCCAGACCTCGGACGGCGGGTGCGGCAGCTCGACGGTGAACCGCAGCACGTGCGCGTCGCCGTCACGGGTCTCGCTCCTGCCCCGGGGTATCTCGCTCATGGTTCCAGCGTCACCCGGGGGCGGGAGGGGTGCCAGTGCGGAGGCCGGGCCTCAGACTCCGGCGTAGGAGTGCTTGCTGCTCACGAAGATGTTCACGCCGTAGTAGTTGAAGAGGAAACAGGCGAAGGCGATGAGCGCGATGTACGCCGCCTTCCGGCCCTTCCAGCCGGCCGTCGCGCGCGCGTGCAGGTACGCGGCGTACCCGACCCACGTGATGAAGGACCAGACCTCCTTGGCGTCCCAGCCCCAGTAGCGGCCCCACGCGTCGCCGGCCCAGATCGCGCCCGCGATGATCGTGAACGTCCACAGCGGGAAGATCGCCGCGTTGACCCGGTAGGAGAACTTGTCGAGCGAGGCCGCGGCGGGCAGCCGCTCCAGGACCGAGCGGGCGAAGGCGCCGGGGTTCCCGCCGGTCGCGAGCTTGTTCTCGTACGAGTCGCGGAAGAGGTACAGCAGGGTGGCGACCGCGCCGAGGTAGAAGACCGCGCCGCAGAAGATCGCGGTGGAGACGTGGATCCACAGCCAGTACGAGTCGAGCGCGGGCACCAGCTGGTCGCTGGGGGTCTTCAGCCAGGTGGTGGCCAGGCCCAGGTCGAGCAGGACGGTGGTGACCAGTGGCAGGCCGAGCCAGCGCACGTTCTTCTTGGCGAGGAGGAAGCCCAGGTACGAGCCGACCGCCACCGTGGAGAAGGTGGTGGAGAACTCGTACATGTTGCCCCAGGGGGCCCGCTGCACGGAGAGCGCCCGGGTGACCACGCCCGACGCCTCGACCAGGAAGGCGAGGACGGTGAGCGAGACGGCGATCCGGCCGTACAGGTCGCCCTTGACCGTGCCGCCGGCCGCGCCGGGGCCGTCCGGCACGTCGCGGGCGCCGGCCGCGGTCCGGGTGACGACCTTCGGCTTGTCGAGCACGGCGGTGGAGCCGCCCTGCTCGACCCGCACGGTCACGGCGGCGGCCGGGGCGGCGGCCCGCGGGGTGAGGGCGGCGGCGGTGCGGCCGACCTTGCTGCGGCTGCCGAGGACCCACTCGGCGATGTGGGCGAAGAAGGCCAGGGTGTAGACGGCCATCGAGGAGTAGATGAGCAGGTCGCTCATCCGCGCCAGGCTCTCGTCGGTCGTGGCGGCGAGGATCACTTGTCAGCCTCTCCAGAAGGGGCGGGGTCTTCCGCGGGTGCGTCCGCCGGGTGCGTGGTGTCCGGTGCGGGGGTGTCCGGTACGGCCTCCGGACCGGCGGTGTCCGGTACGGCCTCCGGATCGGCCCGCGGGGGCTCCGCGGTGGGCGGGGCCTGGGCCGTGAGCGCGGCCGCCAGGTCGGCCAGCTCCTCGGGGAGCCGCGCGGACTCGCTGCGGCCGAGGCCGGCCATCTCGACGACCGTGGTGCCGTCCTCGCCCCGCACGGCCCGGACCCAGACCCGGCGCCGCTGGATGAAGAGCGAGCCGGACAGGCCCGCGATGGCGGCGATCGCGCCCGTGAGGGCGAGGCCGTTCCCCGACTGCTGGGAGATCTGGAAGCTCGCCCACTCCTTGATCTCCTTCTCGAAGGTGATCGAGCCGGCGCCGTCCGGGAGGGTCATCGTCTCGCCGGGCCGCATCCGCTGGGCGACGCCCGTACCCGTGTCGATCTTGAACTGGGTCATCTTGGACGTGTCGAGCTGGTACACGTTCTGCGGCAGGCCGGAGTTCACGCGCAGGTCGCCGTGGTAGCCGGTGAGGGCGAGGACGGGGAAGTCGAGCGCGGGGAACTGCGAGAACATCGTGCCCTGGCCGGCGCCCGCGAAGGTCGGCACGAAGAGGGCGCTGAAGCCCAGCTGCTCCTTCTTGCCGTTCTTGTCGCGGTAGCCGTCCATGACCTTGATCGCGCCGGTCGACGTGATGTTGTTGTCGATCGGGAGCAGCGGCACGGCGCCGTGGAAGACGGTCTTGCCGCGTCCGTCCCTGACGGTGACGACGGGCGCGTAGCCGTGGGCGATCAGGTAGACCTTGGAGTCGCCCACCTTCAGCGGCTCGTTGACCCGGACGACCGTCTTCGTGTCCTCGCCGCCGCGCGAGTAGGTGACGGCGGCCTCGAAGGTGCGGGGGGTGCCGCGCTGCGGGCCGCTCTTCTCGTACGTGCCGGTGAAGGAGTCCAGCGTGAAGCTGAACGGCTCCAGGTCGTCGGTGCCGAACCAGGAGCCGGACTTGAAGTCGTCGTACTGGGTGAGCGTGTTGGAGAAGCCGTCGCCCTCGACGACCAGCTTGCCGCCCTCGGACTTGAAGAGGACGCCCCAGGCGAAGGCGACGAGCATCACGATCAGGGCGATGTGGAAGGACAGGTTCCCGACCTCGCGCAGGTAGCCCTTCTCGGCGGCGACCGCGTCGCCGGCCCGGTGGGCGCGGAAGCGGCGCTTCCTGAGGAGGGCGAGCGCGGCCTCGCGGGCCTCCTCGGGCCCGGCCGAGGTGCGCCAGGTGGCGTACGCGGGGAGCCGGTCGAGGTGGCGGGGGGCGCCCGGCGGGCGGCCCCGGAGCTGGCCGACGAACTGCCAGGTGCGCGGGACGATGCAGCCGATGAGGGAGACGAACAGCAGGAGGTAGATCGCGGAGAACCACACCGAGCCGTAGACGTCGAAGAACTGGAGCTTCTCGTAGATCGGCGTGAGGGTGGGGTGCGCAGCCTTGAAGTCCTGCACCTTCATCTCGTCGGCGCTGGTCTGCGGGACGAGGGAGCCGGGGACGGCGCCGAGGGAGAGCAGCAGCAGGAGCAGCAGCGCGATCCGCATGGAGGTCAGCTGCCGCCAGAACCAGCGGAGCCAGCCGGTGAACCCGAGGGAGGGGCCGCCGACGGCGGTGTCCTCGCGGTCCTCCCTGGGGGCGGTCGACAGCTCCGCCCCGGCCGCTCCGGTCGTCTCGTCCGGGGCCGGGGTGCTCTGCGTCGTGTCGGTCTTGCTCATGGAACTCAGATCCCCACCGTGAAACCGTCGGACCAGCCCTGCATCGTGGAGACCATGCTGTCCCACGCCCCCGTGAGGAGCAGGACGCCGGTGACGATCATCATGCCGCCACCGATCCGCATGACCCAGACGTAGTGCCTCTTGACCCAGTCGAACGCGCCGAGCGCCTTGCGGAAGGCGACGGCGGCGAGTACGAACGGTACGCCGAGGCCGAGGCAGTACGCGAAGGCGAGTACCGCGCCGCGTCCGGCGCTGGCCTGCTCCAGGGCGAGCGCGTTGACGGAGGCGAGGGTCGGGCCGATGCACGGGGTCCAGCCGATGCCGAAGAGGGCGCCGAGCAGCGGGGCGCCGATCAGTCCGGCGGCGGGCTTCCTGTGGAAGCGGAACTCGCGCTGGGTGAGCCAGGGCATCAGGCCGAGGAAGAAGGCGCCCATGAGGACCATGAGCACGCCGAGGACCGTGGTGAGCGTGGAGCGGTACTCCTGGAGGGTGGCTCCGAAGTAGCCGAAGAGGGCGCCGCCGGAGACGAACACGGCGGTGAAGCCGAGGACGAAGAGGACGGCGCCGGCGGTCATCCGGCCGCGGCGGCGCTCGGCGAGGTCGGTGCCGGTGACGCCGGTCACGTAGCTGAGGTAGCCGGGGACGAGCGGCAGGACGCACGGCGAGAAGAAGGAGACCAGGCCGCCGAGGACCGCGAGGGGCAGGGCGAGCAGCAGGGCTCCGCTGGTGACCGTCTCGTTCACCGGCTCACTTCTCCTTGAGGAGCGGGTCGATCATCGAGCGGAGCTTCTCCTCGTCGAGGGCCAGGAGGGCGCGGGCCGCGATCTTGCCCTCCTTGTCGAGGACGACGGTGGAGGGGATGCCCTGGAGGCTGAGGGTGCCCTTGGGGAAGCCGAAGAGGATCAGCTTGCCGGCGGGGTCGTAGAGGCTCGGGTAGGGGACCTCGTAGTCCTCTTCGAAGGTGAGCGCCTGCTGCTTGTTGGCGTCGCGGGTGTTGAGGCCGACGAACTCGACGCCCTTGCCCTTGAGGTCGTTGGCGACCTTCGCGAAGTGGGGGGCCTCGGCGCGGCAGGGGCCGCACCAGGAGCCCCAGGCGTTGAGGACGACGACCTTGCCCTTGAGGTCGGCGACGTCGAGCCGTTCGCCTTCGAGGGTCTCGCCGGCGAGCTCGTTCGGGGTCGCGCGCTGGCCCTTGGGGGCGGTGGAGATGCCGCCCTTGTTGGTGACGAAGTTGGTGCCGCCGCCGCCGGACGTGCCGCCGTCGCCGTCGCTGCAGGCCGAGAGCGCGAGGGCGGCGGTCAGCACTCCGACGGCGAACAGGGTGCGTCGAGGGGCGCGGCTGAGGCTCATGTGAAAAGTTTCGCATGGGCGTTTGGGGGATCTTGGGCACCCCCCTACGTGCCCGTAAAGCACCTTGTCAAGGCCGCCTAAGCGAGCGGGGGCCCACGGGAACGGTCGAACGGCCCGGAGACTCGGAAATGATCAAGCGGCCTTGAGGAAGGCGTTCCAGCCGCCGGCAGGCTTCTGCCCCACGCCCAGGCCGCGCAGCTTCGTGAGGACCTTCGGGTCCTGGACGTCGAGCCAGTCCACGAACTGCCGGAAGGAGACGAGCCGGACGTCCTTCTTTCCGGCCATTCCCTTGAGCGCCTCTTCGACGGCGTCCATGTAGATGCCGCCGTTCCACTCCTCGAAGTGGTTGCCGACGAAGAAGGGCGCGCGATTCGTCTCGTACGCGCGCGTGAAGCCGGCGAGGTACGCCTCGGTCGCCTGCCTGCGCCAGCCCGGGTAGCGCGAGGGCATGCCCTTCGTGGAGTTCTTCGACTGGTTGGCCAGCATGTTGTAGTCCATGGAGAGGACTTCGAAGGAGTGCCCGGGGAAGGGCACGCCCTGGAGCGGGAGGTCCCAGATCCCCCGGCGCTTGTCGGGCCAGGTCTGGCGGCCGCCGGGCGAGCTGGCGTCGTAGCGCCAGCCGAGCCGCGCGGCGGTGGGCAGCAGGTTGTCCTGGCCGAGGAGGCAGGGGGTGCGGCCGCCGACGAGCTCCTTGGAGTAGTCGAAGGGCAGCGGGTCGAGCTCGGTCCAGCCGCTGTTGGTCTTCCACTCGGTGACGAACTTCACGGCCTGGTCGATCTCGCTCTGCCACTGGGCCGGGGTCCAGTTGCCGACGGAGCCGGAGCCGCCGCAGAAGTGCCCGTTGAAGTGGGTGCCGATCTCGTGCCCGTCGAGCCAGGCCTGCCGGACGTACTTCAGGGTGTCCTTGATGTGGTCGTCGCTGAGGTAGCCGATGTCGGAGGCGCCGACGCGGTTGTTCGGCGGGCGGTAGAGGTTCTTCTTCGCCTCGGGGAGGAGGTAGATCCCGGAGAGGAAGAAGGTCATCGCCGCGTCGTGGTTCCTGGCCAGTTCGAGGAAGCGGGGGAAGAGCCCATTGCCGACCTCGCCGGCGCCGTCCCAGGAGAAGACCACGAACTGGGGCGGGGTCTGGCCGGGTTCGAGGGGGACGGGGGCGTCGGGCTGGCGGGGCTGCTTGCCGGTGTCGGCGGTGGAGCCGTCGCCGATGAGCCGTACGGGCTCCCCGGTCGGGGTGGCGGTGCCCGGACCGCCCGTGGCGTCACCGCCCTTGCCGGGCTTCTCGGGTCCGGGACGACCCGTTTTGTCCTGGTTCGAGGTGCCGCACGCGGCGAGGCCCATCGCCGCCGCCGCCCCGACGCCCGCCCCGAGGAGCCCCCTTCGAGTGATCCCGCTGATCTCGCGCATGCCGTCCCCATTCGCGCTGACGTATGAACTGAATGTCATCCAAACCGACAAACAGTGAGATGCGGGGAGGAACACGGGGGTTCCCGTTAAATAGAACAAAAATTTAAGGGCGTTCGGATGACATGAACATCATCCGAACGCCCTGGAGCGCGATCCGTCAAGGCGGGGGCCGCGAGGGAGACCGCGCGGGAGGCCCGCGAGGGGGACCGGGCGGGAGGCCCGCGAGGGAGACCGGGCGGGAGGCCCGCGAAAGGGCCTACGCCCCGAAGGCCTTGGACTTCCCCTTGGCCGGCTTCGCACCCGCGAGCAGGTGCGCCGGGACCAGGTCCCGGGCCGGCTCGCTGTACCCCACCGAGACGATCTTGTCGCCCCGGTACGTGAACGAGGTCAGCGACGCCAGCGTGCACTGCCGCCGCCGCGGGTCGTGCCACAGCCGCCGCTTCTCCACGAAGCTGCGGACGATCCAGATCGGCAGCTGGTGGCTGACGCAGACCGCCTCGTGTCCCCGGGCCGCCTCCTTCGCCGCGTCGAGCGCGCCCATCATCCGCACGACCTGCTCGACGTACGGCTCGCCCCAGGACGGCTGGAACGGGTTGGTCAGGTGCTTCCAGTTCGCCGGCTTGCGCAGCGCCCCGTCGCCGACGCCGAAGGTCTTGCCCTCGAAGACGTTCGCCGCCTCGATGAGACGCGGGTCACTCGCCAGGTCCAGGCCGTGCGACTTGGCGATCGGCTCCGCCGTCTCCTGCGCCCGCTCCAGCGGGGAGGCGACGACGTACGTGACGTCCCGGTCGGCCAGGTGCTCCGCGACCCGGTCCGCCATCCGCCGGCCGAGGTCGGAGAGGTGGTAGCCGGCGCGGCGCCCGTAGAGGACGCCGTCCGGGTTGTGCACCTCGCCGTGGCGCATCAGGTGGACGACGGTGATGTCGTCGTCGCCCACGGGCTTCTCGGCGTTCACGGCGGCGTTCACGTCCTCCACGGCGTCCGCGTCGCCCGCGGCGTCCACGCTGTTCACGGCGTCCACGCTGTTCACGTCGCTCATGCCGTCGCCTCCGCGGCGGCGCGGGCGGCGGCCGGCAGGGCGGCGGCGATCCGCTCGACCGCCCGCCCGTCGTGCGCGGTCGACACGAACCAGGACTCGAACGCGGACGGCGGCAGGTACACCCCGTCGGCCAGCATCGAGTGGAAGAAGGCGTTGAAGCGGAAGGCCTCCTGCTTCTTCGCGTCGTCGTAGTTCCGCACCTCGTCGGCGGTGAAGAACACCGAGAACATGTTGGAGGCGGTCTGCAGCCGGTGCGCCACGCCCTCCTTGGCCAGGGCGTCCGTGACCAGGCCCCGGATCTCCGCCGAGACCGCGTCCACCTTCGCGTACGCCGCGTCGTCGAGCAGCCGCAGCTGCGCGAGCCCGGCGGCGGTCGCGACCGGGTTCCCGGAGAGCGTGCCCGCCTGGTAGACCGGGCCCGCCGGGGCCAGGTGCCCCATCACGTCGGCGCGACCGCCGAACGCGGCGGCCGGGAAGCCGCCGCCCATGACCTTGCCGAAGGTCAGCAGGTCGGGCTTCACGCCGTCGACGCCGTACCAGCCGGCCTTCGAGGTGCGGAAACCGGTCATCACCTCGTCCGAGACGTACAGCGCGCCGTTCTCCCGGCACAGGTCCGCCAGGCCCTGGTTGAAGCCCTCGGCCGGCGGGACGACGCCCATGTTGCCCGGCGAGGCCTCGGTGATCACGCAGGCGATCTCGCCCGGGTGCGCGGCGAACGCGGACCGCACCGCCTCCAGGTCGTTGTACGGCAGCACGATCGTGTCACCGGCCTGCGCGCCGGTCACGCCGGGCGTGTCCGGCAGCGCGAAGGTGGCGAGACCGGACCCGGCCGAGGCGAGCAGCGCGTCCACGTGGCCGTGGTAGCAGCCGGCGAACTTGACGACCTTCGCGCGTCCGGTGAACCCGCGGGCGAGCCGGATCGCGGACATCGTCGCCTCGGTGCCCGAGGAGACCAGGCGCACCTGCTCGACCGGCTCCACGCGCGCGACGATCTCCTCCGCGAGCGCCACCTCGCCCTCGCCCGGGGTGCCGAACGAGGTGCCGCGCGCCACCGCGGCCTGCACGGCGGCGGTGACCTCCGGGTGCGCGTGGCCGAGGATCATCGGTCCCCACGAGCAGACCAGGTCGACGTACTCGCGTCCGTCCGCGTCGGTGAGGTACGGACCGGAACCGGACACCATGAACCGGGGCGTTCCGCCCACGGCCCGGAAGGCACGCACCGGTGAATTCACGCCGCCGGGCGTCACGAGGGAAGCGCGGTCGAAAAGCGTCTGTGAGACTGGGGCTTCGTATGAATACGGCACTGTGATCCTGACCTGCGAGAACGACGTGGGTGACGACATCGGGGACGGAGGGACGGCGTGGGCCTCCTGTGCGTTACGCCGGGGCGTAGACCCTCCGCGTCTGCGAAACTGGGGCGTCATAGGGATGGCTCACGGAATCCATGGTGTCAGAGGCCACGGCGTTCTCGCGGACGGGTGTTTCACCGTACGGGCGCGGGGGAGGTCACTGTCACGATGATCGGGTTGCGCGGCGGGGTCGTGTTGCCGAGAAAAAGCAGTCGGGTGGAGATATGCATCGCGGTGGCGGACCGGGCGAGGGGACGGACGACCTGGGTCCGGAGTCTGCCCGGCGGGGAAGGCACCGGCGCCGGCGGACCGAAGACCCGATCCCGGACGCTCCGGGAAAGCACGGGGCCCCGAGGAAGCAGGAGGCCCCGGGCGCTCGGGACGAGCGGGACGCCGTGGGCGGGAGGGGCCGGTTGGGGGTGACGTACAAGTACTTCGGCGCGCCCGACGGCGCCACGGCGGCCCGCGTGCCGATCTCGATGCGTCCCGAGGAGCTCGGCGGCGACGAGCTCGGCATGGGCGGCATGTTCACCAAGATCAAGCCGGAGACCATAGCGGCCATGGTCCTCACCGGCATCCAGGGCATGCCCCTGCACAAGGTGCCCCCGCTGGAACTGGTGGTCCTGCACCCCGACTACGCGGTGGTGAAACTGCCGATGACCGTCGTCGACCCGCTGCGCGGGATCGGCGAGGAGTCGGTCGGCGCCGCCGCCTTCATCTGGTCCACGGTCCCGGACCGCGGCGGCCCGCGCGACGCCTTCGACGTCTACCAGCTGCTCCACGAGTGGCAGGACTTCTCGGTCCGCCTGCACGAGGCGGGGCACCAGCCGTACTGCCTGGTGTGGCCGTAGGGGAACCCCGACAGGGCGGTCCGCGGGGCGCGGGGCGCCCCGGTGGGGCGTGCCCGCTTCCGGCGTACGGCCTACGAGCAGGCGTTTCACCGCACTTCCAGACCTCATAAGTGCTGAAATTAGGACGAATGGTATGGAATGCGCGGACGTCGCGCTCCGGAGGAGTGCCGTGCGCCCTGCCGAAGCCGTACGCCCCCGGGAAGCCCCGTACGAGGAAGGACGACGCGTGAGCGGAGTACGAGCGGCCGGTCGGCCCATGCAGATCGGCGAGGTCGCCGCACGGACCGAACTGCCCCTGCGCACCATCCGGCAGTACGAGGACAGCGGCCTGGTCGTCCCGTCGGCCGCCTCCCCCGGCGGTTTCCCGCTCTACACCGACGAGGACGTGTCCCGGCTCATGGTGGTCCGCCGGATGAAGCCGCTCGGCTTCACCCTGGACGAGACCCGCGAACTCCTCACGGCCGTGGACCGGCTGGCCGACGACCGCCCGGGCACGGACACGGAGCTCGACCCGGGCGAGCGGGCCGCGCTCGTGTCCCGCGTCCGCCGCTACGAGCAGGCCGCCGCCGAGCGCGTCGCCGAACTGCGGGCGCAGCTCACCCGCGCGGAGGAGTTCGCCGCCTCCCTCCGCGCCCGCCTCACGGCGACCCCGGCCTGAGCCCGGCCCTCCCCGTCAGGGCGCCAGCGCCTCCGCGAGATCGCGGAAGAAGCGGGCGTACGCGGCGGGGCTGGGCGGGGTCTCCGGGCTCCAGGGGGCGAGCCGGACCCCGCCCGGGAGGGCGTACGGGGGCGTGGCGTGCTCCCGGTTGTCGAAGAGGACCAGGTCGGGGCGGAGCGCCGCGGCCCGGACCCAGTCGGCGGTGAGCCAATTGGCGCCCGGCCCGGGGCCCGGGTCGAGCAGCCGGACGCCGAGCCCGGCGAGCCACGCCAGCTCGGGCCAGGCGTGCGGGCGGGCCAGGTGCACCTGCTCGGGCCCGGCCCCGGAGAGCGCGAGGACCCCGAGCCCGCTCCGGGCCGCCGCCTCCCGCAGCGCGGCCTCGGCGGCCTCGAACTCCGCGAGGGCGGCGCCCTGACCGGGCCCGGTCCCCGGACTCACGGTCACGGGGGTCACGATCTCGGGCCCGACGGCGTCCGAACCGACGACCACGGGGACGGGAACGGGGGCCGCCGGGTCCGCCACCCCCGGGTCCGTGGCCTCCGGACCGACACCCTCCCGGCCGTCGATCCTCAGGCCGGCCGCCAGCGCCGCGAACCGGTCGAGGATGGCCGGAAGGTCGAGCTCGTTGCCGACCGAGAGGGCCACGAGCGGCACCCCGAGCCGCTCGACCAGCGCCGCGTCCAGCGCGTACGGAGTCTTCCCGTCGTACGTCACGTCCACCACGACGTCCGGCCGCAGCTCCCGCAGCACCGCCTCGTCCAGGGCCCGCCCCGGCCCGAGGTACGGCACCCCGACCGCCTCCAGGACCCCCGCCTTCGCCGGGTCGTACGCGTCGCCGTCGTGCCCGGAGCCGTACACCGCGACCGGTATCACCCCCAGGTCGTACAGGGCGGCCCCGGCCCGTACGTACGCGACCACCCGCCTCGGCACCCGGGCCGCACCCAGCTGCGCGCCCCTGTCGTCCGTGAATCCCCATGCCTGTGCTCCGGACATGCGGCTGCTCCCTCCCCGGCCGGAATCTCCCTGTTCCGCCACCTTGGAACGGTCGTCCGGTCCGCACAAGAGGGCGTGCGCCCCCGCGCCCGCCCTCCCGGCCGGGCGCCCCGCCCCGGCTCCCCCTGCCGAAAGGCCCTCGGAAGGTGTTGACTGAAAGCGTCGGGAGGAACCAGAAGAACGAGAGCAACCAGAGGAATCCGCAGGAACCGCCCCGCCGTCGTACGGGCGTGCCACCGCCCGCGGGAGCCGCACGCGTACGGACGGCCCTCACGCCTTGGAGTGCGCCATGCCCCTGCCCGGCCGGTTCTCCGACCCCCGTGCGCTCACGCTCGCCGGCCTGCTCGCCGTCTCGACGGCGACGTGCCTCGCCCTGGGCCTGCGGGCCCGCGCCCGCCGCGACCGGGAGGGCGTCCCGCTGGAGCGCGTCTGGCACCCGCAGGAGTCGGTCCCGCTGACCCCCGCCGAGGAGCACGCCTTCGGCCAGGTCGCCTCCCGCCTCTCCCCCGGCCCGGTGCACCGCCCGCGCTGATCCGCCGGACGCGGCCCACCGGGCGCGCGGCCTACCGGGCGCGCGGGTCGCGCCCCGTCACGGCGAGCAGCCGCTCGAAGGCGGTGGCGTCCCCGGGCACCTCGACGGCGTCCCCGAAGACGCCCATCCGCCGGGCCGTCGGAGCCATCCGCTCCACCTCCCCGGCGAGGCCCGCGACCACGGCCGGGTCCGGTTCGAAGGCCCGCCCGGTGGCACGGGCCAGGTCCCAGGCGTGCACGGTCAGGTCGAGCAGCACCATGGAGCCGACCGTCCGCGCGGGCAGGTCCATCGCCCCCGTCGTGCCCTCCTCGGCACCGGGCGCCGACCACGCCTCGACCAGCTTCCCGGCCTCCGCCGCGAACGACTCGCGCCAGCCGTCCTCGGCGACCCGGTCCGGGGTCTCGGAGAAGTCGGGCGTCCCCTTGGCGGCCAGGACCTGGAAGTTCACGACGACGGAGAAGAGATGGTCGATCAGCGCGCGCACGTCGTACTCGGCACAGGGCGTGGGCGCGCCGAGCGACGCGTCGGCGATGCCGCCGACCACGGGAACGGCGTCGTCGGCGGCGGTACGGAGCAGGTCACCGATGCGGAGCTGGGCCTCGTTCGTCATGCTCCCGACGCTACGGAGACCCACCCGGCCCCGTCTTGAAGAAACACGACAGCCGCAGAAGGAAGAAGGCGCCCAGGGCCTGCCCGGCGGATCGGGGCCGGACAGGCCCTAGCATGCGGGACATGCCCGACTCCGCTCCCCGCCGGGACACCCGGGGCATCGTCGACCCCGCGGGACTGCTCTCCCGCGTCCGCTTCCGCCGCCACCTCCCGGCCCCGGCGCTGCGCCCCTACCTGGAGCACTACTGGCTGATCGACTGGGAGCTCCCGGAGCCGTACGCGAGCCACGTCGTCCCGCACCCCTCGGTGAACGTCGTCTTCCAGCGGTACGGCCCCCCGGTCACGGGAGACGCGTCGGCCGAGGTCGCCGGGATCGGGCTCGGCCTGTTCACCCACGAGCTGACCGGGACGGGCCGGGTCTGCGGGATCCAGTTCCGCCCCGGCGGCTTCCGGCCCTTCGCGCCCGCGTGGCCGGTGTCGGCGTGGACGGGCCGCCGCGTCCCCCTGACCGACGTCTTCCCCGACGCCACGGGCTCCCCCGCCGCCGTCCTCACCCCCGACGAGGACCACGCGCGCGTGGCGGCGCTCGACGCCTTCCTCCTCGCCCGCGGCCCCGCCCCCGACCCGGCCGCCGACCACGCCATGGAGCTGGTGGAACTGGCCCGTTCGGACCGCACGATCCGCAGGGCCGCCCAACTCGCCGCCGCCTCCGGCCTGTCGGCCCGCTCCCTCCAGCGCCTCTTCGCCGACCGCGTCGGAGTCGGCCCGAAGTGGGTGATCCTGCGCTACCGGATCCACGAGGCCCTGGAACGCGCCGGGGCCGCCGACACGACCGGCACCCCGGACTGGGCCGCCCTCGCCGCCGAACTCGGCTACAGCGACCAGGCCCACCTCGTACGGGACTTCACGACGACGATCGGGGTGCCGCCGACGGCGTACGCCCGGGGCCCGTCAGCGCCGTGACCTACGGTACGCGGATGGACAACACCACCCCGCCCGTACGCCTGGAACCCTGGTCCGAGGAGGACGCCGGACTGCTGCGCGCCCTGAACGCCCCGGAACTCACCGCACACCTCGGCGGCCCGGAGACCGAGGAACAGCTCGTACGGCGCCACCGGCGGTACGTGGACATGAGCGCCGCCGACCCCGGCGCCGGCAGGATGTACCGGATCGTCCTGCTCCCCGAGGAGACCCCGGTGGGCAGCATCGGCTTCTGGGCGCAGACCTGGGACGGCGAGCCGGTGTACGAGACCGGCTGGGCCGTCCTGCCGGGCTTCCAGGGCCGGGGCGTGGCGACGGCCGCCACGCGCGCGGTGATCGCGGAGGCCCGGGCGGCGGGCCGCCGCCGCCATCTGCACGCGTTCCCGTCCTCGGACAACACCGCCTCGAACGCGGTGTGCCGCAAGGCGGGCTTCGAGCCGCGCGGCGAACGGGACTTCGAGTACCCGCCGGGCCGCCCGATGCGCTGCAACGACTGGCGGCTCGACCTGGGCCCGTCGGCTCAGGAGGCCTGATCCGGCCCGGCGGCTCAGGAGGCCCGATCCGGCCCGGCGAGCGGCCGGACGAAGTGGAACGCCACGATGTCGAAGCCCTCCCGCAGGTAGAAGCGGTGGGCCCCGGTGCGCTGGGTGCCGGAGTCCAGGTCCAGCTCGTGGCAGCCCGCCGCGCGGGCGTGCCCCTCCAGGTGGGCGATCAGCGCGTGCCCGACACCGGCCGAACGGTCCGCCGCCGCCGTCACCAGATCGTCCACGTACAGCTTGCGCAGGGAGACGGTGTCGACGACGATCCGCCAGCCGGCCGCGCCGACGCAGCGCCCGCCGGCCGCGTAGGCGGCGCTGAACCGCAGCCCCTGGCCGTATCCGCCCTCGTACACCTCGCGGAACAGCTCCGGGGTGAGGTGGGTGCGGAGCTCGGAGAGGACCGGCAGGAGGTCGGCCTCCAGGCGGGGGTCGCCCGGTTCGAGATCGATGATCTTCACGCGGGGACGGTACCGCAGCCCCTCCGGGGCGAACCGGCCCCGCCCCCCCCGCTCTCCCCGGACGCCCCCGCCCCCACCGAAACGCCTGGCGACCCGCCCGCCCCCGATGCGATCCTGACCCCGTGAACGGACCGGAGATCCAGATCAGTTTCGCCCCCGGCCTGCGGCTCTTCGTCTCGGCGGAGCGGCGCGGCGGCCCCACCCCCGTGACCACCGACGGCGCGTCCTCGCTCGGCCACGTCGTGGAATCGCTGGGCGTGCCCCTTACCGAGGCCGGACGGCTCCTGGTCGACGGACGGCCCGTCGAAGCCTCGTACGTCCCGAGCGCGGGCGAGACGGTCGAGGTCGAGGACGTCACCCGCCCCCAGCGGGTCCCCGGCGCGCCCCTCCGCTTCCTCCTCGACGTGCACCTCGGCACCCTCGCCCGCCGCCTGCGCCTGCTCGGCGTGGACGCCGCCTACGAGAGCGAGGACATCGGCGACCCCGCCCTGGCCGCGCTCTCCGCGCGGGAGCGGCGCGTCATGCTCTCCCGCGACCGCGGCCTGCTGCGCCGCCGCGAACTGTGGGCGGGCGCCTACGTCTACAGCGACCGCCCGGACGAGCAGCTCCGCGACGTCCTCGAACGGTTCGCGCCGCCGCTCGCCCCCTGGACCCGCTGCACGGCCTGCAACGGCGAACTGAGCGGCGCCGACAAGGACGCGGTGCGCGAACGGCTGGAGCAGGGCACGGAGAAGACGTACGACGTGTTCGCCCAGTGCGTCGCGTGCGAACGCGTCTACTGGCGCGGCGCCCACCACGCGCGCCTGGAGGCGATCGTCACGGACGCGGTGAGGGAGTTCGGCGGAGCGACGACCCGCTAGGGACCGGACCGGAAGACGGACGGGTCACCGGCGGCGGTCGTTCACCGGCCCCGGACCGACCGCCCCGCCCCCGCGCCGGCCGCCCCGCCTATCCTGACCGGGCGATCACCACCGTCGATCACCTGCGCGAGGAGCACGCCATGACCGCCCCCGGTACCCCCATCGCCGTCGTCACCGGCGCGAGCAGCGGAATCGGCGCCGCCACGGCCCGGCAGCTGGCCGCCGCCGGTTACCGCGTGGTCCTCACCGCCCGCCGCAAGGACCGCATCGAGGCCCTCGCCGCCGAGATCAACGACGCCGGCCACCAGGCCACCGCCTACGCCCTCGACGTCACCGACCGCGCCGCCGTCGACGAGTTCGCCACCGCCTTCCGGACCCTCGCCGTCCTCGTCAACAACGCGGGCGGCGCCCTCGGCGCCGACCCCGTCGCCACCGGCAACCCCGACGACTGGCGCCGCATGTACGAGGTCAACGTCCTCGGCACCCTCCACATGACCCAGGCACTGCTCCCCGCCCTCACCGCGAGCGGCGACGGCACGGTCGTCGTCCTCTCCTCCACCGCCGGCCACGGCACGTACGAGGGCGGCGCCGGCTACGTCGCCGCCAAGAACGGCGCCCGCGTCCTCGCCGAAACCCTCCGCCTGGAGATCGTCGGCACCCCCGTCCGCGTCATCGAGATCGCCCCGGGCATGGTCAAGACCGACGAGTTCGCCACGACCCGCTTCCGCGGCGACACCGACAAGGCCGCCAAGGTCTACGCCGGCGTGCCCGACCCCCTCACCGCCGACGACGTCGCCGAGACCATCACCTGGGCCTGCACCCGCCCCCCGCACGTCAACATCGACCTCCTCGTCGTCCGCCCCCGCGCCCAGGCCTCCAACACCAAGGTCCACCGGGAGCTGTAGAACCGCGGAAGGGGCCGGTGCGCACGCACCGGCCCCTCTCCCGCCCCGTCGGAGCCGCAAGGCCCCGGAGGAACGAGTCAGCCCTTCACGCAGATGACCTGCTTCAGCTTCGCGACGACCTCCACCAGGTCCCGCTGCTGGTCGATCACCTGCTCGATCGGCTTGTACGCGCCCGGGATCTCGTCCACGACGCCGGAGTCCTTGCGGCACTCCACGCCCTGCGTCTGCTCCTCCAGGTCCCGGGTCGTGAAGCGCCGCTTCGCCGCGCTCCGGCTCATCTTCCGGCCCGCGCCGTGCGAGGCCGAATTGAAGGACGCCACGTTCCCGAGGCCCTTCACGATGTACGAGCCCGTGCCCATCGAGCCCGGGATGATCCCGAACTCCCCGGAGCCGGCCCGGATCGCGCCCTTCCGCGTGACCAGCAGGTCCATGCCCTCGTACTGCTCCTCCGCCACGTAGTTGTGGTGGCAGGAGATCACCGGGTCGAAGGTCACCCGGGCCTTGCGGAACTCGCGGCGGACGACCTCCTGGAAGAGCGCCATCATGATCGCGCGGTTGTACTTGGCGTACTCCTGCGCCCAGAAGAGGTCGTGCCGGTAGGCCGCCATCTGCGGGGTGTCCGCGACGAACACCGCCAGGTCGCGGTCGACCAGCCCCTGGTTGTGCGGCAGCTTCTGCGCCTCGCCGATGTGGTACTCGGCCAGCTCCTTGCCGATGTTCCGGGACCCGGAGTGCAGCATGAGCCACACCGAATCGGACATATCGACGCAAAGCTCCACAAACTGGTTGCCTTGGCCAAGGGTTCCCATCTGCTGCCCCGCCCGCTCCCGCCGGAACTTCACCGCGTCCGCGACCCCGTCGAACCGCGACCAGAAGTCGTCCCACCCCGCCGTCGGGAACTGGTACAGCCGCTTCGGGTCCACCGCCTCGCGGTGGAGGCCGCGGCCGACCGGGATGGCCTGTTCGATCCTGGAGCGGAGGCGGGAGAGGTCGCCCGGCAGGTCGCCGGCCGTCAGGGAGGTCTTGACCGCCGACATGCCGCAGCCGATGTCCACGCCGACCGCCGCCGGACACACCGCGCCCCGCATCGCGATCACCGAGCCGACCGTCGCGCCCTTGCCGTAGTGCACGTCCGGCATCACGGCCAAGCCCTCGATCCAGGGCAGCGTCGCCACGTTCCGCAGCTGCTGCATGGCGCCGTCCTCGACCGTGGAGGGGTCGGTCCACATCCGGATCGGTACGTTCGCCCCCGGTACCTCTACGTACGACATACTTCCTCGATTCCCCCGAAACGTCCGATAACGCAAAAACCGGAGCCAAAGCCCGTACAGGTGACAGGGGACCGGCATCAACGGCAGCGTGTGCGATAGACATTGTGTCCATCGGCCGGGTTCGCGCGGCAAACAGTTTTCGGGAAAGTCTTCGGGAGAAGGGAGCCTGGGACCGTGCAGCGAAAGAGGTACGCCCCCGGTCGCACCGGGGCCACGGCCCGTACCGGGGCCACGGCCCGCACCGGGTCCACGGCTCGTACCGCCCTCGGTCTCGCGCTCGGCCTCGGCCTCGGCGCCGGACTCGTCGGCTGCTCGTCCGGCACCCCCTCCGAGGACGTCACCGTCGACGCCAAGGCCGGCCTCGCCTCCCCCGTGGCGCCCCCCGGCCGCTACCGCACCCTCTTCGAGCCCTGCGGCGCCGTCCCGCAGGCCGTCCTCAAGGAGATGCTCCCGGGCGCCGCCGCCCTGCCCGACCCCGAGCGCGACCGGGCGTACCGGGGCACCGCCGCCGTCACGTACGACACCGACCGGCGCGTCGGCTGCTCGTGGCGGGCCGACACCCCGGAGGCCTCGCGCCGGCTCTCGCTCGACATCGAGCGGGTGGTCTCGTACGACACCGCCGTCAGCGACGACGCCCGGGCGCAGGAGGTGTACGTCCGCAAGCAGCTCGCGGCGGGCGTCCCGCTGCCGCCCACCGCGCCGCCCGGGACGACCGGCACGCCCACCGCCGGCCCCTCGCAGCCGGGGACCCCGGCGGCGCCCGGCGGCGCGGCCGCCGTGGACGCGCCCGCCGCCACCGCGCCCGCCACCACGGCCCCGGCCGCGCCCCCGCCCACCGGGCCCGCTTCCGGCGGGCCGACGACGTCCGGCGCTCCGTCCTCCACCGGGCTGGAGCCCCGCGTCCTGGAGGGGCTCGGCGACGTGGCGTACCTCGACGACGTCCTCGGCGGTTCCGGGGCGAGCAGTCGCAGGCGGTCCGTCAGCGTGGTGTTCCGCACATCCAACGTGATCGTGACCGTGTCCTACCGGGAGGAGGCCACGGGCCTCGCCGGGGCCCCGGACAGCCGGGAACTGCAGGAAGGGGCCCGGAAGGTGGCCCGGTTGCTCGCCGACCGGCTGGAGGAGTAGCCGTCCGGTGCCGCTCCGTGAGCGGGCGGCGACCACGTAACGTGTCGCCGTAGCCCGTGGCCGTACCGGTGGTCGCGGTCGCCGGACCGGGGTCAGGACCGGGCCCGGGTCCGGACCGTGCGACGACCGGACCGTACGACAAGCGACTGAAGGAACCATGCAGCGATCAGCTCCGCGACTCACCCGCATACTCGCCTGCGCAGCCGTCCCGGTGATGCTCGTCGTCGCCGGCTGCTCCTCCGACTCCGGTGACTCCGGGAAGTCGAAGGCGCAGGAGAAGGCGAGCGCGTCGGCGTCCGCGACCCCCTCGCCCGCACAGACGACGAAGACGGTCGAGGCGGCGAAGTTCGCGAAGCTGCCCCAGGTGTGCCGGTCGATCTCGGCGAAGACGACCGAGGCCCTGGTGCCGAAGGCGAAGACCAAGAACGGGACGCCGGGCGTCTCCAGCGATCTGGGCAGCCGTGGCGGCTGCTCGTGGAACGGTCTGGACGACAAGGGCGTGAAGGGTTCGCAGTACCGCTGGCTGGACGTGTCGTTCTACCGGTACGAGTCGGACGTCACGCTCGGCAGCGGTCAGGACCGGGCGCGGGAGAACCTCGCGAAGGAGGTCGCCAAGGTCGAGGGGACGGCCGGGGCGAAGAACCTCCGGACAACGGCGGCCACGGGCATCGGCGACGAGGCGAAGACCGTGACGTACCAGGAGAGCAAGACGGGCGTGAACTTCGTGTACACGTCGATCGTGGCGCGTACGGGCAATGTGCTGGTCCTGTTGTCGTACAACGGCGCGGGTTACTCGGGTGCGCCGACGCCGACGGAGAAGACGATCACGGACGGCGCGGTCGCGGCGGCCAAGGAGGCCGTGGCGTCGGTCGCGGCGGCCAACAAGTAGGCGCAAAACGGTCCATTCGTACGGAGCCCGCCCCTCCCCCGGGGCGGGCTTCGTTCACATGTGCCACTCTGTGCGCGCGAGATGTCGAACGACGGGAGGGGTCGCGGGTGGCCGCGATGCAGCTGACACGCACACACCGGGTACTCATCGGCCTCGTCATCGCCGGTGCGCTGATCATCGCGGGGATCGGTTTCGCGGGTTCGTACGCCGCCGTGCGCGAGCTCGCCGTGCACAAGGGTTTCGGCACCTTCTCGTACTTCTTCCCGATCGGCATCGACGCGGGCATCTGTGTGCTGCTCGCGCTCGACCTGCTGCTGACGTGGCTGCGGATCCCGTTCCCGCTGCTGCGGCAGACGGCGTGGGTGCTCACGGCGGCGACGATCGCGTTCAACGGCGCGGCGGCCTGGCCGGACCCGCTGGGCGTGGGCATGCACGCGGTGATCCCGGTGCTGTTCGTGGTCGCGGTGGAGGCCGCGCGGCACGCCGTGGGCCGGATCGCGGACATCACGGCCGACAAGCACATGGAGGGCGTGCGGCTGACCCGGTGGCTGCTGTCGCCGATACCGACGTTCCGGCTGTGGCGGCGGATGAAGCTGTGGGAGCTGCGTTCGTACGAGCAGGTCATCAAGCTGGAGCAGGAGCGGATGATCTACCAGGCCCGGCTGCAGGCGCGGTTCGGGCGGAACTGGCGGCGGAAGGCGCCGGTGGAAGCGCTGATGCCGCTGCGTCTGGCGCGGTACGGGGTGCCGCTGGCGGAGACGGCGGCGGCGGGTCTGGCGGCGGCGGGGATCGAGCCGGCGGTGCTGCCTCCGCAGCAGGGCCAGGTGCAGGGCCAGGGCCAGGGCCAGGCGCAGGTTCAGGGACCGGGGCAGGCGTACGGGCAGCTCCCGGCGGCTCCGGCAGTGCCGGCGGATCCGGCAGTACCGGCGGATCCGGCGTCCCCCGAGGCCCCGGCGCCCCAGCAGTCCGAGCTGCCGCAGCAGTTCCAGCATCCGCAGCGGCTTCCGCAGCAGGCCGGGCTTCCGCGGCCGGACGTTCCGGTCGTGCTGCCGGTGAACCACGAGAGCCCGTGGTTCGACACGCCGGAGGTCTCTCCGAAGGCGTACACGGGTACGTACAACCTCCAGGGCGTCGAAGGGCCGGAGCCGGTGTTCGGTCCGGTTCCGCAGGGGGCCGAGGGGTCCGCCGAGCACCCGGAGGGCGTCGGGGAGGGCGTCGAGGAGTACGCCGCCGACGGCTACGCCGGTGAGTTCGCCGGTGAGTTCGCCGGTGAGTTCGCCGGTGAGCAGGACCCGCGGGGCGGCCGGCTCCACAAGGTCGTCCACGACCTGATGTGGGAGTACGCCCACGAGCACGACGCCGTCATGGACGCGGCGGAGGCCGCGCACCGGGTGGCCGAGGAGCACGGCGGTCAGGAGTACTACGACCCCGAGCACGCCCAGCAGTTGATCTTCGAGGTGCGGGCGGGCGTCCAGGAGGCGTTCGCCGCGCGCCACACCACCTGATCCGTACGGCGCAGGACGTACGGCGGTACGGGAAGGGGGCCGCCGCCCGGAGGTTTCCGGGCGGCGGCCCCCTTCGCGTGTGGTTTCCCGTGCGCGTCAGGCGCCGAGGAGCTTCCTCACCCGCTCCGCGCCGACGGCGAGGAGGAGGGTGGGGAGGCGCGGGCCGGTCTCGCGGCTCACGAGGAGCTTGTAGAGCAGGGCGAAGAAGGCGCGCTGGGCGAGCTTGAGTTCGGGGGTCGGCTTGGCCTCGGGGTCGAGTCCGGCCATGACCTTCGGGACGCCGTAGACGAGGGTGGTGAGCCCGTCGAGCGACCAGTGGGTGTCGAGGCCGTCCAGGAGGAGGCGCAGGGACTCGCGGCCCTCGTCGTCCAGGGAGCCGAGGAGTTCGGTGTCGGGCTCGTCGCGGACGATGGTGCGCTGGTCGGCCGGGACCTGGTTGGTGATCCAGTTCTCGGCGCGGTCGAGGCGCGGCCGGACCTCGTCGAGGGAGGTGACGGGGTTGTCGGGGTCGAGTTCGGTCAGGATCCGCAGGGTCTGCTCGTCGTGGCCGGCGGTGATGTCCATGACCGAGGCCAGGGTCCGGTACGGGAGCGGGCGCGGGGTGCGGGGGAGTTCGCCGGCGGCGGTGCGGGCGGCGCGGGAGTGGGCGGCGGCGTCGGCGGGCAGGACGGTGCCGTCGGCGACCTTGGCCTCCAGCTTGTCCCACTCGTCGTAGAGGCGCTGGATCTCCTGGTCGAAGGCGATCTTGAAGGACTGGTTGGGCTTGCGGCGGGCGTAGAGCCAGCGCAGCAGGGGCGCTTCCATGATCTTCAGGGCGTCGGCGGGGGTGGGGACGCCGCCTCGGGAGGAGGACATCTTGGCCATGCCGCTGATGCCGACGAAGGCGTACATGGGGCCGATGGGCTGGACGCCGTCGAAGACCTCGCGGACGATCTGGCCGCCGACGACGAAGGAGGAGCCGGGCGAGGAGTGGTCGACGCCGGAGGGCTCGAAGACGACGCCCTCGTAGGCCCAGCGCATGGGCCAGTCGACCTTCCAGACGAGCTTGCCGCGGTTGAACTCGCTGAGCTTCACGGTCTCGGCGAAGCCGCAGGCGGTGCAGGTGTAGGCGAGTTCGGTGGTGTCGTCGTCGTAGGAGGTGACGGTGGTGAGGTCCTTCTCGCACCGCCCGCAGTAGGGCTTGTACGGGAAGTAGCCGGCGCCGCCGCCGGAGCCGTCGTCCTCGGCGGCCGCGCCGGAGCCCTCCTCGGCCTCCAGCTCGGCCGCGTCGACGGGCTTCTGGGACTGCTTCTTCGGCGCCTTCTTCGTCCGGTACTGGTCGAGGATGGCGTCGATGTCGGCGCGGTGGCGCATGGCGTGCAGGATCTGCTCGCGGTAGGCGCCGGCGGTGTACTGCTCGGTCTGGCTGATCGGGTCGTACTCGACGCCGAGCTCGGCCAGGGACTCGACCATGGCGGCCTTGAAGTGCTCGGCCCAGTTGGGGTGGGGCGAGCCGGCGGGGGCCGGGACGGAGGTCAGCGGCTTGCCGATGTGCTCGGCCCAGGTCTCGTCGACGCCCTCGACGCCGCCCGGAACCTTCCGGTAGCGGTCGTAGTCGTCCCAGGAGATGAGGTGCCGGACGGTGTGGCCGCGGCGGCGGATCTCGTCGGCGACCAGGTGCGGGGTCATGACCTCGCGGAGGTTGCCGAGGTGGATCGGGCCGGAGGGGGAGAGTCCGGAGGCGACGACGACCGGTTTGCCAGGCGCACGTCGCTCCGACTCGGCGATGACCTCGTCCGCGAAACGGGAGACCCAGTCGGTCTCGGTGCTGCTCTGAGCCACGGTCGGTACGTCCTTCTTTCCGTAAATCCCTCGGTGCCCTGCGTCGGGCCTCACGCCTGTCATTGTCCCAGACGGAACGACGGACCCGGAGGTTGTCCACAGGCCGGGGTCGTCCACAGGCCGGGGTCGTCCGGGGGTCCGGTCGTGTCCCGGTCGTCCACAGGCAGGGAAAACACGTTGCTCTCCCATGGGACACTTGACAAGCGAAATAGACCACCGGACACCTCTCGACGGAAACGGAAGCTCATGGCCTCGGTCCCTTCCCTCGCTTCGACCGTGCAGCAGCGCCTCGCGGACGGACTCTCGGCTGCCCTGCCGGAGGCCGCGTCCGCCGACCCGCTGCTGCGACGTAGCGACCGGGCCGACTTCCAGGCGAACGGCATCCTGGCGCTCGCCAAGCGGCTGAAGGCCAATCCGCGCGAGCTGGCGACGAAGGTCGTCGAGGCGATTCCGGCGAACGACGTCCTGGCGGAGGTCGAGGTCTCGGGTCCCGGCTTCCTGAACGTCACGGTCACCGACCGGGCGATCGTGGAGACCTTGGTGGCCCGTGCCGCCGACGCGCGGCTCGGCGTGCCGTTCAGCGAGTCGGCGGGCACGACGGTGATCGACTACGCGCAGCCGAACGTGGCGAAGGAGATGCACGTCGGCCACCTGCGGTCCGCGGTGATCGGCGCGGCGATGGTCGAGATCCTGGAGTTCACCGGCGAGACGGTGGTCCGGCGGCACCACATCGGCGACTGGGGCACCCAGTTCGGCATGCTCATCCAGTACCTGATCGAGCACCCGCACGAGCTGGACCACTCCTCGGAGTCCGAGGTGTCCGGCGAAGAGGCCATGTCGAACCTGAACAGGCTCTACAAGGCGTCGCGCACCCTGTTCGACTCGGACGAGGGGTTCAAGACGCGGGCCCGCGCGCGGGTGGTGGACCTCCAGGCCGGTGACGAGGAGACCCTGGCGTTCTGGCAGCGGTTCGTGGACGAGTCGAAGATCTACTTCTACTCGGTCTTCGACAAGCTGGACATGGACATCCGGGACACCGACGTGGTTGGCGAGTCGGGTTACAACGACATGCTGGCGGAGACCTGCCGGATCCTGGAGGAGAAGGGCGTCGCGGTCCGCTCCGAGGGCGCGCTGTGCGTCTTCTTCGACGACGTGAAGGGCCCGGACGGCAATCCGGTGCCGCTGATCGTGCAGAAGTCGGACGGCGGTTTCGGGTACGCGGCGACGGACCTGTCGGCGATCCGGGACCGGGTGGGGAACCTGCGGGCGACGTCCCTGCTGTACGTGGTGGACGCGCGGCAGTCGCTGCACTTCAAGATGGTGTTCGAGACGGCCCGCCGGGCGGGCTGGCTGAACGACGAGGTGAAGGCGCACCAGCTGGCGTTCGGCACGGTCCTGGGCAAGGACGGCAAGCCGTTCAAGACCCGTGAGGGCGAGACGGTCCGGCTGGTGGACCTGCTGGACGAGGCCGTGGACCGGGCGACGGAGGTCGTCCGCGAGAAGGAGGACGCCTACCGGGAGAGGACCGGGCAGTCCCTCCTGACCGAGGCGGAGATCGTCGAGAACGGGCAGTACGTGGGCATCGGCGCGGTGAAGTACGCCGACCTGTCGACGTCGGCCGCGCGGGACTACAAGTTCGACCTGGACCAGATGGTGTCGCTGAACGGCGACACGTCGGTGTACATCCAGTACGCGTACGCGCGGGTCAGGTCGATCTTCGGCAAGGCGGGCGACCGCACCCCGGTCGCCCACCCGGAGCTGGAGCTGGCCCCGGCGGAGCGCGCGCTCGGCCTGCACCTGGACGGGTTCGGGGAGACGGTGGCGGAGGCGGCCGCGGAGTACGCGCCGCACAAGCTGACCGCGTACCTGTACCAGCTCGCCTCGCTGTACACGACGTTCTACGACCAGTGCCCGGTGCTCAAGCCGGAGCCGGCGCGGGAGGTCGCGGAGAACCGGCTGTTCCTCTGCGACCTGACGGCCCGCACGCTCCACCGGGGCATGGCGCTCCTGGGCATCCGGACGCCCGAGCGGCTCTGATCCCCGGGGGCTTCCGGGCCCTCCCGCGCACCGACGGGCACCTCTCGCACAGGCGGGGGGTGCCCGTTCCGCGTCCGGTCCCGGTTCAGTCCCACTCGTTCGGGCGCCATTCGCCCGGGTCGACCCACCAGATGTACGAGGGGCGCCCGGCGGTCGCGCTGGTGCGGAAGGGACGGCCCCCGTCGTCGACCCGGATCGTGCCCTTGCGGTCGCCGCTGCTCCATTCGACCTCCAGGTACCAGCTGACGTCGTGGGCCTTCGTGGTCACGTCGAAGCGGAGCACCTGGGGGTCGTCGGAGGCGACCTTGTAGGGGAAGTCCTCGGCGGGGACGACGATGTCGCCGTTCTGCCCGGCGACCGGGCGGACGCCGGGCTGGGGCCGGTCGAGGTCCACGGCGAACGTCTGCGGGGTGACGCCGCTGCCGCAGCCCTCGCCCATCGAGAAAGCCGACCAGGGCAGGGCGGCGGAGCGGCCCACCACCCGGACGTTGACCCTGTTGATCACCACGGAGTCGGCCGTGCGGCCCGTGGCGGTGAGTTCGAGGCGCATCCCGCCGCCGTCCACCGCGCCGAACGACCGCGCCCAGCTCCGGTGGTCCTGGGGAGGGGGCGGCGGGGGCACGGTGCCGGGGTCGCGGTCGAGCAGGTAGTACTGGCCGCAGGGGTGGTCCCAGTTGTACGAGCTGATGCCGACGCGCAGGGGGACGCCACCGGGCGCGGGCGCACCGGGCCGCTGGGCGGTCGGCGACGGGCCGCGCGAAGGGGTCGGGGAGGACGGGGAGCCCTTGCCGTCCTGCGGCCGGGACGGGGAACCGGTCGGGGTGCCGGACGGGGTGCCGGACGGGGTCGGAGCCGTGGCCGAGGGCGAGCCGGGGCCGGGGCCGGGGCGTACGGGGAGGGTGCCGCCGGTCGCCGGACCGGACGGGGCGGGCACCGGCGCCGCCCGCTCCGGTCGGCCCCCGCCGTCGCCGCCGACCGCGAACACGGTGACCGGTACGGCCACCGCGACGACCGCGGCGGCGGCGAGCCCGACGAGCACCCGCCGCCGGCGCGCACCGCCCTTCCGGAACCCGCCACCGGCCCCGCCGGGCTCGTCCGGAGGGGCTTCCGTCGCAGACACCGGCTCGGGTTCGGGCTCGGGCCCGATCACCGGCACCGGCTCGGGCTCGGGCTCGGGCTCGGCCACCGGTTTCGTGTCCGCCTCCGCCCCGACCGGCTTCGTCACCGACCGGCTCCGGGTCCGGGCGTCGTCCGCGACGATCCAGCGCCGGTGCAGCTCGATCAGCTCCTCGCGCTCGGCCCCGCAGAGCCGTGCGAACCGCTCGACCGCCGCGAACTCGGCCGGTACGGCGTCCCCGTTGCAGTAGCGGTGCAGCGTCGACGTGCTGACGTGCAGGCGCCCGGCGAGCACCCCGTAACTGCGCCCCGAACGTTCCTTCAGCCGCCGCAGCAGCGCGCCCAACTCCTGGGCCTCCGGTGTGGTCGCCACCGTGCCCCTCCCCGTGTCCGGTGTCCTCGCGTCCCGGGACGGCGTTCCAGGCAGGGGCCGTTCCCGCTGGTCACCGTACCCGTGAGCGTTCCGGTGTCCCCCATGGCCCGTTCGGCGTTGCGGCCGGAATCCGCCGCCCCGCAACCTGGGGCCACGCCGCACGGCACCGGACGACGGACGGCGCGGCAGCAGGAGACAGACCGAAAAGCAACGTCACCCACGGGGGTTCCACACCATGCGTACGCACCGCATCCGCATCGCCGCCGCGGCGGCCGCCACCGCCGCCGTCCTCTCCCTCACCGCCTGCCAGGGCTCGGGAGACGGGACGCGGGACGAGGGCCGGGCCTCGTCCCCGACCACCACCGCGCCGACGCCCGTCCAGGCCCCGACGCCGACCGCCGCGCCGAAGGCGTCCACGCCGGCGGCAACGGACGGATCCGGCGACAAGAGCACCTCCCCGCAGGGCTCCGCCGAAGCCACCGCCACCGCCCCCGCCCCCGCCCCCGGCAAGAACGACGGCAAAAACAAGGGCAAGGGCAACAGCAACAGCGGCAACGGCAACGGCGAGAACACCGCCGACCGCCCCTGCGACGCGTCGGCCGTGCGGGTCGTCTACAGCCCGCTCAGCCGCCCGCTGAACCACGCGATGCTCACCGTCACCAACACCGGCCGCACCGCGTGCAGCGCCTACTACGCCCCGGTGCTGCGCCTCGACGACGGGCAGGCGGCGGTCGCGGTGGACCAGGGCAGCAAGCCGCAGGCGGTCGTCACCCTGTTCCCGGGCGAGAGCGCGTACGCGGCCATGATCCTGTCGGCGGCCGACGGCAGCGGGAGCCACGGCCGGACGTCGAAGAAGCTGACCGTGTGGTTCGCCCCGCGCGACGGCTCGGGTTCGGCCGGGGGCCCGGCGGTCCTGAAGCTGCCGGCCGGCACGTACACGGACAGCACCACCCGGGTCACGTACTGGCAGAGCTCGATGGAGAACGCCCTGGGCTTCTGATTCCGCCGGGCTCCTGGTTCCGCGGGCCGTCCCCGGCGCGCCGCGTTCCGTTCCCCGGGCCGCGGCGCGCCGCCGTCGTCGTCACCGTGTCACCGGATGGCGTGCGAGGTGCGTCCGGAGACCTCGTCGATCTCCGTGTGGGCCTTCTGGAGGAGCTGCGAGGCGAGGTCCATCAGGGCGCGCGCTCCGGCGATCTCCTCGCCGACCCGCAGCTGCTCCGGGTCGGAGGGGTGCCGGTTCGCGGTGCCGTGGGCCCGGAACTCGGTGCCGTCGCCGAGCCGGACCATGGCCGCGGCCCGCGTCCGGTCGCCCTCCTCCTGGAACTCCATCTCCACGTGCCATCCGACCAGCGTGTGCATCATGAGGACCGCCTCCGGCGAGGTAGGGGGGACCTGTCGGCCCCCCTCCAGGGTGCGCCGGTCGGCGGTCCTCCACCAGCCAGGGCCGGGCGGCGGGCCGGTCAGACGCCGCGGGCGAGCTTCTGCGCGACCTCGGTGGCCCAGTAGGTGAGGATCATCTGCGCGCCGGCCCGCCGGATGCCGGTGAGGGATTCCAGGATCGCCTTGTCGCGGTCGATCCAGCCCTTCTCGGCGGCCTCGACCATCGCGTACTCGCCGCTGATCTGGTAGGCGGCGACCGGCACGTCCACGGTGGCGGCGACCTTGGCGAGGACGTCGAGGTACGGCCCGGCGGGCTTGACCATGACCATGTCCGCGCCCTCCTCCAGGTCGAGCGCGAGCTCGCGCATCGACTCGCGGAGGTTGGCCGGGTCCTGCTGGTAGGTCTTGCGGTCGCCCTCCAGGGAGGAGCCGACGGCCTCGCGGAAGGGGCCGTAGAAGGCGGAGGAGTACTTCGCGGTGTACGCGAGGATCGCGACGTCCTCCTTGCCGATGGTGTCGAGGGCGTCGCGGACGACGCCGACCTGGCCGTCCATCATCCCGGAGGGGCCGACGACGTGGACGCCGGCGTCGGCCTGGACCTGGGCCATCTCGGCGTACCGTTCCAGCGTGGCGTCGTTGTCGACGCGTCCTTCGGCGTCGAGGACGCCGCAGTGCCCGTGGTCGGTGAACTCGTCCAGGCACAGGTCGGACATGATCACGAGGTCGTCGCCGACCTCGGCGCGCACGTCCCGGATCGCGACCTGGAGGATGCCGTCGGGGTCGGTGCCGGCGGTGCCCGCGGCGTCCTTCCTGGCGTCCTCGGGCACGCCGAAGAGCATGATCCCGGAGACGCCGGCCTCCAGCGCCTCCACGGCGGCCTTCCGCAGGGTGTCGCGGGTGTGCTGCACGACGCCGGGCATGGCCCCGATCGGCACGGGTTCGGTGATCCCCTCGCGCACGAACGCGGGCAGGATCAGGTCGGCGGGATGCAGCCGCGTCTCGGCCACCATCCGCCGCATGGCGGGCGTCGTCCGCAGCCGCCGCGGCCGCGCCCCGGGAAAGGATCCGTACGAGTTCATACGGTCGAGGCTACGCCCGCGCGGACGGTGCACTTGCCGACAGGATGTTGCCGCGGAAAGCCCCCCGGGCAGCGCGAAGGGTGCGGGCCCGTGCAGGACCCGCACCCCGGAGAACGCCTAGGTGGTGCGCCGTCTCCTCGCCCCCGGCCGGCGCTCGCTCGGCCGCGTCACCGGGTCACCCGCCTCCAGGGCGGACTCGCGGCGGCGCGTGCCGAAGTCCGCGAGGGCCTCCGCCAGCTTGTGGACGGACGGCTCGGGCGACAGGACGTCGACCCGCAGGCCGTGTTCCTCCGCCGTCTTGGCGGTGGCGGGGCCGATGCAGGCGATGACGGTGACGTTGTGCGGCTTGCCGGCGATGCCGACCAGGTTCCGCACGGTCGAGGACGAGGTGAAGAGGACCGCGTCGAAGCCGCCGCCCTTGATCGCCTCGCGGGTGTCGGCCGGCGGCGGCGAGGCCCGTACGGTCCGGTAGGCGGTGACGTCGTCCACCTCCCACCCGAGCTCGATGAGACCGGCGACCAGGGTCTCGGTCGCGATGTCGGCGCGCGGCAGGAAGACGCGGTCGATCGGGTCGAAGACCGGGTCGTACGGCGGCCAGTCCTCCAGGAGTCCGGCGGCGGACTGCTCGCCGCTGGGCACCAGGTCGGGCTTGACGCCGAAGTCCACGAGGGCGGCGGCGGTCTGCTCGCCCACCGCGGCGACCTTGATCCCGGCGAAGGCGCGGGCGTCGAGCCCGTACTCCTCGAACTTCTCGCGGACGGCCTTCACGGCGTTGACGGAGGTGAAGGCGATCCATTCGTAGCGGCCGGTGACCAGGCCCTTGACCGCGCGCTCCATCTGCTGGGGGGTGCGCGGCGGCTCGACGGCGATGGTCGGGACCTCGTGCGGCACGGCGCCGTACGAGCGCAGCTGGTCGGAGAGCGAGGCGGCCTGCTCCTTGGTGCGCGGCACGAGGACCCGCCAGCCGAAGAGCGGCTTGGACTCGAACCACGACAGCTGGTCCCGCTGCGCCGGGGCGCTGCGCTCGCCGACCACGGCTATGACCGGCCGGTGGCCCTCGGGCGAGGGGAGGACCTTGCCCTGCTTGAAGACCTGGGCGATGGTGCCGAGGGTGGCGTTCCAGGTCCGCTGGCGGGTGGTGGTGCCGGCGACGGTGACGGTGAGCGGGGTGTCCGGCTTGCGGCCGGCCGCGACCAGTTCGCCGGCGGCGGCGGCCACCGCGTCGAGGGTGGTGGAGACGACGACGGTGCCGTCGGAGGCGCCGACCTCGCTCCAGCACCGCTCGTCGGCGGTGCGGGCGTCGACGAAGCGCACGTCGGTGCCCTGGGCGTCGCGCAGCGGCACGCCGGCGTACGCGGGGACGCCGACGGCGGTGGCGACGCCGGGGACGACCTCGAAGGGGATGCCCTCGGCGGCGCAGGCGAGCATCTCGGCGCCGGCGTTGCCGTCGAGGCCGGGGTCGCCGGTCACCGCACGGACGACCCGCCTGCCGCCCCTCGCGGCCTCCATGACAAGATTGGCGGCATCCCTCAACACGGGGACACCGGCGGCTGTTGACGCCTCGTCGACGACCGCCAGCTCCGGCGTGCTCACCCCCGCGCGCGCGTGGCCGCGGACGACGTCGAGGACCTCGGGCTCGGCGATCAGGACGTCCGCTCCCGCGAGGGCCTCGACGGCCCGGAGGGTCAGGAGTCCGGGGTCGCCCGGTCCCGCGCCGAGGAACGTGACGTGCCCGTGGCCCGCGAAGGCCGGGGACAGGGGGCTGGTGGTCGGGCTGGTGGGGTTCAAAGTGCTCGCTCCCCCATAAGACCGGCCGCACCCTTGGCGAGCATCTCGTCCGCGAGTACGCGTCCGAGCGCCATGGCCTCGTCGTGCGAGGTGGGTACGGGTCCGGTGGTGGACAGCTGCACCAGCGTCGAGCCGTCGGTGGTGCCGACGACGCCGCGCAGGCGCATTTCGGTGACAGCCTGCCCGTGACCGGGGTCGTCGGCCAGCAGGTCGGCGAGCGCACCCACGGGTGCGGAACAGCCGGCCTCCAGGGCGGCGAGCAGGGAGCGCTCGGCGGTCACGGCGACCCGCGTGTGCGGGTCGTCGAGAGCGGAGAGCGCGGCGACGAGTCCGGCGTCGGACGCCGGACACTCGACGGCGAGGGCCCCCTGGCCGGGGGCGGGCAGCACGGAGTCGACCGGGAGGTGGTCGAGGGTGAGGGAGCCGATGAGCTCCTCGGTGCCGCCGATGCGGTTGAGTCCGGCCGCGGCGAGGACCACGGCGTCCAGCTCGCCCTTGCGGACGTAGCCGACGCGGGTGTCGACGTTGCCCCGGATCGGGACGCAGGTGAGGTCCAGGCCGTGGCTGCGCGCGTAGGCGTGCAGCTGGGCCGTGCGGCGCGGCGAGCCGGTGCCGACCCGGGCGCCCGCGGGCAGCCGGTCGAGCGTGGTGCCGGCGGGTGCGATCAGTACGTCGCGGGGGTCCTCGCGGCGGGGGATCGCGGCCACGACCAGGTCGGGGTGCGGGGTGGTCGGCAGGTCCTTCAGCGAGTGGACGGCGAAGTCCACCTCGCCGGCGAGCAGCGCGTCGCGCAGGGCGGCGACGAAGACGCCGGTGCCGCCGATCTGCGCGAGGTGTTCGCGGGAGGTGTCCCCGTACGTCGTGATCTCCACGAGCTCGACGGGCCGGCCGGTCAGCTGCCGTACGGCGTCGGCCACGTGCCCGGACTGGGCCATGGCGAGCTTGCTGCGCCTGGTCCCGAGCCTCAGTGCCCTCTCGGTCATACTCGCCCTCGGTTCTTGACGTCGGCGTCATTCAGGTCGGCCCGGCTGACGGCGGCGACCGTCTCCGGGTCGAGGTCGAAGAGTGTCCGCAGCGCGTCCGCGTACCCGGCGCCGCCGGGTTCGCTGGCGAGCTGCTTGACCCGCACGGTCGGCGCGTGCAGGAGCTTGTCGACCACGCGGCGCACGGTCTGGGTGATCTCGGCGCGCTGCTTCTCGTCGAGGCCGGGGAGGCGGCCTTCGAGGCGCGCGACCTCGCCGGCGACCACGTCGGCGGCCATGGCGCGCAGGGCGACGACGGTGGGGGTGATGTGGGCGGCGCGCTGGGCGGCGCCGAAGGCGGCGACCTCGTCGGAGACGATGGCCCGGACCCGGTCGACGTCGGCGGCCATGGGGGCGTCCGCGGAGGCCTCGGCGAGCGATTCGATGTCGACGAGCCGGACGCCGGGGACGCGGTGGGCGGCGGCGTCGACGTCGCGGGGCATGGCGAGGTCGAGGAGGGCGAGGGGGGTCCGGCGGTCCCGTACGGCGGCGGCGACGTCGTCGCCGGTGAGGACGAGTCCGGTGGCGCCGGTGCAGGAGACGACGATGTCGGCGCGGTCGAGTTCGTCGCCGACGGCAACCATCTCGGCCGCGCGTGCGGCGACTCCCGTTCCGCCGGGCTCGGTGAGGATCCGGGCGAGCCGTTCGGCGCGGGCGAGGGTGCGGTTGGCGACGACGATCTCGGCGACGCCGGAGCGGGCGAGGGTGGCGGCGGCCAGGGAGGACATGGAGCCGGCGCCGATGACGAGGGCCTTCTTGCCCTTGGCCCAGGTGTCGACGTCCTCACCGTCGGCGAGCTGCTGGAGTCCGAAGGTGACGAGGGACTGCCCGGCGCGGTCGATGCCGGTCTCGCTGTGGGCGCGCTTGCCGACCCGCAGGGCCTGCTGGAAGAGGTCGTTGAGGAGGCGTCCGGCGGTGTGGAGTTCCTGGCCGAGGGCGAGGGCGTCCTTGATCTGGCCGAGGATCTGGCCCTCGCCGACGACCATGGAGTCCAGGCCGCAGGCCACCGAGAAGAGGTGGTGGACGGCCCGGTCCTCGTAGTGCACGTAGAGGTAGGGGGTGAGCTCGTCCAGGCCGACGCCGCTGTGCTGGGCGAGGAGGGTGGACAGCTCGGCGACGCCGGCGTGGAACTTGTCGACGTCGGCGTAGAGCTCGATGCGGTTGCAGGTGGCCAGGACGGTGGCCTCGGTGGCCGGTTCGGCGGCGAGGGTGTCCTGGAGGAGCTTGGTGCGGGTGTCGGCCGGCAGGGAGGCCCGCTCCAGGATGGAGACGGGGGCGCTGCGGTGGCTGAGTCCGACGACGAGGAGGCTCATGCCGGCATCACGGCGGGGACGTCCCCGTCGGGTCCCTTGCGGCCGCCGGTGCCCGCGGCGCCGCGGGGGGCGGGCGGTACGACGGCGGGGGTGTGCTCCGCGTCGCCGTCGGCCCCGGTGTCCTCGCCGGCCTTGCGCTGCTCGTGGAAGGCGAGGATCTGGAGCTCGATGGAGAGGTCGACCTTGCGCACGTCGACGCCGTCGGGCACGGAGAGCACGGTCGGGGCGAAGTTCAGGATGGAGGTGACGCCGGCGGCCACGAGGCGGTCGCAGACCTGCTGGGCGACGCCGGCGGGGGTGGCGATGACGCCGATGGAGACGCCGTCCTGCTCGATGATCCGTTCGAGGTCGTCGCTGTGCTGGACGGGGATGCCGGCGACGGGCCGGCCGGTCATGGCCGGGTCGGCGTCGATGAGCGCGGCGACGCGGAAGCCGCGGGAGGCGAAGCCGCCGTAGCCGGCGAGCGCGGCGCCGAGGTTTCCGATGCCGACGATGACGACGGGCCAGTCCTGGGTGAGGCCCAGCTCGCGGGAGATCTGGTAGACGAGGTACTCGACGTCGTAGCCGACCCCGCGGGTGCCGTAGGAGCCGAGGTAGCTGAAGTCCTTGCGCAGCTTGGCGGAGTTGACCCCCGCCGCGGCCGCGAGCTCCTCGGAGGAGACCGTGGGTACGGAACGCTCCGAGAGCGCGGTCAGCGCGCGCAGATACAGCGGAAGCCGGGCGACGGTGGCCTCGGGAATTCCTCGGCTACGGGTCGCCGGTCGGTGAGTTCGGCCAGTTGCCACGGTGCTCCTGCGGGATGAGCGGGGCTGCAGGCGGCCACATGTCCCAAGACCGCCCCGTCGAATGCAGGCTATGTCTTTGTGAACGCGTGCACAAAGATGGTGTCCGTTTTGTCCGGCCAAAGTGACCGGGGTCACGCGGCCGGTTCTCGTCGCCGTGGAACCGCGGAGAAGATCAGCGCGTTGAGAACCCGAAGGGGGCAAAACCGCACACTCTCCTCACGATGCCGCCCCCGGAACCCAACAAAACGTCCATGATGGTAACCGGGTTCCGGTCACGCACCCAGTTCGCGCCGGAGCCGGTCGGCGTCCACGCGCCAGAAGGTGTGCTGCTCCCCGTCGACCAGGACGACGGGGATCTGCTCCCAGTACGCCCGGTAAAGCTCCTCGTCGCGGGTGATGTCCTTCTCCTCCCAGGACGCCCCGGTCTCCGCGCACACGACCTCGACCACCGCCCGCGCGTCGTCGCAGAGATGACATCCCGGCCTGCCGATGAGGGTCACGGTCCGCGCCCCGGCGTCCGCCTTCTTCTTCCGTCCGAACATGGCGCCCATTCTGTCCCGCCGCCACACCCCGACCGGCCCGCCGGAGCGGATTCCGGACGCGCTCCGGACGTGACCCGGTTAACAGGGGGGTACTCCACTGTTCACGCCGCGGCATCGTCACAAGTCGGGAAGTACCGAACAGACTGGCTATGCTCACGGCATGGCCGCTCTGGGATGGCTCACCCCTCGTAGGCGCTCCGCCACCGCGCGCAGCGTCCTCGCAGGCGAGGCCGCTGCCGAGGCAGCGCGCAAGACCTCTCTCCAGCTGGAACGGGAGCGGGAGGAGGCCTCCGCCGAACCCCCCGCCGAGCCCGAGTTCCCGGTCGTCGGCGACGTGCGGGCGGCGGCCTTCTTCGACCTCGACAACACCGTGATGCAGGGCGCCGCGATCTTCCACTTCGGCCGCGGCCTGTACAAGCGGAAGTTCTTCCAGCGCCGCGAACTCGCCCGCTTCGCCTGGCAGCAGGCCTGGTTCCGCCTCGCCGGCGTCGAGGACCCCGAGCACATGCAGGACGCCCGCGAGAGCGCCCTGTCCATCGTCAAGGGCCACCGCGTCTCCGAGCTGATGAGCATCGGCGAGGAGATCTACGACGAGTACATGGCCGACCGCATCTGGCCCGGGACCCGGGGCCTGGCCCAGGCGCACCTGGACGCGGGCCAGAAGGTGTGGCTCGTCACGGCCGCCCCGGTCGAGACGGCCACGATCATCGCCCGTCGGCTCGGCCTGACCGGCGCGCTCGGCACGGTCGCCGAGTCCGTCGACGGCGTCTACACCGGCCGGCTGGTCGGCGAGCCCCTGCACGGACCGGCCAAGGCCGAGGCGGTACGGGCGCTCGCCGCCGCCGAGGGCCTGGACCTGGGCCGCTGCGCCGCGTACAGCGACTCGCACAACGACATCCCGATGCTCTCGCTCGTCGGGCACCCGTACGCGATCAACCCGGACACCAAGCTCCGGAAGCACGCGAAGGAACGGGAGTGGCGGCTGCGCGACTACCGGACCGGACGCAAGGCCGCCAAGGTCGGCATCCCCGCCGCCGCGGGCCTGGGCGCGCTGGCCGGCGGCACGGCCGCCGCGGTCGCCCTGCACCGCCGCCGGCACTGACGCCCGGGCCCCGCCCGGCCCGCCTGTCCGCCGATACGTTTCGGCTGCGATCATCTGCGACAACCCCGGACCGGGCGCCCTCACCCGTCCGTGGTCGAACAGCACCGCACAGGTCGACTCCCGGGCATTCCCGGGCCCTTACCCCGCAGCGGCCCCGATCACGCGCGCAGCTCTCACTTGAGCACAACACAACGTGCACGCGATCACATTCGAAAGCAGACCGATCAACAACCAGTCATCAACTGGACCTTGATCCGACTGCAAGCAGTAACAGATACGACGGAACCGGCGATTTCTGCAACTGGGTGTAGCGCTGCCTGTACGAAGCGTTATTCTCCTCAGACGCACAAAGGACCCCTCACGTCGCCACGACGGGTGAACGGTCCCGCACTGCACGTGATGGAAGCTCTGCCTCTGGGAGTCCCGTGTACCCACACGTCGGGGTTGACGCCTCGGGCCTGGCTACGCTGCGCGCAACGGTCCTGGACCACTTGCGCGGCTTCGTCCCCACCGCGTACGCCGGCCCTGTCCCCGCCTTCGCCTTCGCCGCACCGGCACCCGTCGGACCTTGCTACGCCCTGGCCGACGGCGGCGCCGCCGTGGGCAGACGCGGCACTCGGTCCGGCACCTCGACCACCTCCCGCCGGCCCGCCGCGGACAGCGACAGCGCCCGCATGATGGACCTCGTCGAGCGCGCCCAGGCGGGCGAGGCCGAGGCCTTCGGCCGCCTGTACGACCAGTACAGCGACACCGTCTACCGCTACATCTACTACCGCGTCGGCGGGAAGGCGACCGCGGAGGACCTCACCAGTGAGACGTTCCTGCGCGCCCTGCGCCGGATCTCCACCTTCACCTGGCAGGGCCGCGACTTCGGCGCCTGGCTCGTCACCATCGCCCGGAACCTGGTCGCCGACCACTTCAAGTCCAGCCGCTTCCGCCTGGAGGTCACCACCGGCGAGATGCTGGACGCCAACGAGGTGGAGCGCAGTCCCGAGGACTCCGTCCTGGAGTCCCTCTCCAACGCCGCCCTCCTCGACGCGGTCCGCCGCCTCAACCCCCAGCAGCAGGAGTGCGTGACCCTGCGCTTCCTCCAGGGCCTCTCGGTCGCCGAGACCGCCCGCGTCATGGGGAAGAACGAGGGCGCGATCAAGACCCTCCAGTACCGGGCGGTCCGCACCCTGGCCCGCCTCCTCCCCGACGACGCCCGCTGACCACGACGACGCCCGCTGATCCGACGACACCCGCAGACCGCCCGGCGTCCCCCACGCGCGCCCGTCCCGCCCCGGTCCGCGGCCCGTCCACCGCTCCTCCGCTCCTCCGCCCCACTCCCCCACACGTCCCCCGACCCCCGTCCAACTCACAGTCGGTGACGCCCCGATGACGCACTGGTCCGATCATCTCTCGCGCGTAACCCAAGTGCCGCGCCGCTCGTTGTGCGGGATGCAGGCTCCCTGTGGTCACGCCATGCCCGCAGCCACTCACTCTTTCGTGTGGATGCGCTCAAGGTGTGCAACCCTCCGGACACCCCGGGGAGTCGACCGTCATGACGAGAGGAGGTGCCGCCAGTGATCGCGAACGTATCGGCGCACCGGCGGGCGAACGCCTTCGCCCAGGCCCTGGAGGACCGGGCGTCCGAGGGCGCTGCGGCCGAGCAGCCCGAGACCCCGGCCGAACCGGCCGAACCTGCGGAGCAGGGACGGCTCCTGGCCTTGGCGAACGGACTCGGCGAGCTGCCCAAGCCGCAGCTGGACCCCGAGGTCAAAGTGGTGCAGCGGGCCCAGTTGGTCGCCGCCATGGAAGCGATGCTCATGGAGGGGAGCGCGTCCGCGGGCCCCACGGTCCCCGAGCAGCGGACGTCCACCGGCAAGGGAGCCCACCGGGCGTCCCCGCTCCGGAAGCTGCGCCCGCGTTCCCGCTGGTCCAAGGGGCTCGCCGCCGGCGGCCTCACGGTCGGTGTGGCCGCGGGAGCCTTCGGCGGCGTGGCCGCCGCCAGCTCCGACGCCCTCCCCGGTGACTCCCTCTACGGGCTGAAGCGCGGGATGGAGGACATCAAGCTGGGCATGGCGGACGACGACGCGGACCGCGGCGGCATCTACCTCGACCAGGCCTCCACCCGCCTCAGCGAGGCCCGCCGCCTCATGGAGCGCGGCCGCGCGGGCGACCTCGACCACGAGTCGCTGGCCGAGATCCGCCGCGTCCTGGGCGGGATGAAGCACGACGCCGCCGAGGGCCACCGGCTGCTCCGCCAGGCGTACGAGCGGGACGGCGCCCTCGCCCCGATGGCCCGGCTCAACTCCTTCGCCCAGGCCCACCGGGACACCTGGGACGGCCTCCGCGACCGCCTCCCCGTCCAGCTCGCGGACGTCGGCAGCGAGGTGACGCACGTCTTCGACGCCATAGACGAAGAGGTCGAGCCGCTCCAGTCGGTGCTCCCCCGCACCCCCGAGAAGGGCACGGTCGGCACTGAGGGCCCGCGCAACACGCCCAGCACGCCGCAGGGCTCCGGGGGGACGGACACCCAGCGCCCGCCGACCGGCCGGGAGACGCCCTCCTCGGGCGACCCGTCCACCGCGCCCCGCCCCTCGGGACCCGGCACGGGCCCCGGCCCGGGCGCGGACACCGGCACCACCACCCCGCCGAAGGACGACGGGCTCATCGGCGGCGGCACCGGCGGACTGCTCAAGCCCTCCCCGACCGGGACGCCGCCGACGTCCCCGCCGGCGGCGGACCAGCCGGTCCCGGACGTCCCCGACGTCACCATCCCGCCCATCCTGCCGGGCCTGCTTCCGGGCCTCGGCATCGACAGCGAGGACGCTCGCTGACAAAAGGAAAGGGGCGCCCCCACGGACGGGGGGCGCCCCTTCCTCATGCCCCGCGACCAGCCGACGGGACCTCAGAAGAACACCGACCTCCGCTGCACCAGCAATTTGTACAGCGTGTGCTGGATCTGCTCCCGCACCTGGTCCGTCAGGTTGAACATCAGCATCGGGTCCTCCGCCGCCTCCGGCGCGTAGGAGTCCGTCGGGATCGGCTCCCCGAACTGGATCGTCCACTTCGTCGGCAGCGGCAGCGCCCCGAGCGGCCCCAGCCACGGGAAGGTCGGCGTCAGCGGGAAGTACGGCAGGCCGAGGATCCGCGCCAGCGTCCTCGCGTTCCCGACCATCGGGTACATCTCCTCCGCGCCCACGATCGAGCAGGGCACGATCGGCACCCCGGCCCGCAGCGCCGTCGAGACGAACCCGCCCCGCCCGAACCGCTGGAGCTTGTACCGCTCCCCGAAGGGCTTCCCGAGCCCCTTGAAGCCCTCCGGCATCACCCCGACGACCTCACCGGCGCGCAGCAGCCGCTCCGCGTCCTCCGCACACGCCAGGGTGTGCCCCGCCTTGCGCGCCAGCTCGTTGACGACCGGCAGCACGAAGACCAGGTCCGCGGCGAGCAGCCGCAGGTGCCGCCCCGCCGGATGGTGGTCGTGGACGGCGACCTGCATCATCAGGCCGTCCAGCGGCAGCGTCCCCGAGTGATTGGCGACGATCAGCGCCCCGCCCTTGTCGGGGATGTTCTCGACCCCCTTCACCTCCACCCGGAAGTACTTCTCGTACAGCGGGCGCAGCAGCGACATCAGGACCTGGTCGGTCAGCTCCTCGTCGTAGCCGAACTCGTCGACCTCGTACTCGCCGGTGATCCGCCGCCGCAGGAACGCGAGCCCGCCCGCGAGCCGCCGCTCCCAGTCGCCCCGGGCGGCCGGCGGCCCGGGAGCGACGGGCGCGGCCGGCTCCTCCGCCCCCGGAAAGGCGGGGGGTTCCGGCTCCTGCGGCCCCGGCAGGGCCCGTACGGCCGCCGTCTCGCCGTCGGCCCGGGCGGGCCGGCGACGGGCCCGTGAACGGTCGTCGTCGAAGGGAATGACCTTGGCGTCCGCCATCGCAGTCGGGCCTCCTCAGGCGCCGTCGTGAACTGTGGAAGCTCCGGAAGGGGCCCCGGGGGCCACGCGGGCGGCCAGCCGGTCCACCGCCCCGGCCAGCGCCTCGGGCGGCAGCAGCCCCCGCCCCCGGCTGCGCGCGAAGTCCGCGAAGGCCTCCGCCGTCGTGTGCCGGGGCGAGAAGCCGAAGACCTCGCGCGTGTGGACCGTCGAGACGACCCGGCCGTGGGTGAGCAGCCGGATCTGCTCGGGCGCGAAGTCGGTGATCCCGACCGTCCGCAGCGCCGTCCCCACCCAGGTGACCGCGGGGAGGAGCACCGGCACCGTCGGCCGGCCGAGCCGCCGCGCGCACTGGGAGAGGAGCAGCACCCCGTCCCCGGCCACGTTGAAGGTGCCGCTGTTCTGGGTGGCCCGGCGCGGCTCGTGCGCCGCCAGGCGCAGCACGTCGATCACGTCGTCCTCGTGGACGAACTGCAGCCGCGGGTCGTAGCCGAGGACGGTCGGCAGGACCGGCAGCGCCAGGTACTCGGTCAGCGGGGAGTCGATCCGGGGCCCCAGGATGTTCGCGAACCGCAGCACGCACACGGCCACGTCCGGGCGGCGCCGGGCGAAGCCCCGCACGTACCCCTCGACCTCGACGGCGTCCTTCGCGAAGCCCCCGCTCGGCAGCGCCTTCGCGGGCGTCGTCTCGGTGAAGACGGCCGGGTCGCGCGGCGCGGAACCGTACACGCTCGTAGTGGACTTGACGACGAGCCGGGCGATCCGCGGCGACTTCTGGCAGGCGCCGAGCAGCTGCATGGTGCCGATGACGTTGGTCTCCTTGACCGACGTCCGGCCGCCCCCGCCGAGGGCCGTCCCGGTGACGTCCAGATGGACCACCGTGTCGACGTCGTGCTCGGCGAGGACCTTCGCGACCTCGGGGCGGCGGATGTCCACCCGTACGAAGTCGGCGGCGCCGAGGGGGTGCACCGGCTCGACCGCGTCCACCGCGATCACCCGGTCCACCTCGGGGTCCCGCTGGATCCGCCGCACGAAGCGGCCGCCGAGGTGCCGGGCGGCACCGGTGACGAGCACGACCTTGCCCAAGATCAGCGCCTTCCGTCCGTCGTCCGTCTTCCCTGGAACGCTTCCGCGGGTTCCGCCGGTTCCGGGGTTCCACCGGTTCCGCCGGTTCCGTAGGTCGCCACCGTAGCGCTTCCAGATTTCCGCGCAATAAAAGACGTGGCCCTCCACCGCGAACGGTGAAGGGCCACGCCCGACGCACTGAATGCTGCGGTGCAGCGGTCGCCTTACTTCTTGTTGCGACGCTGAACGCGCGTGCGCTTGAGCAGCTTGCGGTGCTTCTTCTTCGCCATCCGCTTGCGCCGCTTCTTGATAACAGAGCCCACGACTACCCTCGCTCACTTCTCGGAACATTCCCGCCTCGGCGGAAATCGGTGCGGGGCGTCTGGGCCCACACGACCTACGTCGGCCTAGCCTACCGTCCCGAGCACCCCGGTCGTAATCCGAGGGCGATGTCCGGCTCTCCCGGGAGCCGCCCGGGGTCCTCCCGGACTTCTCCCGGCACCGTGCCGCGCGCTCGCTACGCGGTCCCCACCCCCACGTAGGACTCCCGGAGGTACTCGTGCACCGCCTGCTCGGGCACCCGGAAGGACCTGCCCACCCGGATCGCCGGCAGATGACCGCTGTGCACCAAGCGGTACACGGTCATCTTCGAGACGCGCATCACCGAGGCGACTTCCGCCACGGTCAGAAACTTGACCTCGTTGAGAGGTCGATCGCCAGCAGCCATGACCCACCTGTACCTTCCGCCGCGACGCCCACCGGCTTCCCCTCCGGTGACTCTTCGTCGCCGAGCGCTCACGATCCAGAGTAGGGGCGGGTGGTACGAGTGGGGAAGAGGAGCCACCACCGGCCGTTTACCGTGACAGACACGCGCGATTGAGTACATAGCGCGTCAGCGGGAGGTACGAGGCGGAGCACACGCCGTCGTCAAGCGGAACCACCGCCGACACCTGCCCCTCCGCCTCCCCGACGAACAGCGCGGGATCGTCCGTATCGGCGAGCCCGATGGCCTCGATACCCAGCTGACCTGCCCCGCAGACCCATCCGTGGTCCCCGACCACCAGCTCCGGAAGCGGCCCGCCGGAGTCGGCCGCGCTCTCCAGGGCGGCCCTGACCGGTAGCGGCGAATGGGAGTGCGCCCCCGGTGCGCGCCCGCCCCCGGGCGGTCCGGGTTCCCGTACGAACGCCACCCCCCGCGCGTAGTCGAGGACGTACGTGCGTACGCCGAACCGGGTCGTTATGTCGACACATCTCCCCTGCGCGGGGGTGAGGACAAGACATCCCGCCGCCGACAACGCGTCTGCGAGAGCGGCGTAGAAACCGAGCAGCCGGTGCGGATGGCCCGTGCCCAGGAGCACCGGAACCCGCCGCGCCGCCGCCGCGCCGAGCCGCGCCGCGAAGGCGTCGAGCCCCCGCAGGGTGCGCTCCGGGTCGATGACGTCGGGCCCCGACCGGTGCCCCGGATCCCCCGAGACCCCGCACCGGTCGGCCATGAGCCGCAGCAGTCCGGCCTCGTCCCAGCCCCGCACGGGGTCGAGCCCGAGCAGCACCCGGGGATCGCGCGCGGCGAAGAGCCGGTAACTCCGCAGGTTCTCCTCCCGGGGGGTCGCGACCGTGCCCGCCAACCCCGCCGCCAACAGATGCGCCCGCAGCGCCCCGGTGCTCCACACCCTCCCGATGCTGCCGGAACACGCCCGCCGGGGGGCCCGAACCTCCCGGACGCCCCACCGTCGGCGTAACTTCCGGCAGGGCGTTCCCGGGCTGTCGGTGCTTCAGGCCAGCAGTCCCCGCAGCGGGAAGGCGGCCCTGCGGGTCGCGAGCACCGCCTGGTCGAGCCGGTCCGCCGGGTCGTACCCCCCGGCCCACTCCCGGAAGTCCACCGGCCACCGGCCGTCCGTCATCCGCCCGGGCCCCAACTGCCGCGTCCGCGCGTACACCTCGTCCCGCCAGGACGAGGGGATCACCGACTCGGGGTCCACGGGCGCGTGCGCCGCGATCCCCACCAGGTGCGTCCACGACCGGGGTACGACGTCGACCACCGCGTACCCGCCGCCGCCGAGCGCCAGCCACCGCCCGCCGGCGTGCTCGTGCGCCAGCTCGTGGCAGGCCTCCTGGACCGCCCGCTGGGCGTCGAGGGAGACCGCCAGGTGGGCGAGCGGGTCCTCGAAGTGCGTGTCCGCCCCGTGCTGCGTCACGAGGACCTGCGGCCGGAAGTCCGCGAGCAGCTCCGGTACGACCGCGTGGAAGGCCCGCAGCCATCCCGCGTCCCCGGTCCCGGCCGGAAGCGCCACGTTCACGGCCCCGCCCTCGCCCGCCCCCGGGGCGCCGGTCTCCTCCGGCCAGCCGGTCTGCGGGAACAGCGTCCTCGGATGCTCGTGCAGCGAGACCGTCAGGACCCGCGCGTCCTCCCAGAACGCCGCCTGCACCCCGTCCCCGTGGTGCACGTCCACGTCCACGTACGCCACCCGCTCCGCGCCCAGTTCGAGCAGCCGGGCGATGGCGAGCGAGGCGTCGTTGTAGATGCAGAAGCCGGCCGCCGCCCCGGGCATCGCGTGGTGCAGCCCGCCGGAGAAGTTGACCGCGTGCGCGGCCTCCCCGCGCCAGACCGCCTCCGCCGCCCCCACCGACTGCCCGGCGATCAGCGCCGACACCTCGTGCATCCCGGCGAACGCCGGATCGTCGACCGTGCCGAGCCCGTACGCCTGGTCCGCGTGGCGCGGATCGGCCGAGGCCGCCCGCACGGCCGCCACGTAGTCCTCGCGGTGCACCAGCCGCAGCGTCGAGTCCCCGGCCGGCTTCGCCGCGACCACGTCGACCGCCCGGTCGAGCCCGTAGGCCCGCACCAGCGACATCGTCAGCGCGAGCCGTACCGGGTCCATCGGATGCTCGGACCCGAAGTCGTACTGCGTGACAGCTTCATCCCACATCAACAGTGCGCGGCCGCTCATGCCCGCCACCGTATCGGGCCGCCCGCGAGCCGAACGACGTGGCGTACACCACCGTCACCAGGACGAGCGCCATCGGCACCAGCATCGCGCCCCGGTAGCTCCACGCGTCCCCGAGCGCCCCCACGAGCGGCGACCCGATGAGGAACCCGACGTAGTTGAAGACGTTGAGCCGGGCCACGGCCGCGTCGCTGTTCCCGGGGAAGAGCCGCCCGGCGGCGGCGAAGGTCTGCGGCACGAGCACGCTGAGCCCGAGCCCGAGGAGCGTGAACGCCGCGATCCCCGCCCACGCGCCCGGCGCCGCCGCGACGAGCCCGAACCCGAGCGCCGCGAGCACGGCCCCGCCGCGCACGACCGCCGCGGCCCCGAGCCGGCGCACCCCGAAGTCCCCGACGGCCCGCCCGAGGAGCGTCGTCACCATGTACGCGTTGTACGGCACGGTCGCCAGCTCCTCGGAGCTGTGCAGCACGTCCTGGAGGTACTTGGCGCTCCAGTTGGCGACCGTGGAGTCCCCGATGTACGCGAAGGTCATGACGAGACAGAGCGGAAGCAGCAGCGTGAACGCGACCCTGCCGCTCCCCTTCTCCGCGTCCTCCTCCTGCACGGGCCCGTCACCACCGGCCACGTACCACCGGCTGCCGACGAGCGCGAGGGGCAACAGGACCGCCACGACCGGCAGAAAGGACGCGAACAGCGACAGGTGCCAGTGCGCCCCGACCCAGGCGAGCGAGGCCCCGACGATCCCGCCGAGGCTGTACGAGGCGTGGAAACCGAGCATGATGCTCCGCCCGTACGCCCGCTGGAGGCTCACGCCCAGCATGTTCATGGAAGCGTCCAGGGCGCCCACGGCGAGCCCGAAGAGCCCGAGGGCGACGGCGGCCTGCCACAGCTCCGTACCGGCGCCGACGGCGAGCAGGGCGAGGAGCACGAAGGGCTGCGCCCACCGCAGGACGACGGCCGGCCCGATCCGGGCGACGACCTTCCCGGTCGTCACGCTCGCCACTCCGGCGAGGATCGGCACGGCGGCCAGGAAGGCGGGAAGCAGCGCGTCGGATATCCCGTACCGGTCCTGGATCGCCGGTATCCGGGTCACGAGCAGCGCGAAGGTGACTCCCTGCACGAAGAAACTGGCCGCCAGGGACCCCCGCCCACGCCGCAACCGCGCATCCGTCATGGCGGCACAGCGTACGACCGAAAACTACCCCTGGGTAGGCCTGGGCGGCGGGGAGATCACATCCCCAGAATCGCGGGCAGCTCGTCCATCCTCCGGAAGAACCCGGCGGCCCCGGCGAGCTTCTCCTCGGGGGTCATCGCGGTGAAGCCGTAGACGTCCATCCCGGCGGCCAGCGCGGCCTGCACGCCGAGCCGGCTGTCCTCCACGACCACGCACCGCTCCGGCTCGACGCCCATCCGCGCGGCGGCGTGCAGGAACAGGTCCGGCGCCGGCTTGCCCCGGCCGACGTCCTCGGAGCTGAAGACGTTCTCGTCCCGGAACCAGGCGTCGAGCCCGGTCTTACGGTGCCCGACCCTGATCCGCTCGTGGCTCCCCGAGGAGGCCACGCAGTACGGGACCCCGGCCGCGACGAGCCGCTTCAGCACGTCCTCGACCCCGGGCACGACCTCCAACTCGTCCTGGAACGCCGCGAAGACGCGCGCGTGGAAGACGTCGTCGAAGTCCACGGGCAGCCGCTGCCCGGTCCGCTCCTCGACCAGGTCGTGGACGCGGTGCATGGCGGACCCCATGTAGTCCCGCAACGAGTCCTCATACGAGGTGGGGTGCCCGAGCTCCGTCAGGTAGCCGGCCAACAGGGTGTTGGAGATCGGCTCGCTGTCCACCAGCACACCGTCGTTGTCGAAGATGACCAAGTCGTATCGCATGGCACCAGCGTAGAACTCGTCCGGAACGCAAAAATGCCTCAACCCCCGGACATGGTCCGGGGGTTGAGGCTAAAAATTGTTCGGCGGTGTCCTACTCTCCCACAGGGTCCCCCCTGCAGTACCATCGGCGCTGAAAGGCTTAGCTTCCGGGTTCGGAATGTAACCGGGCGTTT
>NZ_JNXJ01000020.1:0-111951 GCF_000716625.1 Streptomyces bikiniensis | reverse complement strand
GATGGTACTGCAGGGGGGACCCTGTGGGAGAGTAGGACACCGCCGAACAATCATTGTGGGAAAGCCCCGCACCTCCTGGTGCGGGGCTTTTCTGCGTTCACCCGCCTTTTCAGACCGGTGCGACCGGTCAGAGGCGGCCAGCCGCCTTCAAGGCGAGGTACGCGTCCGCCAGTGCCGGAGCCAGATTGTCAGGAGTCGCGTCGACGACCGTGACGCCGTGGCGTCGGAGCTGGTCCGAGGTCCGGGCGCGCTGAGACTGCGTCTGGGTGGCCGCGGCGGCCTCGTACATGCCCTCCAGCGTGCCGCGGTTCGCAGCCATGCGGGCGATGTGCGGATCGGCCACCGAAGCCACCAGGAGCGTGTGGCGCTGGGTGAGCTGCGGCAGGACAGGCAGGAGGCCTTCCTCGATCGGGGCGGCGTCCAGGCTCGTCAGGAGGACGATCAGGGAGCGGCGGGGAGCACGGGAGAGCGCGGTCGCGGTCAGACCGCGGGTGTCGGTCTCCACGAGCTCAGGTTCGAGCGGGGCGAGGGCGTCGACGACGGCGGGCAGCACGTCGCCCGCGGAACGGCCCTGGACCTGGGCGCGGAGGCGGCGGTCGTAGGCCAGGAGGTCCACCCGGTCGCCGGCGCGGGAAGCGAGCGCGGTCAGGAGGAGGGCCGCGTCCATGGAGGCGTCCAGGCGCGGGACGTCGCCGACGCGGCCGGCCGAGGTGCGGCCGGTGTCCAGGACGATCAGGACGTGACGGTCGCGCTCGGGACGCCAGGTGCGGACGGCGACCGCGGTCTGCCGGGCCGTGGCGCGCCAGTCGATCGAGCGGGTGTCGTCACCGGGCACGTACTCGCGGAGGCTGTCGAACTCGGTGCCCTCGCCGCGGGTCAGCACGCTGGTGCGGCCGTCGAGCTCGCGGAGCCGGGCCAGACGGGACGGCAGGTGCTTGCGGCTGGTGAACGGGGGCAGCACACGGACGGTCCAGGGGACCTCGTGATTGCCCTGGCGGGCCGCGAGGCCGAGGGGGCCGTACGAGCGGACCGTGATCCGTTCGGCGCGGCGGTCGCCCCGGCGGGTCGGGCGCAGGGTCGTGGTGAGGTGGCGGCGCTCGCCGGCGGGGATGGTGAGCCGTTGGCGCGAGGCGGACTGCTCGGTGCCCGGCAGCCAGCTGCTGGGCGGCCAGGCATCCCTGAGCTGGGCGCGGAGACGGCGGCGGGACGGGTTGGTGACCGTGAGGCGGACGTCCGCCGCGTCACCGAGTCGAACGGATGTGTCACCGCTTCGGGTGAATTGGAGCGTTCGCACTGGCGCGGCCAGGGCGTAGTCGCACAGTATTGCGAGTGAGAGGGGCGCGTTCACCGCGAGCATCCCCGTCCAGCTGGGGGCGAGGATGCCGACGGGGAGCGATCCGAGGGCCGCGAGCAGCGCGGTTCGTCCGGTGAGGGCCATGGGGCGCCGTTCTCAGCGGGGGACGGGGACGTGGGCGAGGATCGAGTGGATGACGGAGTCGGGGGTGACTCCCTCCATCTCGGCCTCGGGCCGCAGGTGGATGCGATGACGCAGGGTGGGAAGAGCGAGGGCCTTCACATCGTCCGGGGTGACGTAGTCCCGGCCGGTGAGCCAGGCCCAGGCGCGGGCGGTGGAGAGCAGGGCGGTGGCGCCTCGGGGAGAGACCCCGAGCGTGAGTGAGGGGGATTCACGCGTGGCACGGCAGATATCGACGACATAGCCGGCGATCTCGGCGGAGACCGAGACCTCGGCGACGGCGGCCCGGGCGGCTTCGAGCTCGGTGGGGCCCGCGACGGGGCGGACGCCGGCGGCCTTCAGGTCGCGGGGGTCGAAGCCCTCGGCGTGGCGGGTGAGGACCTGGACCTCGTCCGCACGTGAGGGCAGAGGGACCGTCAGCTTCACCAGGAACCGGTCCAGTTGGGCCTCGGGAAGGGGGTATGTGCCCTCGTACTCGACGGGGTTCTGGGTCGCCGCGACCAGGAACGGCTCGGGCAGCGGGCGCGGGGTGCCGTCGACCGTGACCTGGCGTTCCTCCATGGCCTCCAGGAGGGACGACTGGGTCTTCGGGGGCGTCCGGTTGATCTCGTCGGCGAGCAGCAGGTTGGTGAAGACCGGGCCCGGCTGGAAGGAGAACTCGGCGGTGCGGGCGTCGTAGACCAGGGAGCCGGTGACGTCGCTCGGCATCAGGTCGGGGGTGAACTGGACGCGCTTGGTGTCGAGTTCGAGTGCGGCGGCGAGCGCGCGGACCAGCAGGGTCTTGGCGACTCCCGGGACGCCCTCCAGGAGGACGTGCCCCCGGCAGAGCAGGGCGACGACGAGACCGGTGACGGCGGGGTCCTGGCCGACCACGGCCTTCGCGATCTCGGTGCGCAGGGCCTCCAGGGAGGCGCGGGCGCCGGCCGAGTTCGTAGCGGTCTCGGGGGTCGGGGCGCTCATGAGGTGCGTACCTCTCTTTCGAGGGCGTCGAGTTGGTCCGCCAGGCGGATGAGGGTGGAGTCGTCGGCGGGGGCCGGGCCGAAGAGAAGGTCCTTGGGGTCCGCGGTGGTCCCGGCGAGACGGGCGGAGAGCGCGGGAAGGAGGAGTTCGGGGGAGTGGGCGTTCCGGGCGGGGACGCCCAGGAGCGGGGCGAGCCGGGTGCGGGTCGCGGTGCGCAGGACGGAGGCGGCGCGGTCGCGGGCGTTCGCCTTGCGGTAGAGGCGGGCGCGGCCCTCGGTGGTCTCGGAGGCGCGGAGGGCGACGGGAAGCCGCTCGGTCACCAGGGGGCCGAGGCGCCGGGCGCGCCAGACGGCGGCGAGCAGGGCCGCGAGCGCGAGTTGGAGCGCGCCCCACAGCCAGCCGGAGGGGATGAGCGCGAGGAAGTTTCCGGTGGTGTCGTCTTCGGGCGCGTCGGCGGAGGCGTCGTACAGGGAGGGGAGGTACCAGACGAGATGGGGCCGGGAGCCGAGGAGTTGCAGGGCGAGGGAGGCGTTGCCCTGCTGGTCGAGACGGGCGTTGTGGAGGATGTCGGGCGAGCCGAGGAGGACCGTGTCGGTGGTGCCGGTGCCGGGGAGGCGGACCAGGGTCGGCAGTCCGCCGGAGGGGTAGCAGGAGTCGGCGGTGGTGCCGGGGGCGACCTCGTAGCGTTCGCCGCCCAGGTCGGCGCTGCCGGCGCGGGTGGCGGCGGGCAGGGTGCAGGCGGGTTCGAGGTTCGTGACGGCGGCGTCGGGGGCGCTGGTGATCCCCGGGGCCAGGATGCCGAGGGAGGGGGAGCCCGCGCCGAGGAGGACCGTGCGGCCGGCGGAGTTCTCCATGGTGGAGCGGAGCGTGGACTGCTGAGCGTCGGTCAGCAGGTCCGGGGCGGCGACCAGGAGGGTGGTCCCGGGGTTCGAGGCCGCCGCGGCCTCGTCGAGGGTGGTGGCGAGGGTGAGCGTGACGCCCCGCTCCTTGAGGAGTTCGGCGACGGCCCGGCTGCCGTGGGGGTCGGCGGAGCGGGGGTCGAGGGCGCCGCGGGGATCCGCGGACTGGACCGTCGCGAGGACGAGGCCGCCGATCAGGATCAGGGCGACGACGAGGGCCGCTCCGCGGGCCCGGGTCCAGATCTGGCGGGCGGAGAGGGCGGTGGAGGTGGTGCCGGGCGGGGTGGCGCCGGAGGGGGGTGCGGCGGTCGGCGCGCTGTCGGGGGTCGGGGGGCCGGGGATCGCGCCGCTCATGTGGGCGTCCCCGGGGAAACGGTGTCGAGGGTGGGGCGGGTCCGCTCCAGGGCGGTGTCCAGCTCCTCGATCCGGCGGTACGCCGGCTCGTCGGCGGTGCGGCCGCCGTATGTGACGTCGTCGAAGGCGCGGGCCGCGAGGCGCAGGTCGTCCGCGTGGGAGGGGAGGGAGCGGCCCGCCTCGGCGGCCGCCTCGTCGGCGGTGCGGCCGGGGCGGGGGTCGAGCAGGGCGCGCTCTTCGAGGGAGCGGACGACGGCCCGCATCCGTTCCTGGACGGCTTCGTTCCAGCGTCCGGCGGAGGCGTGGCGGGCGGCGGCCGCCCGGTGGTCGCGGGCGGAGCGGGGGCCGTCCGCGAAAAGGGAGTCGCCCGCGGTGGCGGGTGTCCTGCGGGGGGTGCCGAGGTGCCACCAGAGGGCGGCGACGAGCGCGGCCACCACCAGGACGATGACCACGAGGCCGAGCGGCCCGCCCGGGGTGGCGCCGGACGCGGAGCCGAAGAGGTCGTCGAGCCACTCCCAGAGGCGGCTCAGGCCGCGCTGGAGGAGGCTCGGGTCGTTCTCGTGGTACATCGGATCGGACAGCTCCCGCTCTGCCGCCTCGCGGGCGGGGACGCGGGAGATGTCCACCGGTACGTCGCCGTCGGCGCGCAGGCGCGCCGTTGCCGTGACCGTTCCCCCCGTGACCGTCACGCCATCAGCCCCCGACGGCCCGGGTGCCGGGCGCGGGACCGGGGTCGGGCCGGCCCGCGGCCCGGATCAGTTCGAGGTCCAGGGCCTCCCGGCGGATGCGCTGGTCCACGTAGAGGAGGACCGTCACTCCGGCGGAGATCGGGTAGGTGATCGCGCTGGTGATCACACCGCCGATGCCCGTGACGATGAGGAAGGGCCAGCCGGCGGCGTCGGGAGAGCCGGAGAGCAGTCCGGAGAGGGCCTCGCCGTCGACCATCAGGCCGATGACGGCGAACGGGATCGCAATGATCATCGCGAACACGAAGACCAGCAGCTGCGTGAGCAGGGTGATGCCGAAGATCCGCCACCACGAGCCCTGCACCAGCTTCGCCGAGCGCTTCAGGGACTGGACCACGTTCCCGCGCTCCAGTATCAGGGCGGGGGAGGAGAGGCTGAAGCGGACCATCAGCCAGATGTCCAGGACGAGGGCGCCGAGACCGCCGAGGAAGACCAGGGCCGCACCCGCGACGCCGCCGATCAGGAGCCCGGGGAGCAGGCCGACCGTCATGATGGCGGCGCCCAGCACCGCGAGCAGCAGGGTCAGGCCGAGCAGTCGGAGCAGGTGCGGGCGGGCCTCCCGCCAGGCGGCTCCCAGTGTGATCGGGCGGCCGAGGGCCGCCTTGCCGACCACGACGGCCAGCAGGGCGCTGCTGATCAGGAGCGCCGCCAGGGAGACGAGCATGCTCGGGCCGAAGCCGGCCAGGGAGGCCTGGATCGAATCGACGAGCTGCTTCAGCGCTTCGGAGGGGGTGGCGTCCGGGTCGACCTGCGGGGCCGGCGGGACGAGATAGCGCTGGACCAGGGTCTGGGTGACCTGGGTGAGCACCGCGAGCACGGCCATGACGGGCAGTACCGTGCGCCAGTAGGTACGAAGGGTCTTCACCGAGCTGTCGAGGATCTCGCCCATGCTCAGCGGGCGCAGCGGGATCACGCCCGGTTTCGCGGCCGGCGGCCTGCCCCACTGCGCGGGGGAGGACGGGGCGCCCCAGTTGCGGCCGGGACCGGGGGGCGGGGTCTGGCCGGTGGGCGGGGACCACCGGCCGGCGGGCGGCTGGTCCTTGGACCACTGGGAGGTGGAACCGTTCACGTCGGCCGGACCGGCGGGCCGGGGAACGCCGGAGCCGTTCTGGTCGCCGGAAGGGGCGGATCCGGGCGAGGTCCGGCCCGGAGTGTCGTTCACGGTCGTCCACCTCGTGGGAATGGTCGCGGTGCCGGATCGGCGAACCGGCTCGGTCACGGCGGCCGACACCTGAACACGGCGGCGGGCCGGGTGCCATCGTGCCACGTGGGGCCCGCCCGTGGGCGGGAGCGGTCTCGTCGTTCGTAGCTTCGTCCGGACCTTCATTGTGCGGGCGGCAGACGGCACACTGTGCGGATGCCCGATCCGGCCGCGCGAACCGTGCGGCGGCGGGCCGAGCGGGTCGTTCTCCACAAGATCACGACCCTGGCAGGGGGAGGCGCTGTGGGACAGGTCACGGCAGGTAACGATTGGCTAATGGGATGATGTCGATATGAAGGGACGCGTTCTTGTCGTCGACGACGACACCGCACTGGCCGAGATGCTCGGCATCGTGCTGCGGGGTGAAGGGTTCGAGCCGTCGTTCGTCGCGGACGGTGACAAGGCGCTTGCCGCTTTCAGGGAGGCGAAGCCCGACCTGGTGCTGCTCGACCTGATGCTGCCCGGCAGGGACGGCATCGAGGTGTGCCGGCTCATCCGGGCCGAGTCGGGGGTGCCGATCGTCATGCTCACGGCCAAGAGCGACACGGTCGACGTGGTCGTGGGCCTGGAGTCCGGTGCCGACGACTACATCGTGAAGCCGTTCAAGCCGAAGGAGCTCGTCGCCCGCATCCGGGCGCGGCTGCGGAGGTCCGAGGAGCCGGCTCCGGAGCAGCTCACCATCGGTGACCTGGTCATCGACGTGGCCGGGCACTCGGTGAAGCGGGACGGCCAGTCCATCGCCCTGACCCCGCTCGAGTTCGACCTCCTCGTCGCGCTCGCGCGCAAGCCGTGGCAGGTCTTCACCCGTGAGGTCCTCCTGGAGCAGGTGTGGGGCTACCGGCACGCGGCCGACACCCGGTTGGTGAACGTGCACGTCCAGCGGCTGCGCTCGAAGGTCGAGAAGGACCCCGAGCGCCCGGAGATCGTGGTGACCGTCCGTGGCGTCGGTTACAAGGCGGGACCGAGCTGACATGAGTACGGGCAGTGCTGCTCCGAAGCCCGGGGACCCGGGAAGCCGTACGGGGCGGGCTGCCGGACCGGGGCGGGGGGGCTCGCGTTCCGGCCGTCCGCCGCGTGGCGGGCGGCTCCTCCAGGACGGTTCGCGGGGAGGGCGGGTCTTCCGGCTCTTCGCGCGCTGGGTGCGTCGGCCCCTGCTGCCCGCCGTGCGCCTGTGGCGGCGCAACATCCAGCTGAGGATCGTCGCGGGCACCCTGCTGATGTCCCTCGGGGTCGTGCTGCTGCTCGGCATCGTCGTCATCGGGCAGGTCCGCAACGGTCTGCTCGACGCCAAGGAGAAGGCCGCCCAGAGCCAGGCCGCCGGCGGGTTCTCCGCCGCCCAGGACCGGGCGGCGACCACCCCCGCGACGCCCGGGCAGCCGGACGGCGGGCGGGACGGCGCCTCCGTGAACTGGCGCTCCACGCTGGTCGAGCAGCTCGCCAGCGGCGGGCAGAGCGCCTTCAACGTGGTCGCGCTCTCCCTCGACACCGGTGACACCGCGAGCCGTGGCGTCCGCGCCTCCGGCGAGGTCGACCCGGCGACGAGCATCCCCCGCGAACTGCGGCACTCGGTGGCGCAGAGCACCGAGACCCTCCAGAAGTTCACGCGGATCCACTACACCAGCAGCAAGGCGTCCGAGCCCGGCCTGGTGATCGGCAAGCGCCTGAACGACGCCGAGGGCACCCAGTACGAGCTGTACTACCTCTTCCCGCTGTCGCAGGAGGAGGACTCCCTCGCCCTGGTCAAGGGCACCCTGGCGACCGCCGGGCTCTTCGTCGTGGTGCTGCTCGGGGCGATCGCCTGGCTCATGGTGCGCCAGGTCGTCACGCCCGTGCGGATGGCCGCCGGGATCGCCGAGCGGCTCTCGGCCGGGCGCCTCCAGGAACGGATGAAGGTCACCGGCGAGGACGACATCGCACGGCTCGGCGAGGCCTTCAACAAGATGGCCCAGAACCTGCAGCTCAAGATCCAGCAGCTGGAGGAGCTGTCGCGGATGCAGCGGCGGTTCGTCTCGGACGTCTCGCACGAGCTGCGCACCCCGCTGACCACCGTCCGGATGGCGGCCGACGTCATCCACGAGGCCCGCGTCGACTTCGACCCCGTCACCGCCCGCTCCGCCGAGCTCCTCGGCGACCAGCTCGACCGCTTCGAGTCGCTGCTCTCCGACCTCCTGGAGATCAGCCGCTTCGACGCGGGCGCGGCCGCCCTGGAGGCCGAGCCGATAGACCTGCGGCAGGTCGTGCGCCGGGTCATAGGCGGCGCCGAGCCCCTCGCCGAGCGCAAGAACACCCGGATCGTGGTCGTCGGGGACCAGCAGCCCGTGGTGGCCGAGGCGGACGCCCGCCGCGTCGAGCGGGTGCTGCGCAACCTCGTCGTCAACGCCGTCGAGCACGGCGAGGGCCGGGACGTGGTGGTGAAGCTGGCCGCCGCCGGCGGGGCCGTCGCCGTCGCCGTCCGCGACTACGGTGTCGGCCTGAAGCCCGGCGAGGCGACCCGGGTCTTCAACCGCTTCTGGCGCGCCGACCCGGCCCGCGCCCGTACGACCGGCGGCACCGGTCTCGGCCTGTCGATCGCCGTCGAGGACGCCCGGCTGCACGGCGGCTGGCTCCAGGCCTGGGGCGAGCCCGGTGGCGGTTCGCAGTTCCGGCTCACCCTGCCGCGTACGGCGGACGAGCCGCTGCGGGGCTCCCCGATACCTCTGGAGCCCGAGGACTCGCGCCGCAACCGCGAGCAGGCGGCCGCCGGGCAGGCCCGGGAGGGCGCCCGCCGGACGGCGGTGCCGGCGCAGTCCGCCGGGGACCGGCAGCCGCTCCCCGTGCCGCCCGGGCTGCCCGGGGCGCCCCGGGCGACCGTCGACCCGACGGCGCTGCCCGGCAGCGGCGCCCGGGTGGTGGCGCGGACGGCCGCGGACACCGACGGCCGCGCGCCGGATACGGCGGCGGCCGGCCGCGACGGGGGCGGGAACGTGAACGTGAACGTGGAGCAGGAGGGCGGGACACGTGGGCGCTGACTCCCGAGCGGAGCACGCGGGGCGGGGACGGATCGCACGCTCGGCGATGCTGGCCGCGTGCGGCGCGCTCCTGGCGGGCGGCTGCGCCTCGATGCCCGACAGCGGGGAAGTCCAGACGGTGAAGGGCTCCAACACGGGCGACTCGCAGGTGAGGGTCTACGCCGTGGCCCCCCGCGACAACGCGGACCCTGACGAGATCGTCGACGGCTTCCTGGAGGCCATGACCAGTGACGACCCCGAGTTCGCCACCGCCCGCAAGTACCTGACGAAGAGGGCCGCGGCCACCTGGAGGCCGGAGCAGAGCATCACCGTGCTCGCCACCGCGCCCAACCGCAAGCAGGCCGACCGCAACGCCGACCCCGACAAGGAAGGCCGGATCTACCCGCTCGCCGGCCGCAAGATCGCGACCGTGGACGCCCGCCACGCGTACCAGCCGATCAGCCCCGCCGACTACCTGTGGTCGATCCAGGTCGTGCAGCAGCCCACGGCGGGCGGCAAGGGCAAGGAGTGGCGCATCGACAGCCTCCCGCCCGGCCTGGTCCTCGGCGAGGCCGACTTCCTCCGCAACTACCGGTCGGTCAACAAGTACTACTTCGCCTCCGGGGAGAACTGGGTCGTCGCCGACCCCGTCTACATCCGGCAGCGGCAGGACCCGGTCACCCGGATGGACCCGGTGACCCAGACCGTCAAGGCGCTGCTCGACGGTCCGACGAACTGGCTCAAGCAGGCCGTCGACTCCAGCTTCCCCTCCCGCACGCGCCTGAAGGAGGGCGTCACCACCCTGGCGACGGACGACCAGTCCACGCTGAAGGTGCCGCTCGAGTTCCCGGGGGACCGGGTCGACGGGACGGCGTGCCGGCGGATGGCGGCGCAGCTGCTGTTCACGCTGCGCGACCTGCCGTCCGTGCGCGTCGAGCAGGTGGAGCTCCTGAACGGGTCGCAGCCGCAGTGCCGGCTCGGCAGGGGGCAGACGGCCGAGTTCGCAGCGGTCCAGGAGGCCGACCTCGACGAGAAGCCGTACTTCGTCGACAAGCAGGGCAAGTTGAAGAAGCTGGTGCTCGCGGGCAAGGAGACGGCCGCGCCGGTCGAGGTGCCCGGCCCGTTCGGCAAGGGCTCGCCGGCGGAGCTCGGCTCGATCGCCGTCGACCGGGGGGAGACCCGGGCGGCCGGGGTCGACAAGTCCGGCCAGCGGCTGTTCGTCTCCTCGATCACCACGGAGGAGGAGGGCTCGCGGCAGCCCGTCCTGTCCAGCCGGGGCCCCCGGCCCGAGGACCGTCTCTCCGCGCCCAGCTGGGGCGGCCGGGGCGACCTGTGGGTCGCCGACCGGAACCCCGCCGAGCGCCGGCTGTGGATGGTGCCGGACGGCACCGGGGAGCCCGTCGAGGTCCGCACGCCGTGGCTGGAGGACGACCGGATCGAGTCGCTGCGGGTCTCCGCCGACGGCGTCCGGATCGCCCTGGTGGTCGAGCGGGGCGAGCGCACCACCCTCCAGATCGGCCGGATCGAGCGGCGGACGGAGGGCGGGGAGACCACCGTCTCGGTGGTGGACCTCCAGCCCGCCGCCCCCCGGATGGAGTCGGTCACGGCCGTCTCCTGGGCCGGGCCCAGCCGGCTCGTCGTGGTCGGCAAGGAGGCGGGGGGCGTGCAGCAGGTCCGCTACCTCCAGACGGACGGCTCGACCTCCGCGACCTCGGTGCTGCCGGGTCTGAACGGGGTGACCTCGGTGTCCGCGCCGCACACGGAGTCGCTGGACACGCCCATGGTGGCCGACTCCGAGGAAGGCATCGTCCGGCTGCCGCCGGGGACGAACTGGCAGCCGGTGGTGAAGGACGGGGACTCGCCGGTCTACCCTGGGTAGAGCACCCCTCCTCGAAGCCGTCCGCGCCCGCCCGCGCGGGGCGCACCTGACGTACTCCGGGGCGGGGGCGGTGGGCGGCGCGGGGTTTTCCACAGGGGTGGCCGGGGAGCGCGGGAAGGCGCACAGTGGAGCCATGCGGGGGTGGTGGCGCGAGATCGCCGGGCTGGTGCTGCCGGTCGCCTGCGGAGGCTGCGGCAGACCGCGGACCGAGCTGTGCCCGGAGTGCGCGGCGGCGCTGACCGGGACGGGGCCGCGCCGGGTGCGTCCGGCGCCCGAGCCCGCCGGGCTGCCCGCGGTCCACGCGGCCGCGCCCTACGCCGGTGTCGTACGGGAGGTGCTCCTCGCCCACAAGGAGCGCGGGGTCCTCGCGCTCGCCGGGCCCCTGGGCGAAGCCCTGGCCGGGGCCGTGGAGACCGCCGCCGGGGCCGTGGCGGGCGCCGGGGAAGGGCCGCTGCTCCTCGTACCGGTGCCGTCCTCGCGGCGCTCCGTGCGGGCGCGCGGGCACGATCCGACGCGCCGGATCGCCCTGGCCGCGGCCGCCCGGCTGCGGGGGGCGGGGCGGGACACGCGGGTGGTGCCCGTGCTGCGGCAGCGGCGGTACGTGGCGGACCAGGCCGGGCTCGGCGCGCGCGGGCGGCTCGCGAACCTCTCCGGGGCCCTGGAGGTCGTGCCGGGCGGCGCGCGGCTCCTGGCGGCGTGTGCGGGAGGGGCTGCGGAGACGGGAGGCCCGGCGGGGACGGTGGTGCTCGTGGACGACCTGATGACCACCGGCGCCTCGCTGGCGGAGGCGGGCCGCGCCCTCGGAGCCGTACACCTTTCGTTCATTCCTGAAATACCGCACGGTTTAGCGGCCGCTTCCGCGCAGCACGGATTCGAACAGCGGGTTGCGGCTGTGGTCGCATCCTCTCCCGCTTCGTTCGAAATAAACCGGAACTCTCCAAGATCTTGGATCGTTGCAGGTGGTGAGAGGTGAAAACGCCCGAACGGAGGTATGTCGCGGCAGCGGGTGCCGACACCCGTCCGAAGGGGCTATGTTCGGTTGTGAGGAATGGCGAAAGCCGTTTCCTCGACGAATACATGGTTGCGCCTCTGGACAGGAGTTCAGGGCGAATTAACCTCCTGGCGAAGGGGTGGGGATCTTCCCGACCGGGGAGGAGGAGGTGAAAGTCGCCGAGTCCGAGCTCCGGTAATCCATCCGGAGTCTGGTGCAAAGGGAGATGCCCGGCGGCCGAGGAGCCGATCCGGGCGATCCGGGAACGGAGTTCTGCGTGGACATCGTCGTCAAGGGCCGCAAGACCGAGGTGCCCGAGCGGTTCCGCAAGCACGTGGCCGAGAAGCTGAAGCTGGAGAAGATCCAGAAGCTCGACGGCAAGGTGATCAGCCTCGACGTCGAGGTGTCCAAGGAACACAACCCGCGGCAGGCCGACCGGTCCGACCGCGTGGAGATCACCCTTCACTCCCGCGGCCCGGTGATCCGGGCGGAGGCTGCGGCAGGCGACCCGTACGCAGCGCTCGACCTCGCCAGCGACAAGCTCGAGGCGCGACTGCGCAAGCAGCACGACAAGCGGTACACCCGCCGTGGCAACGGCCGTCTGTCGGCCGCCGAGGTCGGGGACGTCGTGCCCGGCGTCGCCCAGTTCGACGGGGACGGCCGGCTCGTCGCCGACGAGACCGACGAGGTGCCCACCAAGATGGTGGGCTCGATCGAAGTCCAGGGCGACGGCCCGCTGGTGGTCCGCGAGAAGACCCACAAGGCCGCACCGATGACGCTCGACCAGGCGCTCTACGAGATGGAGCTGGTCGGGCACGACTTCTATCTCTTCGTCGACTCCGACACGAAGCAGCCGAGCGTCGTCTACCGACGACACGCGTACGACTACGGCGTCATCCACCTGGAGAGCGACCCGCTCGCCGAGAGCGACCCGCTCGCCGACGGCGGCGCCGGCGGTGCGCTCGGCGGCTGACCGCCGTCCCGCACCATTCACACCTCACGGTGCCCCTGGAGCGCATGGCGCGTCCCCAGGGGCACCCCCGTGCGCCCAGGGATCGACCCGCATCCGCCGGGGCATGAAATCATGGCGTGCACGCCAACCGGTGCTTTCCGAGCACGGGTTGGGGACCGGAAACGAATTCAGGCCACGGCCTTCAGGGGGAGGAACGATGGCGGACAGCTTCGGGCCGGTGCTCAGCGGGCAGGAGCACGGTGAGGCGGTCCCGGAGGGATCGGATTCGGACAGCGGTGCGTTCCGCAAGGAACCGATCCGGGTCCTCGTCGTGGACGACCACGCCCTCTTCCGGCGCGGACTGGAGATCGTTCTCCTCCACGAGGAGGGCATTCAGGTGGTCGGTGAGGCCAGTGACGGGGCCGAGGCCGTCGAGAAGGCGGCCGATCTGCTGCCGGACATCGTCCTGATGGACGTGCGGATGCCCCGGCGCGGCGGCATCGAGGCGTGCACCAGCATCAAGGAGGTGGCCCCCAGTGCGAAGATCATCATGCTGACGATCAGCGACGAGGAGGCCGATCTCTACGAGGCGATCAAGGCGGGGGCCACCGGCTACCTCCTCAAGGAGATCTCCACCGACGAGGTCGCGACGGCGATCCGCGCGGTCGCGGACGGGCAGTCGCAGATCAGCCCCTCCATGGCGTCCAAGCTCCTCACCGAGTTCAAGTCGATGATCCAGCGGACCGACGAGCGCAGGCTCGTGCCCGCGCCCCGGCTGACCGACCGCGAGCTGGAGGTCCTCAAGCTCGTCGCGACCGGGATGAACAACCGGGACATCGCCAAGGAGCTGTTCATCTCCGAGAACACGGTGAAGAACCACGTCCGGAACATCCTGGAGAAGCTCCAGCTGCACTCCCGGATGGAGGCGGTGGTGTACGCGATGAGGGAGAAGATCCTGGAGATCCGCTGAGGGTCCGGTACGAGGACATCCCTGCCGGGGGTCCGGGGGCCGCCCCCGGGGGATGCAGTGCGATGAGGGAGAAGGTCCTGGAGACCCGCTGAGGCTCCGGTACGGGGGCGTTCAGCCCAGTTCCCGCACCAGCTCCGGGGCCAGGGCCGGGAGGTTCACGCGGTCCGGGAGGACCGTCACCGTGTCGCAGCCGACCCACTCGGCCGCCTCGCGCAGGGCACGGGCCACCGCCGGGACCGCCTTGGGGCCGTCCAAGGTGATCTGGCGGGCCACCAGCGTGCGGCCCTCGCGCGCCGGGTCCACCCGGCCGACCAGCCGGCCCCCCGCGAGGACCGGCATCGCGAAGTAGCCGTGGACCCGCTTCTGCTTCGGCACGTACGCCTCCAGGCGGTGCGTGAAGCCGAAGATCCGCTCCGTGCGGGCCCGCTCCCAGATCAGCGAGTCGAACGGTGAGAGCAGCGTCGTGCGGTGCCGGCCGCGCGGCTCGGTCGCCAGGGCCGCCGGGTCCGCCCAGGCGGGCTTCCCCCAGCCCGCCACCGTCACCGGCACGAGCCCCGAGGCCTCGACCGCCGCGTCGAACTGCTCGCCCTTGAGCCGGTGGTAGTCCGCGATGTCCGCGCGCGTGCCCACGCCGAGCGCCTCGCCCGCCTGCCGGACCAGGCGCCGCACGCACTCGGCGTCGTCCAGGTCGTCGTGGAGCAGCGCCTCGGGGATCGCCCGCTCGGCCAGGTCGTACACCCGCTTCCAGCCGCGCCGCTCGACGACCACCACCTCGCCGTACATCAGCGCCCGCTCCACGGCGATCTTGGAGTCGGACCAGTCCCACCACTCGCCCTTGTTCTTCGCGCCGCCCAGCTCGGTCGCCGTGCGCGGGCCCTCGTCCCGCAGCTGGGCGATCACCTTGTCGTACGCGCCGGGCGACAGCTCGTGGCCCCAGTGCGGGCGGCCGCGGTAGGCGCGCCGGCGGAAGGCGAAGAGCGGCCACTCCTCGACGGGCAGCACGCAGGCGGCGTGCGACCAGTACTCGAAGGCGTGCGTCCCCGTCCAGTACGCGTCCTCCACCGTCGTGCGGCCCACGGCGCCCAGGCGCGCGTACGGGATCAGCTCGTGCGAGCGGGCCAGGACCGAGATGGTGTCGAGCTGGACCTGGCCGAGGCTCCGCAGCACCCCGCGCACGCCGGCGCGGCGGTCGGGCGCGCCCAGGAACCCCTGGGCGCGCAGCGCGATCCTGCGGGCTTCGTCGGCGGACAGTTCGGCGGCGGGGCGCGGCACAGTCGTCATGGACCGCACCCTAGGCCCCGGCACTGACAGCCCGGTACCGACGGCCCGGCGCCGGCGCCCGGAGCGCGATCCCCTCAGGTCACCGGGTGCTCGCGCGCGGGCAGGTACGGCAGGGGGCTCGGCAGCCCGAAGTCGGAAGGGAGCAGGGCGCCGACCCAGCAGTCCCGGAGCGTGCCGTTGTTGGCCAGGCCGGCGCGCTCGACGCCCTCCACGACGAAGCCGACGCGCTCGGCCACCGCGCGCGAGCCGGTGTTGCCCACCTCGGCGCGCCACACCAGGCGGGTGCAGCCGAGGCCGGTGAAGGCCCAGTGGGCCAGGGCGCGGACGATCTCGGTCATGTGGCCGTGGCCGCGGTGGTCCGGAGCCAGCCAGTAGCCGACCTCCCAGACGCCCGGGCCGCGGTTCCTCAGGCCGGCCGAGGCGAGCAGCGGGCCCCCGGCCAGCGGCTCGGCGGCGAAGGTGTACTCGGTGTCCTCGCGCCAGCCGTCGGGCACCAGACGGTTCAGGAAGAAGTCGGCGTCCTGCCGGGTGTAGGGGTCGGGGACGGTGGTCCAGCGCCGGATGGCGGGATCCTGGCAGATCGCGTGCACGACGTCGGCGTCGCCGGGGACGGGGTTGCGCAGCCGCAGTCGGTCGGTGGTGAGGGTGATCGGCTCCATGCGGGGATTGTGGTGACCGGGCCGGGCCGAAGCGAACACTTTTCGGATGGGGCGGCACCTTCCGCCCACCTCGTGCGTTCTCCTTCCGGGCGGGCGTACGGCTCCGGCACTGCGGGCCTCCCTGTGCGAGGGCGGTCTCGCTTACGATGGCCGTTGCGGTGGGGACCACCTGCCGTGCCCCGCGCTCGTGTCCATGACAAGACCTAGTGCCAGGCCCGACCGGCAAGGAGACCAGCCTCAGTGTCCGTCTTCAACAAGCTCATGCGTGCAGGCGAAGGCAAGATCCTGCGCAAACTGCACCGCATCGCGGACCAGGTCAACTCCATCGAAGAGGACTTCGTCAACCTCTCCGACGCCGAGTTGCGGGCGCTCACCGACGAGTACAAGCAGCGGTACGCCGACGGTGAGAGCCTCGACGACCTGCTCCCCGAGGCCTTCGCGACGGTGCGCGAGGCCGCCAAGCGCGTCCTCGGTCAGCGCCACTACGACGTCCAGCTGATGGGCGGCGCCGCCCTCCACCTCGGCTACGTCGCCGAGATGAAGACCGGTGAGGGCAAGACCCTCGTCGGCACCCTCCCGGCGTACCTCAACGCGCTCTCCGGCAAGGGCGTGCACCTGATCACGGTCAACGACTACCTGGCCGAGCGCGACTCCGAGCTGATGGGCCGGGTCCACCGCTTCCTGGGCCTGACCGTCGGCTGCATCCTCGCCAACATGACGCCGGCCCAGCGCCGCGAGCAGTACAACTGCGACATCACGTACGGCACGAACAACGAGTTCGGCTTCGACTACCTCCGCGACAACATGGCGTGGTCCAAGGACGAGCTCGTCCAGCGCGGCCACAACTTCGCCTGTGTCGACGAGGTCGACTCCATCCTCGTCGACGAGGCCCGTACGCCGCTGATCATCTCCGGCCCCGCCGACCAGGCCACCAAGTGGTACGGCGACTTCGCCAAGCTGGTCACCCGCCTGACCAAGGGCGAGCCGGGCAACCCGCTCAAGGGCATCGAGGAGACCGGCGACTACGAGGTCGACGAGAAGAAGCGCACCGTCGCCATCCACGAGGCGGGCGTCGCCAAGGTCGAGGACTGGCTGGGCATCGACAACCTCTACGAGTCGGTGAACACCCCGCTCGTCGGCTACCTGAACAACGCCATCAAGGCGAAGGAGCTGTTCAAGAAGGACAAGGACTACGTCGTCATGGACGGCGAAGTCATGATCGTCGACGAGCACACCGGCCGCATCCTCGCCGGCCGCCGCTACAACGAGGGCATGCACCAGGCGATCGAGGCGAAGGAGGGGGTGCCGATCAAGGACGAGAACCAGACCCTCGCCACGATCACCCTCCAGAACTTCTTCCGCCTGTACGACAAGCTGTCCGGCATGACCGGTACGGCCATGACCGAGGCCGCCGAGTTCCACCAGATCTACAAGCTCGGCGTCGTCCCGATCCCGACGAACAAGCCGATGATCCGCAAGGACCAGTCGGACCTGATCTACCGGACCGAGGTCGCGAAGTTCGCCGCCGTCGTCGACGACATCGCGGAGAAGCACGAGAAGGGCCAGCCGATCCTGGTCGGCACGACCTCCGTCGAGAAGTCCGAGTACCTCTCGCAGCAGCTCTCCAAGCGCGGCATCCAGCACGAGGTCCTCAACGCCAAGCACCACGAGCGCGAGGCCAGCATCGTCGCCCAGGCCGGCCGCCGCGGCGCCGTCACCGTCGCCACGAACATGGCCGGCCGCGGTACGGACATCAAGCTCGGCGGCAACCCGGACGACCTCGCCGAGGCCGAGCTGCGCCAGGCGGGCCTGGACCCGGTCGAGCACGTCGAGGAGTGGGCCGCGGCCCTGCCCGGCGCCCTGGAGCGCGCCGAGAAGGCCGTGAAGGCGGAGTTCGAGGAGGTCAAGGAGCTCGGCGGCCTGTACGTCCTGGGCACCGAGCGCCACGAGTCCCGCCGCATCGACAACCAGCTCCGCGGCCGGTCCGGCCGTCAGGGCGACCCCGGCGAGTCCCGCTTCTACCTCTCCCTCGGCGACGACCTGATGCGCCTGTTCAAGGCGCAGATGGTCGAGCGCGTGATGGCCATGGCCAACGTGCCGGACGACGTGCCGATCGAGAACAAGATGGTCACCCGCGCCATCGCCTCCGCGCAGTCGCAGGTCGAGACCCAGAACTTCGAGACCCGCAAGAACGTCCTGAAGTACGACGAGGTCCTCAACCGGCAGCGCGAGGTCATCTACGGCGAGCGCCGCCGCGTCCTGGAGGGCGAGGACCTGCGCGAGCAGATCCAGCACTTCATGGACGACACGATCGACGACTACATCCGCCAGGAGACCGCCGAGGGCTTCGCGGAGGAGTGGGACCTCGACCGCCTGTGGAACGCGTTCAAGCAGCTCTACCCGGTGAAGGTCACCGTGGAGGACCTGGAGGACGCGGCCGGGGACCGGGCGGGGATCACCGCCGAGTTCATCGCCGAGTCCATCAAGGACGACATCCACGAGCAGTACGAGGCGCGCGAGAAGCAGCTCGGCTCCGAGATCATGCGCGAGCTGGAGCGGCGCGTGGTCCTGTCCGTCCTGGACCGCAAGTGGCGCGAGCACCTCTACGAGATGGACTACCTCCAGGAGGGCATCGGCCTGCGCGCCATGGCGCAGAAGGACCCGCTGGTCGAGTACCAGCGCGAGGGCTTCGACATGTTCACCGCCATGATGGAGGGCATCAAGGAGGAGTCCGTCGGCTACCTGTTCAACCTGGAGGTCCAGGTCGAGCAGCAGGTCGAGGAGGTCCCGGTGCAGGCGGCCGCCCCCTCGCTCGACAAGGGCGACGCGGTGCCGGCGGGCGCCGGGCGTCCGGAGATCCGCGCCAAGGGGCTCGACGCCCCGCAGCGGCCGGACCGGCTGCACTTCTCCGCGCCGACCGTGGACGGCGACGGCGGTGTCGTCGAGGGCGACTTCTCCTCCGGCGAGCCGGACTCCGGCGACGGGCTGACCCGTGCGGAGCGGCGCAAGGCGCAGAAGAACGCGGGCGGCGGGCGCCGCCGCAAGAAGTGACGCCCTGAGCTTCGGCGAGCTTCGGCGTACGAGGGGCCGTCCACCCGGTGGGGTGGGCGGCCCCTTCGCCGTACCCGCTCCGTTGTCGTGTGGGGTGGGCGGCCCCTTCGCCGTACCCGCTCCGTTGTCGTGTGGAGTGGGCGGCTTCTTCGCCGTACCCACCCCGCCGTCACGTGTGGCGGGCGGGGCTCTTCGCCGTACCCGTCCCGCCGTCACGTCGTGCCCAGGCCGTCGAGTTCCACGGCCGCGCAGCGCCAGCGTCGGTCGGCGCCGCGCTCCAGGCGGAACGCCATCGCCCGGACGCGGGCGCCGGTGGCGATGGTCGCGAAGGCCTCGACGGCGTCCTGGGCGGGGTGCGTCTGGACCGAGCAGCGGCGCAGGACCGGGCGGGGGCCGAGCGAGCGCAGGGGCGTCTCCGGGGCGAGCCGGACGAGCTGCTCGTACGCCTCCCCGAGGGTGTGGCCGAGCATCCAGTGCACCGGCCGCTCTCCGCTCAGGACGGCGAGCAGGCGCTCCGCGAAGACCGTGTGCGGCGGGAGGGCGCGGGGCGCGCCGCGCCCGGGCGTACGCGGGCGCGTGCCGGCGGAGCCGCGCGGCCGGGTCCCGGCGGGACCGCCGGGGGCGGTACGGGGACGTGGGGTGCGGGGGCGGCGGGTGACCCCACCGAGGGGCGGAACGGGGAGGGCGTTTGCCGGGGGAGCCGCCGTGGAGGCGGCCGGGGCCGGGGCCGTGGCTGCGGCGCGGCCGGTGGCGGGAGGGGCGGCCGGGGGCGCGGTAGCCGCGGCGGCCCGGGGCGCGGGGCCGGGGACGGCCGCCGGGAGCGCGGGGGAGGCGGTGGTCCGGACCGTGCCCGGGAAGGCGGGCGCGTCGGTCGGAGGTGCGGTCCGGGTCGTGGTCAGCGGCGTCGTGGTGGTCGTGGTGAGCGTGGTGGCCATGGTGATCCCCTGTCGTTCCGTAACCGGTCGGTACCGGTCGGTAACTTCCGTTGGGGATCTTGTACGGCGGGGGCTCCGGGCGCCGCAAGGGGCCGACCGCCCCGGAGCGGTCCGGAACGGGATCACCTATCCGGGTGACGCGGCCGGAAATCGGGTCTCCGGGGGTCCGGCGCACGGGCTCCGGGGTGGACGGGCGGCGACTTCGGGCCGCCGCCCCGAAGGGGGACTCCGCACGTATCCTGGGGATCTCTCCCTCTACGAAAGCGGCCAGTCGATGCGCGTCTACGTCCCCCTGACCCTCCCCGGTCTCGCACAGGCGCACAAGGCGGGCGAGCTGGGCCCCGGCCCGCTGACCGCCTACGCCGTCACCCCCGCGCTGCGCGAGTGGTACGTCTCCGACGACATCGAGGAGCTGGAGTACGCGGCGCTCGGCCGGGCCGCCGCCGCCTCCCTGCGCCTGCTCGCCGCCGACTCCGGGGCGCCCCGCCGCCGGATCGTCGTCGCCGTCGACGTGGCCGACGAGGACGCGGTCGCCGACCCCGACCGGGGGCTCGACGCCGACGCGGTCGGCGAGGTCCGGATCGCCGGGGCCGTACCGCTGTCCAAGGCCGCGGCCGTGCACGCGGACGCGGACGACGCCGAGGCGGACGTCAGGGCGGCGGCGGAGGCGCTGGAGGCGGCGGACCGGGGCGACGACGACGCGCGGTTCACCGTGGACGGCGCCGAGGACCACGAACTGCTGTGGTTCGGGGTGCAGGAGATCCCCGCGCTGCTGGGCTGAGGCCCCGGGGGGCCGTGGAGAAGGCCTCCGGGCTCTTCGCCGTCCGAGGCTGCGGGTACCGTCCTTCCATGGGGAAGCACGGAAAGCACCTGGTCTGGGACTGGAACGGCACACTGCTCGACGACATCGACGCGGTCATCGGGGCGACGAACGCCGCCTTCGCCGAACTGGGGCTCGAACCGCTCACGCTGGAGCGGTACCGCGAGCTCTATACGGTGCCGGTGCCCAAGTTCTACGAGCGGCTCATGGGGCGGCTGCCCACCGACGCCGAGTGGACCCGCATGGACGGCGTCTTCCACCGGCACTACTGGGAGCGGGCCGAGAACTGCGGCCTCACCGCCGGCGCCGCCGAACTGCTCGCGGCCCGGCAGACCTCCGGCTTCACGCAGTCGCTGCTCTCGCTCGCCCCGCACGTCGACCTCGTCCCCCTCGTGCGGCGGCACGGGATCGCGGAGCGGTTCCTGCGCATGGACGGGCGGCCCGACACCTCCACGGACGGCAAGTCCGGGCACATGGTGCGCCACCTCGCCGCCCTGGAGGGGATCGGGGTCGAGCGGGTGGTCGTCATCGGCGACGCGGCGGACGACGCCCTCGCGGCGGCGCACGTCGGCGCGAAGGCCGTGCTCTACACCGGCGGCTCGCACAGCCGCGCCTCCCTGGAGCGGGTGGGGGTGCCGGTGGTCGACTCGCTCGCGGAGGCGGTCGCCGTGGCGGAGGAGCTGGTCTGACCGCCCCTCAGCCTCGTACGACCACCCGTACGGCCATCCGTACGACCGGAGCCCTCAGCCCCTCGACCCGAGGACCTTCAGGAACTCCCGCATCCAGACCGGGTGGTCCGGCCACGCCCGGGAGGAGACGAGCAGGCCGTCGACCACGGCCTCCGCGTCCCGGAAGGACGCCCCCGCCGCCTGCATGTCGAGCTCCAGGGCCGGATAGGCCGTGACCCGGCGGCCCTCCAGGGCGCCGGTCGCCGCCGTCAGGAGCGGGCCGTGGCAGATCTGCGCGACCGGCTTGTCCGCGTCGAAGAAGGCCTTGAGGATCTTGCGCAGCTCCGGGTCGTTGCGGAGGTACTCCGGCGCCCGGCCGCCCGGGACCACCACCGCCGCGTACGCCCCCGGGTCGACCTCGGAGAAGGCCAGGTCGGCGGGCCAGGTGTAGCCGGGCTTCTCGGTGTACGTGTCGAAACCGGGCTCGAAGTCGTGGACCACGAACCGCAGCGTCTTGCGGGCCGGGGCCGCGATGTCCACCTCGTACCCCTCCTCCAGAAGGCGCTGGTAGGGGTACAGCACCTCCAGCGACTCCGCCGCGTCCCCGGTCACGATCAGGATCCTCGCCATGGCTCTCCCAGCTCCAGAAGGTCGGATGCCGTGCCTTGAGGACATGTGTCGCTGTCCATAACGTCAAACTTCCACCCCCTCTTTTGTACACATACGGCTCATGACGGGTCGGGGGTCGGGAGCGATAGGCTTTCGTCGTGATCAGCGCGATACGCCGAGGGGGCAGTGAAGCCCCCGGCTGCCGCCCGACCCGCTCCGGCGGCCGGGCCGACCGTGCGTGCGCCGATCCCCTTCGCCCGGGCGCGCCACGGTCGGTGGCGGAGAACGACCCGGGCTTCTCTCATTCGGGCATGACGTCGTCTTCGGCGGAAACACGACGTGGAGGCGTTGTGCCCTTCCTTCCACCGATGTCGCGCAACGGCGCGCGGCCAGGAGTCAGAGGACATGCAGACCAAGCTGGACGAAGCCAAGGCCGAGCTGCTCGAAAGGGCCGCCCGGGTAGCTGAGCACAGCCCGGTCGGGGGGCGACTTCCGACGGGGCCGGACGGTTCGGGCGAGCGCCCGGACGGCGACACCGTGCTCGAGTACCTCCAGCGCTACTACCTGCACACCGCGCCCGAGGACCTGTCCGACCGGGACCCGGTCGACGTCTTCGGCGCCGCCCTCTCCCACTACCGCCTGGCGGAGAACCGTCCGCAGGGCACGGCGAACGTGCGCGTCCACACCCCGACGGTCGAGGAGAACGGCTGGACCAGCAGCCACTCCGTCGTCGAGGTCGTCACCGACGACATGCCCTTCCTCGTCGACTCGGTCACCAACGAGCTGTCCCGCCAGGGCCGCGGCATCCACGTCGTGATCCACCCGCAGGTCCTCGTCCGCCGCGACGTCACCGGTAGGCTCATCGAGGTCCTGTCGGCGCAGATCCACGGCGAGCTGCCGCACGACGCGCTCACCGAGTCCTGGATCCACGTCGAGATCGACCGCGAGACCGACCGCGCCGACCTCAAGCAGATCACCGCCGACCTGCTGCGCGTCCTGTCCGACGTCCGCGAGACCGTCGAGGACTGGGAGAAGATGCGCGACGCCGCGCTGCGCATCGCGGACGGCCTCGCCGACGAGCCCACCGCCTCCGACCTGCGCCCGACCGAGGTGGAGGAGGCCCGCGAGCTGCTGCGCTGGCTCGCCGACGACCACTTCACCTTCCTCGGCTACCGCGAGTACGAGCTGGTCGACGGCGACGCCCTGGCCGCCGTGCCCGGCACGGGCCTCGGCATCCTGCGCTCCGACCCGCACCACTCCGGCGACGACGAGGGCCACCACGCCCACCCCGTGTCGCCCTCCTTCAGCCGGCTGCCCGCCGACGCCCGGGCCAAGGCCCGCGAGCACAAGCTGCTGATCCTGACGAAGGCCAACAGCCGGGCGACCGTGCACCGCCCCTCGTACCTCGACTACATCGGCGTGAAGAAGTTCGACGCCGCCGGCAACGTCGTCGGCGAGCGCCGCTTCCTCGGCCTCTTCTCCTCGGCCGCCTACACCGAGTCCGTCCGCCGCGTCCCGGTCGTCAAGCGCAAGGTCCAGGAGGTCCTGGCGGGCGCCGGCTTCTCCCCGAACAGCCACGACGGCCGCGACCTGCTCCAGATCCTGGAGACCTACCCGCGCGACGAGCTGTTCCAGACCCCGGTCGACCAGCTCCAGTCCGTCGTCACCAGCGTCCTCTACCTCCAGGAGCGGCGCCGGCTGCGGCTCTACCTGCGCCAGGACGAGTACGGCCGCTACTACTCGGCCCTCGTCTACCTGCCGCGCGACCGCTACACCACCCGCGTCCGGCTGCGGATCATCGACATCCTGAAGGAGGAGCTCGGCGGCACCAGCGTCGACTTCACCGCCTGGAACACCGAGTCGATCCTCTCTCGGCTGCACTTCGTCGTCCGCGTCGAGCCCGGCACCGAGCTGGCCAAGCTCACCGACGCCGACGTCGAGCGCATCGAGGGCCGGCTCGTCGAGGCCGCCCGCTCCTGGGCCGACGGCTTCGGCGAGGCGCTCAACGCCGAGCTGGGCGAGGAGCGCGCCGCCGAGCTGCTGCGCCGCTACGGCAACGCCTTCCCCGAGGGCTACAAGGCCGACCACTCGCCGCGCGCCGCCGTCTCCGACCTGGTCCACCTGGAGGCCCTCGCCGGCAGCGACAAGGACTTCTCCCTCTCCCTCTACGAGCCCGTCCTCGCGGGCCCCGGCGAGCGCCGCTTCAAGATCTACAAGACGGGCGACCAGATCTCCCTCTCCGCCGTCCTGCCGGTCCTCAACCGGCTCGGCGTCGAGGTCACCGACGAGCGCCCCTACGAGCTGCGCTGCGCCGACCGCACCCACGCCTGGATCTACGACTTCGGGCTGCGGCTCCCGGCCACCAACGGCAACGGCGTCACCCTGGGCGACGACGCCCGCGAGCGCTTCCAGGAGGCCTTCGCCGCCACCTGGACCGGCGAGGCCGAGAACGACGGCTTCAACTCCCTCGTCCTCTCCGCCGGTCTGAACTGGCGCGAGGCGATGGTGCTGCGCGCCTACGCCAAGTACCTGCGGCAGGCCGGCTCCACCTTCAGCCAGGACTACATGGAGGACACCCTCCGCAACAACGTCCACACCACCCGGCTCCTGGTCAACCTCTTCGAGGCCCGGATGGCGCCGGAGCGCCAGCGCGCCGGCACCGAGTTGATCGACGCGCTCCTCGAGGAGCTGGACGCCGCCCTGGACCAGGTCGCCAGCCTGGACGAGGACCGCATCCTGCGCTCCTTCCTGACCGTCATCAAGGCTACCCTGCGGACCAACTTCTTCCAGAAGGACAGCGAGGGCCGGCCGCACTCCTACGTGTCGATGAAGTTCGACCCGCAGGCCATCCCCGACCTGCCGGCCCCGCGCCCCGCCTTCGAGATCTGGGTCTACTCGCCGCGCGTCGAGGGCGTCCACCTGCGCTTCGGCAAGGTCGCCCGCGGCGGTCTGCGCTGGTCCGACCGGCGCGAGGACTTCCGCACCGAGATCCTCGGCCTGGTCAAGGCGCAGATGGTGAAGAACACCGTCATCGTGCCGGTCGGCGCCAAGGGCGGCTTCGTCGCCAAGCAGCTCCCGGACCCGTCCGTGGACCGGGACGCCTGGATGGCCGAGGGCGTCGCCTCGTACAAGACGTTCATCTCGGCCCTGCTCGACATCACCGACAACCTGGTCGCGGGCGAGGTCGTGCCGCCGGTCGACGTGGTCCGCCACGACGAGGACGACACCTACCTGGTCGTCGCCGCCGACAAGGGCACCGCGACCTTCTCCGACATCGCCAACGGGGTCGCGGAGGCGTACGGCTTCTGGCTCGGTGACGCGTTCGCCTCCGGCGGCTCGGCCGGCTACGACCACAAGGGCATGGGCATCACAGCCCGCGGCGCCTGGGAGTCCGTCAAGCGCCACTTCCGCGAGCTGGGCCACGACACCCAGACCGAGGACTTCACGGTCGTCGGCGTCGGTGACATGTCCGGCGACGTCTTCGGCAACGGGATGCTGCTCTCCGAGCACATCCGGCTGGTGGCCGCCTTCGACCACCGGCACATCTTCCTCGACCCGAACCCCGACGCGGCCGTCTCGTACGCCGAGCGCCGCCGCCTCTTCGAGCTGCCCCGCTCCTCCTGGGCCGACTACGACACCTCGCTGCTCTCCGCGGGCGGCGGCGTCCACCCCCGCAACGCCAAGTCGATCCCGGTCAACGCCCAGGTCAGGGCCGTCCTCGGCATCGAGGACGGGGTCACCAAGCTGACCCCGGCCGAGCTGATGAAGGCGATCCTCCAGTCGCCCGTCGACCTGCTGTGGAACGGCGGCATCGGCACGTACGTCAAGTCCTCGGCCGAGTCGAACGCCGACGTCGGCGACAAGGCCAACGACGCCATCCGCGTCGACGGCCAGGACGTGCGCGCCAAGGTGGTCGGCGAGGGCGGCAACCTCGGCGCGACCCAGCTCGGCCGCATCGAGTTCGCCCGCTCCGGCGGCCCCGAGGGCCGGGGCGGCAAGGTCAACACCGACGCCATCGACAACAGCGCCGGCGTCGACACCTCCGACCACGAGGTCAACATCAAGATCCTGCTCAACGGGCTCGTCGCCGAGGGCGACATGACCGTCAAGCAGCGCAACAAGATCCTCGCGGAGATGACCGACGAGGTCGGCACGCTCGTCCTGCGCAACAACTACGCGCAGAACACGGCCCTGGCCAACGCCGTCGCCCAGTCGCCGTCCCTGCTCCACGCCCACCAGCGGTTCATGCGCCGCCTGGGCCGCGACGGGGCCCTCGACCGCTCCCTGGAGTTCCTGCCCAACGACCGGCAGATCCGCGAACTCCTCAACAACGGCAAGGGCCTGAGCCAGCCGGAGCTCGCCGTCCTCCTCGCGTACACCAAGATCACGCTGGCCGACGAGCTGATCGGCACCGCGCTGCCGGACGACCCATACCTGACCGGGCTGCTCCACGCGTACTTCCCGACGCTGCTGCGCGAGCGGTTCACCGAGGCCGTCGACCACCACCCGCTGCGCCGCGAGATCATCACCACCGTCCTGGTCAACGACACCGTCAACGCCGGCGGTTCGACCTTCCTGCACCGCCTCCGGGAGGAGACCGGCGCGTCGGTCGAGGAGATCGTCCGGGCACAGACCGCCGCCCGCGCCGTCTTCCGCCTCGGCCAGGTCTGGGACGCCGTCGAGGCCCTCGACAACGAGGTCCCGGCCGAGATCCAGACCCGGATGCGGCTGCACTCGCGCCGGCTCGTCGAGCGCGGCACGCGCTGGCTGCTCAACAACCGGCCGCAGCCGCTCCAGCTCACCGAGACCATCGAGTTCTTCGCCGAGCGCGTCGAGACGGTCTGGTCGCGGCTGCCCGAGCTGCTGCGCGGCGCGGACCTCGACTGGTACCGGTCGATCCTGGACGAGCTGACCGGGTTCGGGGTGCCGGAGGAGCTCGCGCGGCGGGTCGCCGGCTTCTCCTCCGCCTTCCCGGCGCTCGACATCGTCGCGATCGCGGACCGGACGGGCAAGGACCCGCTGGAGGTCGCCGAGGTCTACTACGACCTGGCCGACCGGCTGCGGATCACCGACCTGATGGACCGGATCATCGAACTGCCGCGCGACGACCGCTGGCAGTCGATGGCCCGCGCCTCGATCCGCGAGGACCTGTTCGCGGCGCACGCGGCGCTCACGCAGGACGTCCTGACGGCGGGCGGCGACGACGCCGGCCCGGAGGAGCGGTTCAAGGCCTGGGAGGAGCGGAACGCGGCGATCCTGGGCCGCGCGCGGACGACCCTGGAGGAGATCCAGGGCTCGGACACCTTCGACCTGGCGAACCTGTCGGTGGCGATGCGGACGATGCGCACGCTGCTGCGTTCGCACAGCTAGTACGCGCGCGTGCGAGGGGCCCCGCCGGAGGAATGAGACCGGCGGGGCCCCTCGCCCTTTCCCGGAGGCCTCACTCCTCCCGCGCGGCGGCGACCGTCGAGGTCCACAGGCGGCGGGCGGCGAGCAGGGCCGCCGCGAGCAGCAGCCCGTTGCGGAGCACCATGACGGCGAGGCCCGTGGGGGTGCCGTCGATGACGTCGAAGTAGAGGACGGGGTAGGCGAGCGCGCTCAGCGCCGCCGCCGGGAGCAGCAGCAGCGCCACCGGGCGCATCACGGTGTCCCGCGAGGTCAGGCAGACGGCGGCGAGCCCGAGCAGCCAGACCATGTACTGGGGGCTGATCACCCGGCTGGCAACGGTGAAGAGCAGGACGGCGGCGAGGGCCGTGTCGTACGGGGTGGCGGGGGTCCAGCGGTGCGCCCGGACGCGCCAGACGACCAGCCAGCCCAGGGCGGCGACGGTGAGCAGCAGGGAGAGGTGGCCGAGGGTGGAGACGTACGGGCCGACGTACTCCAGGGCGCCGTAGCGGAACTCGACGCTCCCCGGCCAGGCGCCGGCGGACCGGGCGAGCGCGAGGGCCGTGCCGCCCAGGGACTCGATCTGGATGCCCCGGCCGCCCTGCTGGCGCAGGAAGCCGAGCGACTCGGAGAAGAACAGCGCGAGGGTGGCCAGGAGCACGACGGCGGTGACGGCGGCGGCGGTCCACGCCTCCCGGGTGGTACGGCCCCGGGGCGTGCCCAGGAGGGCGAGGGCCGGCCACACCTTGACCATGGCCCCGATCCCGGCGAGCGCCCCGCCGAGCTGGTGGGCGGCGGTCCGGCGGGCGGCGAGGGCCAGCAGGGCGAGGACGGCGAGGGCGGTGGTCTGGACGTCGTACCGGGCGAGGGGCAGGTGGAGGAGGAGCGGGAGGCCGCAGACCCAGACCCAGGCGCCGTGGGTGAGGCGCGCGGCGTCGGCGCGGGCGAGCGCGAGGGTGACGACCGCGTCGGCGAGGAGGGTGAGGGTGACGAAGGCCTGGAAGTAGGTGAGCCAGGGGAGGACGCCCGGGGACATGATCACGAGCCCGGCGCCCGGCGGGTACTGCCAGGTGGCGTCGCCGGGCGGGAAGGTGCCCGCGGCGAACTTCCCGTACCAGTGCTCGTAGAGCGCCACCTCGCGGGCCACGCCGCCGATGCCGAGGTCGTCGCGGAGCAGCAGCAGGAGCATGCCGGCCCGGGTGAGGAGCCAGACGGCGGCGAGCGCGATCCGGGGGCCGCTGCCGACCGTGACGAAGGTGGCGGAGGTGAAGGTGTCCGAGGTGAAGGGGGAGCGGGTCAGGGCGGGGGGTTCGGTGCTCGTACTGGTGGGGGTGGTGGAGCTGGTGGGGCTGGTGGTGGGGGAGCCGGGGGGTTCGGTGCCGGCCGGGTGGGGGGTCTGCGCCGGGTGGGGGGTCTGCGGCTGATCGTTCGTCACCCCACCGCACTTTAGACCGTAATGCCCTTTTTGTCGGTGGTCCTCGCCCCGGACGCGGTGAACTCCTCGTACGCCGCCACCACCTCCCGCGCCGGGCCGTCCATCCGGAGCGTCCCCGCCTCCAGCCACAGGGCGCGCCCGCAGGTCTCCGCGACGGTGGAGTTCGAGTGGCTGACCAGGAAGACCGTCCCCGCCTCCGCCCGCAGCTCGTCGATCCGCTGCCGGCTGCGGCGACGGAAGCGCGCGTCGCCGGTGGCCAGGGCCTCGTCGACGAGCAGCACGTCGTGGCTCTTCGCGGCGGCGAGGGAGAAGCGCAGCCGGGCGCCCATCCCGGAGGAGTACGTCCGCATCGGACGGGAGATCGCGTCGTCCTTCTCGTTGACGCCCGAGAACTCCACGATCCCGTCGTAGCGCTCGCGGACCTCCGCGCGGCTCATGCCCATCGCGAGACCGCCGAGGACCACGTTCCGCTCGCCCGTCAGGTCGTTCATCAGGACCGCGTCGACGCCGAGGAGGGCGGGGCGGCCGTGGGTGTAGATCCGGCCGCGGTCGACGGGCAGGAGTCCCGCGACGGCCTTGAGGAGGGTCGACTTCCCCGATCCGTTCGAACCGATCAGGCCGATCGCCTCGCCCCGGTACGCGACGAAGTCGATCCCCTTGACGGCGTGGACCCGGCGGGCGGCCGGGGGCCGTCCCCATCGCCTGCTCCGTGCCTGCCCGTGCCCGCGGCCGTAGTCGTGTCCGTGCACGGTGTACGTGACGTGGACGCCGTCGGCCACGACGGTCGGGACCCTCTCCTGCTCGTGCGCCTCAGCCACGGCCGTACCTCTCCTCCGCCTTCCAGAACCAGACGAAGCCGCCCGCGAAGGACAGCAGGGCCCAGCCGCCGGCGAGCGCCCAGACGTACGGCGGCAGGCGGTCCGGGGTGTGGCTCCCGATCAGCGCGGAGCGCATCAGGTCGATGTAGACCGCCGCCGGATTGCACTGGAGGGCGAGCGTCGCGCCCTCGGGGAGGCGCCCGGTGCCCGTCGGGTGCCGGATCGACCACATGACGCCCGAGGCGTACATCCAGGTGCGGAGCGCGAACGGCATCAGCTGGTTGACGTCCGGGGTGCGGGCGGCGATCCGGGCCAGGGCGAGCGCCACGCCCGTGTTGAACAGGGTCTGGAGGGCGAGCGCCGGGACGGCGAGCAGCCACCTCCACGTGGGGAACTCGCCGCAGCAGAGCAGGATCGCGACGAGCGCGACGAGCGAGAGCAGGAACTGCTGGAGCTGCTGGAGGGCGAGCGAGAGCGGCAGGCTCGCGCGCGGGAAGTGCAGGGCGCGGACCAGGCCCAGGTTGCCGCTGATCGCCCGGGTGCCGGCCAGGAGCGTGCCGGAGGTGAAGGACCACACGAAGACGCCGGTGATCAGGAAGGGCACGTAGTCGGGGACGCCGTGCCGGGCGTTCATGAGGACGCCGAAGATCAGGTAGTAGACGGCCGCGTTGAGCAGCGGGGTCGCCAGCTGCCAGAGCTGGCCGAGGCGCGCCTGGCTGTACTGGGCGGTCAGGCGGGCGGTCGCGAAGGCGGCGATGAAGTCGCGGCGGGACCAGAGCTGCCGGACGTACGCGGGGAGCGGGGGACGGGCTCCGCTGACGGTCAGCCCGTGGCGGAGGGCGAGGGCGCGGAGGTCCTCGGGGGGAGGCGCTGTCCGGGGCGGAGGGGGGGGGGGGGGCGGGGGCGGGGGCGGTGCGAGGGGCGTGGTCGCGGGTGTGGCCGTGGTCATGGGCGGGCTCTCGGTGCGGGTGGGGACGTGGGTGCGGGTGTGGTTGCGGCCGACCGGTCGGTGCGGGGCGCGGGCGACGGATGCGACGGGACGGGTCCGTATCGTCGCTACGGGGACACTAGGACGCTCCACGACGGAACGCAACCGTATCGTCGTCACGTACGCGTTGGTTAGGATGCCGTCCATGACCGAACCGACCCCCCGCCGCGCCCCCGCCGGAGCCGCCGTGCTCCGCGAGGACGTGACCGAGGCCATCCGTACCGCCGTCTTCGAGGAGCTCGCGGCCGTCGGCTTCGCCCGGATGTCCATCGAGGGGATCGCGCGCCGCGCGGGCGTCGGCAAGACCGCCGTCTACCGGCGCTGGAAGTCCAAGCTCTCCCTCGTCCTCGACCTCGTCGGCGCCTTCGCCGCCCAGGGCCTGCCGGCGCCCGCCACCGGCTCCCTGTACGGGGACGTGCGCGCCCTCCTGGAAGTGGCCGCGCACGCCCTGAGCCACCCGGTCGCCTCCCGGGTCGTCCCCGACCTCCTGGTCGAGGCCGCCCGGCACCCCGAGATCGCCGACGCCGTCAAGGCCGCGCTGCTCGACGGGCAGCAGGGCGTCGTCGCCCGGATCGTCCGCGAGGCCGTCGCGCGCGGCGAACTCCCCGGGGGCGCCGACCCGGACCGGGCCCTCGACCTGGTCGCAGGACCGCTGTACTGGCGCCTCGTCGTCGTCCGCACCCCGCTCCCCCCGGGGTACGTGGACGACCTCGCGCACTCGGCGGTGGCGGCGCTCAAGGGCTGACCCCACAAGCGCTCCCGGGCCGATCCCGCAAGCGCTCAAGGCTGACCCCGCAAGAGCTCCCGGGCCGATCCCGCGCAGGAGAGGTCACTTCACCGCGCCCGCCATCACCCCCGACGCGAACTGGCGCTGGAACGCGAAGAACACCACCAGCGGCACCACCATCGACAGGAACGCGCCCGGCGCCAGCACGTCCACGTTGTTGCCGAACTGCCGCACCTGCTGCTGGAGCGCCACCGTGATCGGCGGCGACTGCGAGTCCGCGAAGACCAGGGCGATCAGCATGTCGTTCCAGACCCACAGGAACTGGAAGATGCCGAGCGAGGCGATCGCAGGGCCGCCCAGCGGCAGCACCACCCGGGTGAACAGCCGGATCTCGCCCGCCCCGTCGAGCCGCGCCGCCTCCAGGAGCTCGCGCGGGATCTCCGCGAAGAAGTTCCGCAGCAGGAAGATCGCGAACGGCAGGCCGAAGGCCGTGTGGAACAGGACCACCCCGGCGGTCGTCTCGAAGAGCCCGACCACCCCGAACAGCTTCGCCACCGGGACCAGGGCGACCTGCACCGGCACCACCAGCAGGGCGACCACGCCCAGGAACCACCAGTCCCGGCCCGGGAACTCCAGCCACGCGAACGCGTACCCGGCGAGCGAGCCGATCACCAGGACGAGCAGCGTGGCCGGGACGGTGATCAGGACGGTGTTGAGCAGCGAGCCGGTGATCGTGTCGTTCGCGAGCAGATGGGCGTAGTTCTCCGTGGTCAGCCGGGCCGGGGCGGTGAACACCTCCCACCAGCCGCTCGCCGCGATGTCGGACGACGGGCGGAGCGAGGAGAGCAGCAGCCCGACCGTCGGCATCAACCAGAACAGGCCCGCCAGGACGAGGAGGACGCGGACCGCGCCGGACGCGGCCGCGGACGCGAGCCGCGCCGCCGGGGAGCGGGAGGGCCGCACCTGGGTTCCGTTCATCGGCGGGCCTCCCTGCGCATGCGGCGGATGTTGAGCACCATCACCGGGAGCACCAGCAGGAGCAGCAGCACGGCGATGGCCGAGCCGACCCCCAGGTCCGCGTCCGTGCCGAAGGACGAGCGGTACAACTGGAGCGCGAGCACGTTCGCGTCGTCCTGCGCCGAGCCCGGCGCGATCACGAAGACCAGGTCGAAGATCTTCAGCACGTTGATCATCAGGGTGACGAGGACGACCGCGAGGACCGGGGCCAGGAGCGGCACCGTGATCCGGCGGAACACCTGCCACTCGTTCGCCCCGTCCACCCGTGCCGCTTCGAGCAGTTCGCGCGGCACGGCCGCCAGTCCGGCCCCGATCAGGACCATCGCGAACCCGGCCCACATCCACACGTACGCCCCGATGATCGCGGGCGTGACGAGCGACGGGCCCAGCCACTCGACGCCGTCGTACTGCTCCCGGAAGTTGCTCGCGGGCAGCCGGAGCAGGGCCCCGTCCGCGCGGTCGGCGGGCAGCGCGAACGTGCCGTCGGCCGCCGCCGTCGCCGTGGCGACCACCTTCCCGTCCCGTACGGCCTCGATCCGCAGCCCCGCGAGGCCCCGTTCGGCCGGGTCGACCTCGTTCGGCCGCCCGCCGCCGCCCCGGGTGAAGTCCAGCCAGGCCGTGCCGGCGACCGTGCCCGGGTCCGTGCCGGCCGGCGGCGCGGCCGGGCGCGCACCCTCCGGCATCTGCGCCGGCGCCACCCCGACCAGCGGAAGGCGTACGGGCTGCCCGGCCCGCACCGGCTCCTTCGTCACGAACGCGCCGTCCCCGGCCGCCTCCAGCGGGTGCACGGGCAGCGGTCTGGCCTTCGGGAAGACGGAGGACTCGGCGAAGGTGTCGTGGACGCCGACCCAGACGGCGTTCGCGACGCCCCGGTCCGGGTCCTGCTCGTACACCAGCCGGAAGATGATCCCGGCGGCCAGCATCGAGATCGCCATGGGCATGAAGACGACCAGCTTGAACGCCGTTCCCCAGCGGACGCGTTCGGTCAGGACCGCGAAGACCAGGCCGAGGGCGGTGGCGACCGCGGGGGCCGCCACCAGCCAGACCAGGTTGTTCCTCACGGCCGTGCGGAGGGAGTCGTCGGTGAACAGGGCCAGGTAGTTGTCGAGGCCGACGAAGGAGGAGCCGGAGCGGTCGAAGAGCGAGCGCTGGACGGAGTACCCGATCGGATAGACGACGAGCGCGCCGAGCAGGAGGAGGGCGGGCAGCAGGAAGCCCGCCGCCACGATCCTGCTCCGTCTCCCTTCCCGGCGCTTCCCGGCCCCGTTCTTCCCGGTCCCGTCCGTTCCGGCCGTGCTCCTCGCGCGCTGTGCGGTGGTGGAGGACATGGCGGGACCTCAGCCCTTCGCGGCGGCCCGGTACGCCTTCGCCGCGTCCGCCTCCAGGCGCGCCTGGGTCCCGGCGACGTCCTTCGGGTTCTTCAGGAAGTCCTGGAGCGCCTTCCACTCGCCCTTGCCCGGCGTCCCGCCGAACGACTGCGGCATCTGGTCCGACATGTCGAAGCGGAAGTCGTCACCGGCCCCGATCAGCGCCTCGGCGATCTCGCGCTGGACGTCGTTCGGGTACGCCGCCGGGTCCAGGTTCTTGTTCGGCGAGAGAAAGCCGCCCGCCTCCGCCCAGATCTTCGCCGCGTCCGGGGAGGCGAGGAAGGCGAGGAGCGCCTGCGCGCCCCTGGTGTCCTTGAGGGCCACGGCCGCGTCGCCCGCCGTCACCACGGGCACGGTGCCGGCGTCCCCGACCTTCGGGAAGGGGAAGGCCTTCGCGTCCGTGCCGATCTTCGCCTCGGTCTGGGCGATGTTGACGGCGGCGAAGTCGCCCTCGAAGACCATCGCGCCCTTCGGCTCGGCGCCGCCCGTGAAGGTCTGCGTCACCGAGGCCGGGTACTCCGTCTGCAACGCGCCGCTCGTGCCGCCCGAGAGCAGCGACGGCTTGCCGAACAGCTCGGCGAGCGTGGTCAGGGCGGCGGCGACGGACGGGTCCGTCCACTTGATCTCGTGCTTCGCCAGCCGGTCGTACTTCTCCGGGCCCGCCTGGGAGAGGTAGACGTTCTCGAACCAGTCGGTGAGGGTCCAGCCGTCCGCGCCGCCGACCGAGACCGGGGTGACGCCGGAGGCCGAGATGGTCTCGGCGGTGGCCAGGAACTCCTTCCAGGTCTTCGGCTCGGTGGCGCCCGCGTTCTCGAAGACGGCGGTGTTGTACCAGACCAGGGACTTGTTGGCGGCCTTGAAGTAGACGCCGTACTGGGTGCCGTCCACCGCCCCGAGCTCCTGCCAGCCGCGCGAGTAGTTCGCGGCCAGCTGGGCCTTCACCTCCGGGCCGACCGGTTTCAGCCACTTCTGGGCGGCGGCCTGCTGGATCGCGCCCACCTGCGGCAGCATCGCGACGTCGGGCGGGGAGTTGCCCTCGATCTTCGTCCCGAGGAAGTTCACGATCGGGTCCTGGGCGGGCACGAACGTCACGGTCGCGCCGGTCCGCCGCTCGAACTCCTTCAGGACCTTGGTGAAGTTCTCCTGCTCCGGACCCGTCCAGACGGCGGCGACCTCGATCTTCTCCCCCTTCAGGGAGGGGTCGCCGGTGGGTTTCGCCTCCGGGTCCTTCGCGGTCCCGTCGCCGCAGCCCGCGAGGGCGAGCGCGGCGAGCGTCGTGAGTGCCGTGAAGGTCACCGCGGCCTTGCGTGGACGAAGAGTTGTACGCATCGCTGCCCCGTCTCTTTCGTGCGCTTAGCTGTCCCGTGCCGACAGGTCTACGCCCGGTGATGCGGGGCCGCAATACCGCCTTCCGTGTCAAGTGGACGATCGTGATTGCCTCGTGACGTGACGTCAGGAGTCTCTTCCGCCGTGTTTCAGGTGTGGGCCACGGGGGAGAGGGGCGCCACGGGAGTCGCCTCCACCGAGCGGGCCGCCCGGTCGAGCGCGCTCGCGAGGAGGGCCAGGTCCGTCGGCCCGTTGCCCAGCTCGCGGACCGGGCGGCGGGTGGGCGGGTCGCCCATCCGCTCCCACTCCAGCGGGACGACCGTCGGCCGGAGCGTCGCCGTCCGGGGGATCCGGCCGGTGACGCGGCCCGCCTGGAAGGGGGTCACCCGGCCGTCCGGGTGCCCGAGACGGCCCCGACCGGGCGCCGGGACGTCCGGTCCCGCCGCCACCGGGGGCGCGTCGAGCACGACCCGCAGCCGGGCGCTGTGGGCCGGCTCGGTGTCGGCCGTGCGGTCCGGGCGGGCGGAGGCCACGATCAGGTGCACGCCGAGCCGCTCGCCGTGCCGGGCGACGGCCTCCAGGGCCCGCACGACGGACCCGGCGGCAGGCCGTCCGGGGGCGCCGAGCGCGGGCGCGACCAGGGCGTCGAAGTCGTCGACGAGGACGACCAGCCGGGGCAGCGCCCCGGCGCCCCGCCCTCCCGCCGCCTCACCGGCGCCGGCGCCCGACCCCGGGGCCGTCCCGGAGGCGGGCCGGGGAATCCGGACACCGGAGTCCTCGGCCCGGAGGACGCGCCCGCTGGGCCGGTCGGCGAGATCGTCGGCCCCGGTGCGGGCCACGCGGCTGCTCGGGGAGCCGGTGAGATCTCCGTCGCCGGTGCGGAGGGCCCGGCCGCTCGGGCGGCCGTTCAGGTCGTCGGCTCCGGTGCGGGGCACGCGGCCGCTCGCGCGCGCGTCGAGGTCGTCCGTGCCGGGGTACGGGCTCCGCCCGCTGGCGCGTCCGCCGAGGTCGTCGGCCCCGGTGCGGAGGGTGCGGCCGCTCGGGCGGCCGTTCAGGTCGTCGGCCCCGGTGCGGGCCACGCGGCCGCTCGCGCGCGCGTCGAGGTCGTCCGTGCCGGGGTACGAGCCCCGGCCCGATGTGTCCTCCGTGCTCGGGTACGGCGTGCGGGCCGACGGGTTCGGGAGGGCGCCGATCGTGCCGTCGCCCGTGCGGAGGGTGCGGCCGCTCGGGTGGCCGCCGGTGTCCGGGAGCCGGACGGTCGCGCGGGCGCCCCGGGGTACGGACTCCGCCGCGCTCGGCGCGCGCTGCCCGATCAGCCGCTCGGCCACCTGCGGGGCACGGGCGCCCCGGCGGTCGGCGAAGGGCGTGTCGCCCAGGAGCTCGGCCCGCCGCTTCAGCTCGGCGCCCAGCGCCTGCGCGAACTCCCGCATCCGGACCGGGTCCGAGGCGACCAGGTGCTCGATGACGTGCGGCAGCTCCGTACAGGCCGCGAGGCCCTCGCCGCGCTCGCCGCCCGCCCCGTCCACCAGGAGCAGGCCGAGCCGGTCGGGGCGGCCGCCCGCCGCGAGCGAGGCGGCGATCGAGCGGAGCAGTTCCGTGCGCCCGCTGCCCGCCGGGCCCTCGATCAGCAGGTGCGGCCCCTCCTGGGTGAGGTCCACGGCCAGCGGACCGCGCGGGCCCGCGCCCAGGACGGCCGTCCCCTCCCCCGCGGAGGCCCAGCGGGCCATCAGGGAGGCGGGGGTCGCCCGGGCGAGGCCCAGCTCGTCGAGCAGCCGGGAGGACGGGGGCAGCGCGGCGGCCCGCCCGTGCGGCGCCGCCGAGGTCTCCGGCCGCAGCGGCGCGAGGGCCCGGCCGAACCGCTCGGCCCAGGCGACGGAGACCGCGTCGACCACGCCGACGGTCCCGTGGCCCGCCACGCGCCCGCCCGCGGTCCGCAGCAGCCGCAGCGCCGTCGCCACGTCCCCGCTCAGGAGCGCGGCGGCCCCGCACTCGCGGAACGCCAGGGACGCCGCGCACGCGGCCTCGTAGGTCGCGGCCACCGGCGAGACCGGGGAGGCGGCGGGCGCCTCGGCGAGGCAGAGCAGGTGGATGCCGGCCGCCGCCCCGGCCCCCGCGAGCCGCGCCACGGTCTCGCGCAGCGCCGCCGTGCCCGGGTCGCCGTCCACGACGACCACCGTCCGGGGCCCCTCGTAGCGGGCGGCGGCCTCCGCGACGGACGCGCGGTCGGCGCTGGGCCAGCCCGGACCGAGCGGGCCGTCGTCGAGCCGCCGGGTCAGTTCGGACGTACGCGCGTGGGCCTGCTCGCGGTCGTACGCCAGGAGCAGTCGGCAGTCCTGGCCGTGGGCCGGCCGGACGTGCGGGAGCCAGCCGAGCCAGCCCCAGGCGCGGCGGCGCTCCTCCAGGGAGCGGTTCCGGTCGGCGCTGACGAGGACGATCTCCAGGTCGGAGGGGGAGTGCAGGGCGGCGAGCTGGGCCACCACCGAGCGGGCGAACCCGGCGAGCCGGTCGCCGGGGCCCGCGAGCCCGAGCGAGCCGGCCTCGCGCAGCCCGACGGTGACCGGCACCCCGGAGAGCTCGGCGCGGTCCGTGGTGCCGAGCCGGACCACCAGGGACTCGGGATGGTCCGGGTCCCGCTCCCAGAGCCGGGGGCCGGGGCCCAGGGCGGTGAGCAGGACGGCGGCCGGGTCGGGCCAGGTGTCGGCGCCCGGCCCGGGACCCCGGGCGCCCGCGTCCGTGCCCGGGCGGGTGCCCGCGTGCGTGTCGGGGGCCGGGCGGGGGCCCGCGGCGGGGGCCGGAGGCTCCTCGCGGCCCCCGGCGAGGCGCCGGGCCCACGCGCCGAGCCCGCGCCTGCCGCCCGCCCGCGGCGCGGTCTGAGCCGTCGAGACCCCGCCGCCACTCCCGGTGCCGCCGTGGTCGTACGGGTCGCGGGAGTCGGCCGGGCCCTCGCGCCCGTGATCGCGTCCGTCGTGACCGTGATCGTGGCCGTGGCCGTCGTTCTCGTGCCCGTCGCGCGCGTGGCCGCCGGGAGCGTACGAGCGCGGGTCGCGGGCGGAGCCGCGCGCATCGCCGTACGGGTCCCCGTGACCGCCGTGCGGGTCGCCGTCGGCCGTACCGCCGCCCCCCGCGTGCGCGTGCCCGCCCCCGTGGGGCGTGTCGTCGGCCGCCGGGCCGCCCGGGGCCGCCCCGGGGCCGCCCGACGGGCCCGTCCGGCCGGCCCGGCCCGGCCCGTCGGCTCCGCGCGCGAGCCGCAGGTGGCCCTCGCCGTCCGGGGCCGTCGCCACCGCTTCCGTACCGCCGAGGAGGCCGTCGCCGGGGCCCGTCAGGCGCAGGGCGGACTCGCCGAGGCGCAGCAGCGCGCCGGGGCGGAGCCGGACCGGGCGCTCGCCGACGGGGGAGCCGTCGAGGGTCGTGCCGTTCGTGGAGCCGTGGTCGGCGACCGTGACCCGGCCGTCCGCGCCGACCGTCACCGTGCAGTGCGCGCGGGAGACGTCCGGGTCGTCGAGCGGGACGTCGGCGTCGACGGAGCGGCCGATCCTGACCGTCCCGCCGTGCAGCAGGTGCACCCCGCCCGCGTCCGGGCCCGCCACCACGTGCAGCCGGGCGGCCGCGGCCTCCCCGGCCCGGTCGTCGGGACCGGGGACCTGGAGGGAGAGCACGGCGCCGTCGACCAGCGGGGGCTCGCCGAGCACGCAGCGCCGGGCGTCCAGCCGCTCCGCGCCCGCGTGGAGCACGGTCGTGCCCGAGGAGGAGGCCTCGGGGCCCGTGACGGCGGCGGCCAGCTGGGAGGCCACGGCGGAGAGCGCCGTCCCGGCCGGGGCGGTGACGAGCACGTCGCAGGCGCGCGCGGCGCCGTGGCCGGCGTGCGGCGCGAGGACGGTCAGCCGGATCTGCATCGCCGTCAGCGGTCCCTTCTGCGCGACGTGCCCGGCAGGGGAACCGCCCGGTGCCTCCCCCCACCCGGCACGGACGCGTCGTCCGGTACAGGTCGGCACGGCGCGGGGCTCCCGACCCCATCGGTGCGACGTGCTGGAGGCATCCTCGCACCTGCCGCCGACAGCGCGCCCGCCGGTCGGCCGAAAGTGATCTTGAACGGTCGGCCGTGGGCGCAAAAGTGCCTGGTTGGGCATGCCTTCGGAACGTGCCCGGCAACCGTCCCGCACGGAGAAGCGTCTTCTTCCGGACAGGATCGGGGTACGTTCCGGACATCTTCGGTCAGGGCGCACCCCCGGGAGCACCCCGCGGACGCCCGGCCCGCGACCCGTCCGGACCGGCCATGATCGGCCGGGCAGGCCCTAAAGTGGGTCGGACACCCGGACGGGTCACAACAGAGCACAGGGACCGCGGGGACAGCACCGGAACCACCCCAGGACCACGATCAGCAGGGAGCGCGTGACGTGCGGCCTATCGGCAGCAAGTACCTGCTCGAGGAGCCGCTCGGCCGCGGCGCCACGGGCACCGTCTGGCGAGCCCGCCAGCGGGAGACGGCGGGCGCCGAGGCGGCCGTGGCCGGCCAGCCCGGCGAGACCGTCGCGATCAAGGTCCTCAAGGAGGAGCTGGCCAACGACGCGGACATCGTGATGCGCTTCCTGCGCGAGCGGTCCGTGCTCCTCCGGCTCACCCACCCGAACATCGTGCGCACCCGCGACCTGGTCGTCGAGGGCGACGTCCTCGCCCTCGTCATGGACCTCGTCGAGGGCCCCGACCTGCACCGGTACATCCGGGAGAGCGGACCGCTCACCCCGGTCGCCGCCGCGCTCCTCACCGCCCAGATCGCCGACGCGCTCGCCGCCAGCCACGCCGACGGCGTCGTCCACCGCGACCTGAAGCCGGCCAACGTCCTGCTCGCCGAGCAGAACGGCGAGATGCACCCGATGCTCACCGACTTCGGCATCGCGCGCCTCGCCGACTCCCCGGGCCTGACCCGCACCCACGAATTCGTCGGCACGCCCGCGTACGTGGCGCCCGAGTCCGCCGAGGGGCGCCCGCAGACCTCCGCCGTCGACATCTACGGCGCCGGCATCCTCCTCTACGAGCTGGTCACCGGCCGGCCGCCGTTCGCGGGCGGCACCGCCCTGGAGGTCCTCCACCGCCACCTCAGCGAGGAGCCGCGCCGCCCCTCGACCGTGCCGGGGCCGCTGTGGACGGTGATAGAGCGCTGCCTCAGCAAGGACCCCGAGCGGCGCCCGAGCGCCGTGAACCTCGCCCGCGGCCTGCGCGCGGTCGCCGCCGGCATCGGCGTGCACGCCACGCCCGCCCAGATCGAGGCGGCGGACGGCGTCGGGGCGCTCCTCGCCCCCGACCCGGCGCCCGCCCCGGTCCCGGAGACCCCCGGGGCCGCCGACCCGACCCGGGTGATGTCCCACGGCGCGCCCGGGGCCGCCGACCCCACCCAGGTGCTGCCCGCCGGGGCCGGGGCGCCGCAGTACGACCCCGCCGGCGCGACCAGCGTCCTGCCGGCCGGCGGCCCGGGCGGCGGCGCCGACCCGACGGCCGTCCTGCCCCCCGTACCGCCGAACCCGCCGCAGGCCGGAGGCGCGCAGTCCGAGGAGCCGCACCCCTGGCAGAGCCAGCTGCGCGCCGCCCGCGACCGCAACGAGCAGACGCAGGTGCAGTACCTGGACCCGACCGAGGACCCCCTGCGCCGCCGCCCGCAGCGCCGGCCGCAGCAGCCCCCGCACCCCCCGCAGAACCAGCACCCCCCGCAGAACCGGCCGCAGCAGCCCCCGCCATACCAGCAGCAGCAGCGCCCGGCGCCGCAGCGGCCCGCGCCCCAGCAGTACCAGCCGCAGCACCAGCCCCAGCAGTACGCGCCCCCGCCGCCGCCCGCCCCGCAGCAGCAGTACGCCCCGCCCCGGCAGCAGTACGCGCCCCCGCAGCCGCCGCCCCAGGCCCCCGCGCCCCGCGAGCCGCGCCCGCCGCGCGAGCCGCGCCGGCGCAGCGCCAACCCGGTGCGCATCCCGGGCCTCGGCTGCCTCAAGGGCTGCCTGGTGATGATCGTCCTGTTCGTGGTCGCCGGCTGGCTCGTCTGGGAGCTGACCCCGCTCCAGAGCTGGATCGCCGAGGGCAAGGGCTACTGGGAGGCGATCGGCGACGGCGTCTCGTCCTTCACCACCTGGGTCTCCGATCTGTTCGACAGCGCGAACACCGGCACCGGCTCCGGAAACACGGGTGCTACCGGCGGTACGGGACAGTAATACTGTTGATTTGTCGACTTCCGGGGGGTGTTTTCCCCTCGGAAGTGACGACCGGCGCCCGCGGACGCGTACGTTTGGCGTGAACCGCAGCCGCTGAGGGAGCAGTCTTGGCACGGAACATCGGCAGCCGCTACACCGCCCACCAGATCCTCGGGCGGGGCAGCGCCGGAACGGTGTGGCTCGGCGAGGGCCCCGAGGGGCCCGTCGCCGTCAAACTGCTGCGCGAGGACCTGGCCTCCGACCAGGAGCTCGTCGGCCGCTTCGTCCGGGAGCGGACCGCCCTGCTCGGCCTCGACCACCCGCGCGTGGTCAAGGTCCGCGACCTCGTCGTCGACGGCAACGACCTCGCCCTCGTCATGGACCTGGTGCGCGGCACCGACCTGCGCACCCGCCTCGACCGCGAGCGCCGCCTCGCCCCCGAGGCCGCCGTCGCGATCGTCGCCGACGTCGCCGACGCCCTGGCCGCCGCGCACGCCGCCGGGGTCGTCCACCGGGACGTCAAGCCCGAGAACATCCTGCTCGACATGGAGGGCCCGCTCGGCCCCGGCGGCGCCCACCCCGCCCTCCTCACCGACTTCGGCGTCGCCAAGCTCATCGACACCCCCGGCCGCACCAAGGCCACCCGGATCATCGGCACCCCCGACTACCTCGCCCCCGAGATCGTCGAGGGCCTCCCGCCCCGCGCCGCCGTCGACATCTACGCCCTCGCGACCGTCCTGTACGAGCTGCTCGCCGGCTTCACCCCGTTCGGCGGCGGCCACCCCGGCGCGGTCCTGCGCCGCCACGTCACCGAGACCGTCGTCCCGCTCCCCGGCATCCCCGAGGAGCTGTGGCAGCTCCTCGTGCAGTGCCTCGCCAAGGCCCCGGCCTCCCGGCTGCGCGCCTCCGAGCTCGCCGCCCGCCTCAGGGACGTCCTGCCGCTGCTCAAGGGCATCCCGCCGCTCGACGTGGACGAGCCCGACACGGAGCCGGCCCCCGAGCCGTACGAGGACGACGCGTACGCCACCGCGGCGGGCGCCGCCGAGCCCGGCCCCCGCCGGGCCGCCGTCCCGCTCGTCCCCGGCGCCGCCCCGGACTCCCACCGCGACACCCACACCTCCATGCGGGTCCCGGCCCCCGACGAGCTCTCCGGCGGCCCCCTCGGCACGGCCCGCGCCCCCCGCCCGGCGGGCGCCCCCCGCCCCGGCTCGGCCCGCCACAAGGCGGACGCGGTCCGCAAGCGCCGGATCACCCTCGCCGTCGCGGCGGTCGTCCTCGCGGGAGCCCTGGGCGCCGGCGGCTACCTCGCGGCCTCCGGCGACGGGGAGGCCCCGCCGCAGGACTCCAAGCAGTCCTCGCCCCTCCCGTAGGGCCCGCGGACCCGCCGGGACACCCCCCGGCGGTCGCGGGTTCGGCTCCCCGCCCGGAGCCGTTACGCTGGACGCGTGGCAGTCGTCGATGTATCCGAAGAGCTGAAGTCCCTCTCCTCGACCATGGGGTCGATCGAGGCCGTCCTGGACCTCGAGAAGCTGAGGGCCGACATCGCCGTGCTCGAAGAGCAGGCCGCGGCCCCGTCCCTGTGGGACGACCCGGAGGCGGCGCAGAAGATCACGAGCAAGCTTTCGCACCTCCAGGCCGAGGTCCGCAAGGCCGAGACCCTGCGCGGGCGGATCGACGACCTCGGGGTGCTCTTCGAGCTCGCCGAGGAGATGGACGACCCGGACACCCTCGCCGAGGCCGAGGCGGAGCTCGTCTCCGTCCGCAAGGCCCTGGACGAGATGGAGGTCCGCACCCTCCTCTCCGGCGAGTACGACGAGCGCGAGGCCCTGGTCAACATCCGGGCCGAGGCCGGCGGCGTCGACGCCTCCGACTTCGCCGAGCGGCTCCAGCGCATGTACCTGCGCTGGGCGGAGCGCCACGGCTACTCGACCGAGATCTACGAGACCTCGTACGCGGAGGAGGCCGGTATCAAGTCGACCACCTTCGTGGTGAAGGCCCCGTACGCCTACGGCACCCTCTCCGTCGAGCAGGGCACCCACCGCCTCGTGCGCATCTCGCCCTTCGACAACCAGGGGCGCCGCCAGACCTCCTTCGCGGGCGTCGAGGTCCTGCCGGTGGTCGAGTCCTCCGACCACGTCGAGATCGAGGAGTCCGACCTGCGCGTCGACGTCTACCGCGCGTCGGGCCCCGGAGGCCAGGGCGTCAACACGACCGACTCGGCCGTGCGCATCACGCACCTCCCGACCGGCATCGTGGTCTCCTGCCAGAACGAGCGCTCCCAGATCCAGAACAAGGCGAGCGCCATGAACGTCCTCCAGGCCAAGCTCCTGGAGCGCCAGCGCCAGGAGGAGCGCGCCAAGATGGACGCGCTCAAGGACAGCGGCAGCTCCTGGGGCAACCAGATGCGCTCGTACGTCCTCCACCCGTACCAGATGGTCAAGGACCTGCGGACGGAGTTCGAGGTCGGCAACCCGCAGTCCGTCCTGGACGGCGAGATCGACGGCTTCCTGGAGGCGGGCATCCGCTGGCGCAAGCAGCAGGACCGATAGTTCCGCGCCCCCTCCTCCCGGGCCCCGCACCGTGCCGGTGCGGGGCCCGGTCCCGTTCCGCCCCGGCCCGCCGCGCGCGCCGCGTATTCGCTGGCGCAAGCGCAAGACGGGCCGTCAGGACGCTTTGTCGACAAGGGAACTGACGCGGCGAGGCCCGTGGTTCGGGGTTTACGTCACAGTTGCATCAGCGCATGTCGGTCACCTGGTGATCTTTCGGGCATCGCACGCGCAACGACCTTGACGCTTCTTCGGAAACTCGGAAGGGTGGCGCACTGGCATGCGCATTTCTGGGGCGCGTGTGAACGGGGGCCGGTCCAGTCGTGACGCCGCCCCTGCCGCGCAGGCCCCGAGCGCTGCCCCATGACGAGATGAGCTACTGGGGGTAGCAGCCAGATGACCAAGCAGATGCGGATCCGTGTCGCGCGCCTCGCCGCCGGTGCGGTGATCGCTGCCGGCGCGTCTCTCACCGCGGCGGGTGCGGCCCAGGCCGTGGGAGCCTTCGGCCCCGAGCCGACCCCGAGTGAGACGTGCTTCCCCGGCGGTGCCGGTTGCGAGACCGAGCCGCCCGTGACGGAGCCTCCGGTCACCGAGCCGCCCGTGACGGAACCGCCCGTGACCCAGCCTCCGGTCACGGAGCCTCCGGTCACCGAGCCGCCCGTGACCCAGCCGCCCGTGACGGAACCGCCCGTGACCGAGCCTCCGGTCACCGAGCCGCCCGTGACGGAACCGCCCGTGACCCAGCCTCCGGTTACGGAGCCTCCGGTCATCGAGCCTCCGGTGACCCAGCCGCCCGCGACCAAGCCGCCCACCGGGCAGCCGACCGAGCCGGCCCCGGGTACGACCACCGAGCCCGGATCGACGGGTGTGCCCACAACGCCGGGCGGCGACTCCACCAACGGTGGTACCGCTGACTGCACCGTCGCCGTCGACGGCGTCGAGTGCGTCGACGGCAACAAGCCCGACACCAACAACGCCGGCTCGCAGCCCGTGCAGCAGGGGCAGGCCAAGGAGGAGCTCGCCGAGACCGGTGCGGCCGAGACCTCGTTCCTGATCATCGGCGCCGCGACCATGATCGCCGGCGGCATCGGCTTCCGCATGCTGCCGCGCCTCGTCGCCGGCGGCCGTACCGCCGCCTGACGGTTCCGCGCGTGAGCAGGGCATGACGAAGGGCCGGGGAGGCTTCCTCCCCGGCCCTTCGGCGTACTCCGGCTCGTGTGGGCCGTCCCGGCGGCTCCTAGGCCGTACGGACCGCCGCGAGCAGGGCGATCGCCGCGAGCAGGGCGATCGCCAGCGTCAGCAGCATGGCGGGGGAAAGACCCTGGGGGGTCAGTCGCTCCCGGTTCGCGCGGCAGACGGGGCAGCGGCCCTCGGCGACCGGGGCCGCGCAGTTGGCGCACACCAGTCGGTCGTAGGTCATGCGCTCTCCTCCTCCCGCACTGGGGTACCCACCAGGGCAACGACCGGAGGCATCCGGACGTTCCCCTACCACTGTGCCAGCTCCGCGCCGTTTCGGCGCGCCCCGCCGGCCCATCGTGGTCCGCCCGGAAGGGCGAAAAGGATATACCGCGCAAGCCAGGACCGCGACTGCGAGGGCCGTCCCCGGTCGCGTAAGGTCACGCACACCTACTCCCGGCCGACCGTGGTGCATCCGTGATCCGATTCGACAACGTCTCCAAGTCCTATCCGAAGCAGAACCGCCCCGCGCTCCGGGACGTCTCCCTGGAGGTCGAGAAGGGGGAGTTCGTCTTCCTCGTCGGTTCCTCCGGCTCCGGAAAGTCGACTTTCCTGCGCCTGCTCCTCCGCGAGGAGCGCGCCAGCCAAGGCCAGGTGCACGTCCTCGGCAAGGACCTGGCCCGGCTGTCCAACTGGAAGGTGCCGCACATGCGGCGCCAGCTGGGCACGGTCTTCCAGGACTTCCGCCTGCTGCCCAACAAGACCGTGGCCCAGAACGTGGCCTTCGCCCAGGAGGTCATCGGCAAGCCGCGCGGCGAGATCCGCAAGGCCGTGCCGCAGGTGCTCGACCTGGTCGGCCTCGGCGGCAAGGAGGACCGGATGCCGGGCGAGCTCTCCGGCGGTGAGCAGCAGCGCGTCGCCATCGCCCGCGCCTTCGTCAACCGCCCGATGCTGCTGATCGCCGACGAGCCCACCGGCAACCTCGACCCGCAGACCTCCGTCGGCATCATGAAGCTGCTCGACCGCATCAACAGGACGGGAACCACCGTCGTCATGGCGACCCACGACCAGAACATCGTCGACCAGATGCGCAAGCGCGTCATCGAGCTGGAAAAGGGCCGCCTCGTCCGCGACCAGGCGCGCGGCGTCTACGGATACCAGCACTGAGCCTGTAGCGAGTAGGAGAAAGCAGACCCATGCGCGCTCAGTTCGTGCTCTCCGAGATCGGCGTCGGCCTCCGGCGCAATCTCACGATGACCTTCGCCGTCATCGTCTCCGTGGCCCTCTCGCTCGCCCTGTTCGGCGGCGCGCTGCTCATGCGCGAGCAGGTCAGCACGATGAAGGACTACTGGTACGACAAGGTCAACGTCTCCATCTACCTCTGCAACAAGGCCGACGCGGCCACGGCCGGCAAGTGCCCCAAGGGGGCGGTCACCGGTCAGCAGAAGGAGCAGATCCAGGCCGACCTGGAGAAGATGGACATCGTCGAGACCGTCCACTACGAGACGTCCGACGAGGCCTACAAGCACTACAAGGAGCAGTACGGGGACACCGCCCTGGCCTCCGTGGTGACGCCGGACCAGATGCCCTCGTCGTTCCGGGTCAAGCTCAAGGACCCGGAGAAGTACCAGGTGGTCGCCACGGCCTTCGCCGGCCGGGACGGCGTCGAGTCGGTCCAGGACCAGCGGAACATCCTGCAGAACCTCTTCGACCTGATGAACGGCATGAACATCGCCGCGCTCGGCGTCATGGGCCTGATGCTGGTCATCGCGCTGATGCTGATCGTCAACACCGTGCGCGTCTCGGCCTTCAGCCGCCGCCGCGAGACGGGGATCATGCGGCTCGTCGGCGCGTCCAGCTTCTACATCCAGATGCCGTTCATCATGGAGGCCGCCTTCGCCGGACTCCTCGGCGGCGGCGTCGCCTGCGTCCTGCTGCTCGTCGGCCGGTACTTCCTGATCGACCACGGCATCGCGCTCGCCGACAAGGTCCAGCTGATCCAGTTCATCGGCTGGGACGCCGTCTTCGCCAAGCTGCCGCTGGTGATCGCCATCGGACTCCTGATGCCCGCCCTGGCGGCTCTCGTCGCGCTGCGCAAGTACCTGAAGGTGTGAGAAGAGACCCCCGCCGGTGGATGGCGTCGTACGGCCAAAGCCCGTGCGGCGCCATCGCCTTGTCCTAGAGTGGGCGACATGCCGGACGGCACCGACCTTCTCTGTACCCGGCCCCGCGGAGTGCTCCGCGGGGCCGTTCTGACGTTGGTCTTCACCGGCGTCCTCGCCACCGCCGCCGCCACGGGCTCGCTGCCCCGGCAGGAGCCGGCGGCCGAGCGGGCCGGGGCGCCCCCGGGCGCGGAGCGGGAGCCCCGGGACCGCGCGCCCGTCGACAGCGCCGCCCTCAACCGCGCCGCCGCCGCGGCCATGGCCGACGGCAAGTCGGGCAAGAAGGCCGCCGAGGAGTTCGTCAGCCGCAGCGGCGACCGCTGGGGCGCGGTGTACGACAAGCGGGAGTACGAGGAGTTCGAGCAGGCCCTCGACGGCGCCTACACGGGCGTCGGGCTCTCCGCGGGCCGGTCCGGCGGCGACCGGGTCCGGGTGACCCGGGTCCAGGCCGGCGGCCCCGCCGCCCGGGCCGGGCTCCGCGCCGGCGACCGGCTCGTCTCCGTCGACGGGCGCCCGGTCGACGGGCTCTCCGTCTCCGAGGTCGTCGCCCTGCTGCGCGGCGACGGGATGCCGGGCTCGTCCGTCGCCCTGCGGGTCGAGCGCGGTCGCGCCGCCTGGACGCAGACCCTGCGCCGGGCCCGGCTCGCGACGGACCCGGTGACCGTCCGCCGCCTCGACGACGGGGCCGTGCTGATCCGGGTCGAGGCCTTCACCAAGGGCGTCGGCACGCGCGTGCGGGACGCGGTGCGGAAGGCCCCGGCCGGCGCCGGCGTCCTCCTCGACCTGCGGGGCAACTCGGGCGGCCTGGTCGCGGAGGCCGCCACCGCCGCCTCCGCCTTCCTGGACGGCGGGCTCGTCGCCACGTACGACGTGGAGGGCGAGGAGCGGGCCGTGTACGCGGAGGGCGGCGGCGACACCGAGCGGCCCCTGGTGGCACTGGTCGACGGGGGCACGATGAGCGCGGCCGAGCTGCTCACCGGCGCCCTCCAGGACCGGGGCCGGGCCGTCACGGTCGGCTCCCGGACCTTCGGCAAGGGCGCGGTCCAGATGCCGAGCACCCTGCCCGACGGCTCGGTCGCCGAGCTGACCGTCGGCCACTACCGCACCCCCGCCGGGCACGCCGTCGACGGGCGCGGCATCACCCCGGACCTGCCGGCGGGGGAGCGGGCCGAGGAGCGGGCGAGAACGGTATTGAGTGGCCTCGGAGGGGGCTCGTAGTGCGAAAATGACCGCACTATGGCAAAGGGACTCGTGAACGTGCAGGGCAAGCCTGCCAAGAAGAACCAGGACAAGGCGCCGGAGCGCAAGCTCGTCGCGCAGAACAAGAAGGCGCGGCACGACTACCTCGTCATCGACACCTACGAGTGCGGTGTGGTGCTCATGGGCACCGAGGTGAAGTCGCTGCGCATGGGGCGGGCCTCGCTGGTCGACGGCTTCGTCCAGATCGACGGGGGCGAGGCGTGGCTGCACAACGTCCACGTCCCGGAGTACATGCAGGGCAGCTGGACCAACCACTCGGCCAAGCGGAAGCGGAAGCTGCTGCTGCACCGGGAGCAGATCGACAAGCTGGAGGCGAAGTCGCAGGAGACGGGTCACACGATCGTGCCCCTCGCGCTGTACTTCCTGAACGGCCGGGTCAAGGTCGAGATCGCCCTCGCCAAGGGCAAGAAGGAGTACGACAAGCGCCAGACCCTGCGCGAGAAGCAGGACACGCGCGAGACGAACCGCGCCATCGCGGCGGCCAAGCGGCGCCAGCGCGCGGGCCAGTCCCTCTAGCCGGCGACCCGGCCCCCGGGAATACGCTGGCGACGGCCGCCGTTGGTCACGTACGATGGGGCACGCACCCCACGGCGGGTGCGACCTTTGAAAAATCAACATGGGGATGATCGGTTTCGACAGCGGATACCGATGCAGAGGAAGCGTGTCGAGGAAGCGGCAATGATCTCGTAAACCATATGTCGCAACCAATAATCGCCAACTCCAAGAGCGATAACTCCCGCTTCGCCCTCGCTGCCTAATTCTTAGGTAACGAACAGAAGCCTCTGTGAGGAGCGTCAGCCCGGGGATGGTCCCGACCCGGATCCTGGCGTCATCTAGGGATCTAAACCTCCAGCCCCGGTCACGGGGGTTGGAGGGAAACCAAACAGTGACTGAGCCCGTCGGAGACTTGTCCGCGTGATCTCCGGGGCCGAGAAACTCGTAGCGGACTGCACACGGAGAAGCTCTGCTTCCGTACCGTTGGACGCGGGTTCGATTCCCGCCATCTCCACTCATCCCATGTGGGCGCAGGCCCGGTGGTCACCATGACCGCCGGGCCTTCGTCATGCCCGCGGCCGCGCACAGGGCCAGCGCCGTGGCCGCCGCCGTGAGCGGGAGCAGGAAGCCGAACGCCGGGAACGGGGCGTGGTCGGCGGCCCAGCCGCCGGACGCCGAGCCGGTCGCGATCCCCGCGAGGAGGGCGGTCACGGCCAGGGTCATGCCCTCGTTGAGCTGGGCCGGGGGCGTGAGACGCTGGACCAGGCCCATGCCCGTCACCATCGTCGGGGCCGTCGCCATGCCCGCCACGAGCAGGCCGGCGGCCAGGGCGAGCAGCGAACCGGCCGAGGCGGCGAGCAGCGGCAGCGCCATCAGGACCGTCATCGCCGCCAGGCAGGTGCGCAGGCGCGCCGTGCGGCGGACCCGGCCGTAGAGCAGGCCCGCGGCGCAGGAGCCCGCCGCCTGGAGGGCGAGGACCGGTCCGGCGACGGGCCCGTCCACGTACGCCAGGGTCACCACCTCCATGGAACCGAAGACCGCCCCCGTGGCCAGGAAGACCGTGAGCAGCGGGACCATGCCGGGCGCGCGCAGCGGCGAGCCCGCCGGGGTGCGCGGGGCGACCGGCGGCTCGGTGGACCGCTGGGCGGCGAAGAGGAGCGTCCCGCCGAGGAAGAGGGCCGCCGCGGCGAGCGTGCCCGCCTGCGGGAAGAGCGCCGAGCAGAGGACGGCGGCGAGCACCGGGCCCAGCATGAAGCAGAGCTCGTCGGCGGCCTGCTCGAAGGAGTTCGCGGTGTGCAGCGCGCCCGGGTCGTCCCGCAGGAGGTGCGCCCAGCGGGCCCGGGACATGCCGCCCGTGTTCGGGGAGGTGGCGGTGAGGGCGACCGTCGCGAAGAGCGCCCAGACCGGGGCCCGTTCGTGGACGCACAGGGCCAGGACCAGATGGCCCAGGGTGGCGTACGCGGCGGCCGGGACCGCGATCCGGGCCTGGCCGTGGCGGTCGACCAGCCGGGCGATCAGGGGCGCGGTGACGGAGCCGACGGCGAGTCCGGTGGCGGTGACCGCGCCGGCCAGGGCGTAGGAGCCGTACACCGACGCGATCATGATCACGGCGCTGACGCCGAACATGCCCGCGGGCAGCCGGGCGATCAGCCCCCAGGCGGCGAAGGCGCGGGCGCCGGGGCGGGTGAGGAGGCGGCGGTAGGGGGAGCGGGACGGTTCGGGGCGCCGGTCGCTCCTCCCAAGGGAGGGGGAAGGGGAGGGGGCGTCGTAGCGTGGTGCGAGCGCGGGGCCCGCGGGGGTCAGGGCGAGGTCCGGTTGCGGCATGGATCAAGGTTCGGGCGCGCGGCCCCGCCCGGTCCAACACCTGATCGGTGGCCATTCACGCACCCGTGTTGTTGAATGCGGCGGTGCCCCCCTCGTACGACACCGACCCCCGCCTCCTGCGCGCCTTCACCGCCGTCGCCGAGGAGCTGCACTTCACCCGCGCCGCCGCCCGGCTCTACGTCGCTCAGCAGGCCCTCAGCCGGGACGTCCGGCGCCTGGAGCGCGAGCTGGGCGCCGAGCTGTTCGTCCGGACCACCCGGCAGGTCTCCCTCACCCCCGACGGCGAGCGCCTGCTGCCGTACGCGCGCCGCGTGCTCGCCGCCCACGACGAGCTGCGCGAGGCCTTCCGGGCCGCGGCCCGGCCCCTCCTGGTCGACCTCAACAGCCCCGGCCTCGCCCACGAGCGCGTCCTGCGCCGGGCCCGCGAACTCGCCCCCGACCTCGAACTGATGGCCCGCTACGAGAGCGGCCTCACCGGCGCCGCGCGCGCCGTCCTCGCCGGGCACCTCGACACCTCCTTCGGCCGCTACGGCGGCCTCGCGGCCGACCTGAGGGCGGGGCTCGGCTCCCAGTTCGTGCGGTACGAGCCGATGGCCGTGATCCTGCCCGAGGACCACCCGCTCGCCGACCTCCCCGAAGTGCCGCTCGCCGCACTCGCCGGGGAGCGGATCTACGCCGGGGCCGGGAACGAGCGCACCCCCGAGTGGACCGACCTCGCCGCCCGGCTCTTCGCCGGCCGCGGCATCGAGCTCTCCCCGCCGGCCCCGCTCGCGGTCGGCAAGGAGGAGTTCCGCCGGATCATGGCCAAGCACCGGCACCCGGTCCTGGCCGTCGTCGAGTTCCCGCCCATGCCCGGCTGCGTCCTGCGGCCGCTGGTCGATCCCGTGCCCCTGTCGCCCGTGAGCCTGGTGTGGCGCAAGGGGCTCCGCCATCCCGGCCTGGACGCCCTGCGGGCCGCCGCCGCCGAGATCGGCGCCCGGGAGGGCTGGCTCGTCCGCCCGCCGGACTCCTGGCTGCCGGAGGACGAGCCGGGGCTGCCCGTACGGCCGTAGGGAGGGTCGGGGGTCCATACGGCCGTAGGGAGGGGCGGGGGCCCGTACGGCCGCAGGGAGGGACGGGGCCCGTACGGCCGCAGGGAGGGTCAGGGGCCGCCCGGGCCCGCTCACGGCAACCGCGCCCCCGCCCCACGGCGGCCGCCCCCGCTCACAGCAACCCCGCCCCCAGGGTGAGAGCAAGGTTCCGTCGCCGTCACCTCGCGGCACCGGACTGAAACGCGGCCTCCCTAGCGTCGTTCGCAGGAGGACCGGGGCTGTGGACGCCCCAGGACCCGACCCCGCGGAGGTGCGACATGGGCGGCCGGTGGATCGAACGGTGGGAACCGGAGGACGAGGTCTTCTGGCGTGAGGAGGGGGAGCGGATCGCCCGGCGGAACCTGGTCTTCTCCGTCCTCTCCGAGCACATCGGCTTCTCGGTCTGGAGCCTGTGGTCGGTCATGGTCCTCTTCATGGGACCGGAGTACGGCGTGGACCCCGCCGGCAAGTTCTTCCTGATCGGCACCGCCACCTTCGTCGGCGCGCTGATCCGGATCCCGTACACCTTCGTCGTCGCCCGCTTCGGCGGCCGGAACTGGACGGTCTTCAGCGCCCTGCTGCTCCTGCTGCCGACCGGCCTCGCCTTCGCGGTCATGGAGCCCGGGACGTCGTACACCACCTTCGTCCTGGTGGCGGCCCTCACCGGCGTCGGCGGCGGCAACTTCGCCTCCTCCATGACCAACATCAACGCCTTCTTCCCGCTGCGGAAGAAGGGCTGGGCGCTCGGGCTCAACGCGGGCGGCGGCAACATCGGCGTCCCCGTCGTGCAGCTCGTCGGCCTCCTCGTCATCGGGACCGCGGGCGCGATGCACCCCCGGATCGTGCTCGGCGTCTACCTGCCCCTGATCGTGGTCGCCGCCACGTGCTCCGCGCTCTTCATGGACAACCTCGCCCCCGTCAGGAACGACACCGGGGCCGCGAAGGAGGCCGTGCGGTCCCGGCACACCTGGATCATGGCCTTCCTCTACGTCGGCACCTTCGGGTCCTTCATCGGCTACAGCTTCGCCTTCGGCCTGGTGCTCCAGACCCAGTTCGGCCGCACCCCGCTCCAGGCCGCCTCGCTCACCTTCATCGGCCCCCTGCTCGGCTCGCTCGTCCGGCCCGTCGGCGGCTCCCTCGCCGACCGGCACGGCGGCGCCCGCATCACCCTGTGGACCTTCGCCGCGATGGCCGCGGCGACCTCCGTGGTGATCTACGCCTCCGTGATCGAGTCGCTCGCCGTCTTCCTCGCCGGCTTCGTCTGCCTCTTCGTCCTCAGCGGCCTCGGCAACGGCTCCACGTTCAAGATGATCCCGGCGATCTTCCTCGCCCAGGGGCACCGGAAGGGGCTCGCGGGCGAGGCCGCCGAGGCGTACGGCCGACGCCTCTCCGGCGCGTCCATGGGCATCATCGGGGCGGTCGGCGGGCTCGGCGGGCTCGGCATCAACCTGGCCTTCCGCCAGTCCTTCCAGACCTCCGGCACCGGCACCGCCGCCTTCGTCGCCTTCCTCGTCTTCTACGCGGCCTGCATGGCGGTCACCCGGGCGGTATACCTTCGGCGTCCGGCGGCCGTGCCCGAGACCGCCGAGGCCGTCACGGAGCCGGAGCCCCGGCCCGGTTACGCGAAGGTGTGATCCACGGTGCCCGGCACGGACCGTAACGACCAGGAAATACGGGCGAACCGCGTCCGTCACGCGTCCCCGTCAGGCTCTGCGTCCATGGACGAGCAAGAACACGGCCCCCTCGCCGGCTTCACCGTCGGCGTCACCGCGGCACGGCGCGCGGACGAACTCATCGCCCTGCTGCGCCGGCGCGGCGCCGCCGTCGTCCACGGGCCCGCCCTGCGGATCGTGCCGCTCGCCGACGACACCGAACTCCTCGCCGCCACCAAGGACCTCATCGGCCACGCCCCGGACGTCGTCGTCGCCACCACGGCGATCGGCTTCCGGGGCTGGGTCGAGGCCGCCGACGGCTGGGGGTACGGCGAGGAGCTCCTCGCCGTCCTGCGGGACGTCGAACTCCTCGCCCGGGGGCCGAAGGTCAAGGGGGCCGTACGGGCCGCCGGACTCACCGAGTCCTGGTCGCCGTCCTCGGAGTCCATGGCCGAGGTCCTCGACCGGCTCCTCGCGGAGGGGGTGGCCGGCCGCCGGATCGCGCTCCAGCTGCACGGGGAGCCGCTGCCCGGCTTCGTGGAGGCGCTGACGGAGGGCGGCGCCGAGGTCGTCGGCGTCCCCGTCTACCGCTGGATGCCGCCGGAGGACACCGGCCCGCTCGACCGGCTCCTCGACGCGGTCCTCGCCGGGGGCGTGGACGCGGTGACCTTCACCAGCGCCCCGGCCGCCGCCTCGCTGCTCTCCCGGGCCGGGGAGAAGGGCGTACGGGCGGAGCTCGTCGCGGCGCTGCGGCACGACGTGCTCGCGGTGTGCGTGGGGCCCGTGACCGCGCTGCCGCTCCAGGCGGAGGGGATCGACACGTACCAGCCGGAGCGCTTCCGGCTCGGGCCGCTCGTCCAGGTCCTCTGCACCGAGCTGCCCGCCCGCGCCCGGGTCCTGCCGGTGGCCGGGCACCGCGTGGAGGTGCGCGGCCACGCCGTCCTCGTCGACGGCGCCCTGCGCCCCGTCCCGCCCGCCGGCATGGCCCTCCTCGGCCTTCTGGCCCGCCGCCCCGGCTGGGTCGTCTCCCGCGCCGACCTGCTGCGCGCCCTGCCGGGCGCGGGCCGCGACGAACACGCGGTGGAGACGGCCATGGCCCGCCTCCGCACCGCCCTCGGCACCCCGAAGCTGATCCAGACGGTGGTGAAGCGGGGCTACCGGCTCGCCCTGGACCCGGCGGCGGACGACAAGTACGACGGGTAGGGGACGGGGCTCCGGAGCCGGGTGGCCCGCTACCGTACGCGCATGACCGCCGAAGGCCCCCGCATCCGCCCCGCAGTCCCCGCCGACGCCCCCGCCCTCGCCAGGGCGGTGGTGCGGAACCGGGAGTACATGAAGCCGTGGGAGCCGTACCGGGCCGAGCGGTACTACACCGTCGAGGGACAGGCCGAACGGCTCGCGGACGGCGGGGTGCGGTGGTTCGCCGTCGACGGGGACGAGATCACGGGCGTCGCCACGCTCTCCGGGATCGTCCTCGGGCCCCTCCGCAGCGCCTCCCTCGGGTATTGGATCGACCCGCACCACGCCGGGCACGGCCTGGCCACCGCGCTCGTCGCGGAGGCCTGCCGGGCCGCCCGAGACGACCTCGGGCTGCACCGCGTCGAGGCCGGGACCCTCCTCGACAACCACGCCTCCCAGCGGGTCCTCGCCAAGAGCGGCTTCACCCGGATCGGGACCGCTCCCCGGCTGCTCCACATCGACGGCGCGTGGCGCGACCACCACCTCTTCCAGCGGCTCCTGCACGACGACCCCCCGCCCGCCTGACACGGCGGCTTCCGGTGGCGTACGCTCGACGGCTGCCCAGTGCACGTGAGAAGGGGGCCTTAGGTGGCCGCGCAGGAAGCCGTGGACACGGTCAGGGACCGTGAGATCGGTGTCGAGCAGGAGCATCTTGACCAGGTCTACCGCCGGCTGGAGGAGAAGATCCACGAGGCGGAGTTCCTGATGGACGACGCCGCCAAGCGCGGACAGGTCGGCACGCCCGGCGCGCTCGCCGAGCGCGACGCCCAGGTCTTCCGGGCCGGCATCCACCTCAACCGGCTCAACAACGAGTTCGAGGACTTCCTCTTCGGACGGATCGACCTGCTGTACGGGAAGGACGGGAAGAAGGGGCCCGACGGCGCCTACACCTCCGTCGAGCCCGCCGAGGACGCCGTACGCCCCGACAACACCGCCGACATCGGCGAGACCCTCCACATCGGCCGCATCGGGGTCCTCGACTCCGACTACGCGCCGCTCGTCATCGACTGGCGCGCGCCCGCCGCCGCGCCCTTCTACCGGTCCACCCCCGTGGACCCCGGCCGGGTCGTGCGCCGCCGGGTCATCCGGTCCAAGGGCCGGCGGGTCCTCGGCGTCGAGGACGACCTGATGCGCCCCGAGCTGCGGGCCACGCTCGGCGGGCGCGAGCTGCCCGTCATCGGCGACGGCGCCCTGATGGCCGCCCTCGGCCAGGCCCGCGGCCACACCATGCGGGACATCGTCTCCTCCATCCAGGCCGAGCAGGACCTCGTCATCCGGGCGCCCGCCGCCTCCGTGACGTACGTGGAGGGCGGCCCCGGCACCGGCAAGACCGCCGTGGCCCTGCACCGGGCCGCGTACCTGCTCTACCAGGACCGGCGGCGGTACGCGGGCGGCATCCTGATCGTCTCCCCGACCCCGCTCCTCGTCTCGTACACCGAGGGCGTCCTGCCCTCCCTCGGCGAGGAGGGCCAGGTCGCCATCCGCGCGGTCGGCTCGCTGGTCGACGGCGCCGAGGCCACCGCGTACGACGATCCGGCCGTGGCCCGGATCAAGGGCTCCTCCCGGATGCTCGCTGTGCTCCGCAAGGCCGCCCGGGGCGCCCTGGAGACCCCCGCGCCGAAGGACCGGCAGCCCGGTGCGGGGGAGGACGCCGGCACCCCGACCCGGCTGCGGGTCGTCGCCTTCGGGCGCCGCCTGGAGCTGGAGGCCGACGAGCTGCGGCGCATCCGCCACAACGTCCTCGGCGGTACCGCCCCCGTCAACCTGCTCCGCCCCCGCGCCCGCCGGCTGCTGCTCGACGCGCTGTACGCCAGGTCCGGCGCGGCCGGCCGGCACAGCGACCCCGAGCTGGCCGCCGAGCTGCGCTCCTCCTTCGACGAGGACGTCTCCACCGAGGACTCCTTCCTCTCCTTCCTGGACGCCTGGTGGCCCGAGCTGACCCCCCGGCAGGTCCTCGGTGCGATGGCCGACGAGCGGCGGCTCGGCCGCTGGGCCCGCCGGATCCTCAACCCGGGCGAGGTCCGCAGGCTCGCCCGCTCGCTGCGCCGCCCCGAGCTCTCCGTCCACGACGTGGCGCTCCTGGACGAGCTGAACACCCTGCTCGGCGCCCCGGCCCGGCCCCGGAGGAAGCGGGAGTACGACCCGCTGGACCAGCTCACGGGTCTGGAGGAGCTGATGCCGGTGCGGGAGGAGAGCCAGCGGGAGCGGGCCGAGCGGCTGGCGGCGGAGCGCACCGAGTACGCGCACGTGATCGTGGACGAGGCCCAGGACCTCACGCCCATGCAGTGGCGGATGGTCGGGCGGCGCGGCCGGCACGCCACCTGGACGGTGGTCGGGGACCCGGCCCAGTCCTCCTGGTCCGACCCGGACGAGGCCGCCGAGGCCCGGGACGAGGCGCTCGGCTCCCGGCCGCGCCGCCGCTTCGAGCTGACCGTGAACTACCGCAACCCGGCCGAGATCGCCGAGCTGGCCGCCAAGGTCCTCGCCCTCGCCATGCCGGGCAAGGAGTCACCGCGCGCGGTCCGCTCGACCGGCGTCGAGCCCCGGTTCGTCGCGGTCCCGGAGGGCGCCGGGGACGCGGATCTGGCCGAAACCGTACGTTTCGAGGCGCGACGGCTGCTCGAACAGGTGGAGGGCACGGTCGGCGTCGTCGTCGCCATGCGGCGGCGCGAGGAGGCCGCCCGCTGGCTCGCGGAGCTGGGCGACCGGGTGGTGGCGCTCGGCTCCCTGGAGGCGAAGGGCCTGGAGTACGACGCCACGGTGGTCGTCTCGCCCGCCGAGATCGCGGACGAGTCCCCGGCCGGCCTGCGGGTGCTCTACGTGGCCCTGACCCGGGCGACGCAGCAGCTCACGGTGGTCGCGGGGGCCGGCGACCTGCCGGACGCGGAGGGCGTGCCGGACCTGCTGCGGGACTGAGACCCCCGGCCGGCCGTCCCCGGGGCGGCCGGCTCCCCCCGTGGCAGGCCGGCCGCCCCATGGCCGGTTTCAGGTCAACCTGTGGCGCTGGAATCACTATCGGGAGTGGTTTGTTAGCCTGGGTGTGGCACCGGCCCGATCCAAGCCCCCGGGCCCAACCTTCGTCCCTCAGAGGGACCACTTGCCGCGAGGCGAGCATGGCGGGTCGGTGCCACCTAGTACGTAGCTACGAAGTTGAGGTCCCCGTCACCCCTGGTGGCGGGGACCTCTTCTGTTTCCCGGATCCCTCTCGTATGGTGGAAACTACTTTCCGAAAACAAAATGACCGCATTACCTGCTACTCGCCGGTAGGTGCGACCATCGGAGGGCGCCGCCGGGCAACCAGCCGGGGCGGCGTAGCAACGAAGCTCAGGGAAAGCAGAGGAACTCGGCCATGGCAACGGCGCCCAGCGTCTCGTACTCGATGACGGTCCGGCTGGAGGTTCCCGCGAGCGGGACCGCGGTCTCCCAGCTCACCACGGCGGTGGAGTCGTCCGGCGGTTCCGTCACCGGCCTCGACGTGACCGCCTCCGGCCACGAGAAGCTCCGCATCGACGTCACCATCGCCGCGACCTCCACGGCCCACGCCGACCTGATCGTGGAGCAGCTGCGCGGCATCGAGGGCGTCGTCCTCGGCAAGGTCTCCGACCGCACCTTCCTGATGCACCTCGGCGGCAAGATCGAGATGGCGTCCAAGCACCCCATCCGCAACCGCGACGACCTCTCCATGATCTACACCCCCGGCGTCGCCCGGGTCTGCATGGCGATCGCCGAGAACCCCGAGGACGCCCGCCGCCTCACCATCAAGCGCAACTCCGTCGCGGTCGTCACCGACGGCTCCGCCGTCCTCGGCCTCGGCAACATCGGCCCCAAGGCCGCCCTGCCCGTCATGGAGGGCAAGGCCGCCCTCTTCAAGCGCTTCGCCGGCATCGACGCCTGGCCGATCTGCCTGGACACCCAGGACAGCGACGAGATCGTCGCGATCGTCAAGGCCATCGCCCCCGGCTTCGCGGGCATCAACCTGGAGGACATCTCCGCGCCCCGCTGCTTCGAGATCGAGGCCCGGCTGCGCGAGGCCCTGGACATCCCGGTCTTCCACGACGACCAGCACGGCACCGCCATCGTCGTCCTCGCCGCCCTCACCAACGCCCTGCGCGTGGTCGGCAAGGGCATCGGTGACGTACGGGTCGTCATGTCCGGCGCCGGCGCGGCCGGTACGGCCATCCTGAAGCTCCTGATCGCGGCGGGCGTCAAGCACGCCGTCGTCGCCGACATCAAGGGCGTCGTCCACGCCGACCGCGAGGACCTGGTCGAGGCCCCGGCCGACTCGCCGCTGCGCTGGATCGCGGACAACACCAACCCGGAGGGCGTCACCGGCACCCTCAGGGAGGCCGTCGCGGGCGCGGACGTCTTCATCGGCGTCTCGGCCCCGAACCTGCTCGACGGCGAGGACGTCGCCGCCATGGCGGAGGGCGCCATCGTGTTCGCGCTCGCGAACCCCGACCCGGAGGTGGACCCGGCCGTCGCCCGCCAGACGGCCGCCGTCGTCGCCACCGGCCGCTCGGACTTCCCCAACCAGATCAACAACGTCCTGGTCTTCCCGGGCGTCTTCCGCGGCCTGCTCGACGCCCAGTCCCGCACGGTCAACACGGACATGATGCTGGCGGCCGCCGCGGCCCTCGCCGACGTGGTCACCGAGGACGAGCTGAACCCGAACTACATCATCCCGTCGGTCTTCAACGACAAGGTCGCGGGCGCGGTCGCCGGGGCGGTCCGCACCGCGGCGAAGGCGGCGGGCGGCGGCGCGTCCCCGGCCGCGCTCTGACGCTGCCCCCCGGCCCCGTTCCGACGCTGCCCCCGACCCCGCTTCGACACGTACCCCGGCCCCGCTCTGACGGCGCGTCGCGATTCGCGGTGGCGTAAACCCGCCTTTAGGGTTGCTTTTCGACTCCGCGTGGTTCGCGGGGAGTCGACAGAGCGTCACCGCCGCGGGGTTCCGGGGCTTTTCCCCCGACCCGCGGGGGTGCCGGATTGGCGTTCCCGCCGCTGGTGGGGGCAGGATGCGTGTTTGGGCGCGAGGGTCTGTCCATGTGACCCGGGTCCGGGGACTGTCCGAAGGCCCTGGCAGCATCGGCTTCGCTGTACCCAATCGCGCGGCTTCCGCCGCGTGGCACGCCTCACAGGCAAGAAGAACACGGGAGTAACAACATGAACCGCAGTGAGCTGGTGGCCGCCCTGGCCGACCGTGCCGAGGTGACCCGCAAGGACGCCGACGCCGTGCTGGCCGCTCTCGCCGAGACCGTCGGCGAGGTCGTCGCCAAGGGCGATGAGAAGGTCACCATCCCCGGCTTCCTGACCTTCGAGCGCACCCACCGTGCCGCTCGCACCGCTCGTAACCCGCAGACCGGCGACCCGATCAACATCCCGGCCGGCTACAGCGTGAAGGTCTCCGCGGGCTCGAAGCTCAAGGAAGCCGCCAAGGGCAAGTAAGCGGCCTGTAGGCGAGCAAAGGGCGGCCACCCCGGTCCAGGGGTGGCCGCCCTTTCGTTCGCCCGTCAGATGCCCTCCGACGCCCTCGGACGCCCGCCGACGCCCTCGGACGCCCTCGGATGCCCTCGGATGCCCTCCGGAACGCGCTGTACGGCCCCACGCGTGTGCGTGGGGCCGTACAGAGGTCCGTGGGGCCGTCGCTAGACCAGCGCGCTGCCCGGCAGCTCGACCTTGGCGCCGAGCTCGACCAGCTTCTCCATGAAGTTCTCGTAGCCGCGGTTGATCAGCTCGATGCCGTGGACCCGCGAGGTGCCCTGGGCCGCCAGCGCCGCGATCAGGTACGAGAAGCCGCCGCGCAGGTCGGGGATGACCAGGTCGGCGCCCTGCAGCCGGGTCGGGCCCGACACGACCGCCGAGTGCAGGAAGTTCCGCTGGCCGAAGCGGCAGTCCGAGCCGCCCAGGCACTCGCGGTACAGCTGGATGTGCGCGCCCATCTGGTTCAGCGCCGAGGTGAAGCCGAGCCGGGACTCGTACACCGTCTCGTGGACGATGGAGAGCCCGGAGGCCTGCGTCAGGGCCACGACCAGCGGCTGCTGCCAGTCGGTCTGGAAGCCGGGGTGCACGTCCGTCTCCAGGGCGATCGCGTTGAGCGAGCCGCCCGGGTGCCAGAAGCGGATGCCGTCGTCGTCGATCTCGAAGGCGCCGCCGACCTTCCGGTACGTGTTGAGGAAGGTCATCATCGAGCGCTGCTGGGCGCCGCGCACGTAGATGTTGCCGCCGGTGGCCAGCGCCGCCGACGCCCAGGAGGCCGCCTCCAGGCGGTCCGGGAGCGCCCGGTGGGTGTAGCCGTCGAGCCTGTCGACACCGGTGATCCGGATGGTCCGGTCGGTGTCCATGGAGATGATCGCGCCCATCTTCTGCAGGACGCAGATCAGGTCCTCGATCTCGGGCTCCACGGCCGCGTTGGACAGCTCGGTGACGCCCTCCGCGAGCACCGCCGTGAGCAGCACCTGCTCGGTCGAGCCGACCGAGGGGTACGGCAGCCGGATCTTGCAGCCGCGAAGGCGCTGCGGGGCCTCCAGGTACTGCCCGTCCGCCCGCTTCTCGATGGTCGCGCCGAACTGGCGCAGCACGTCGAAGTGGAAGTCGATGGGCCGGCCGCCGATGTCGCAGCCGCCCAGGCCCGGGATGAAGGCGTGGCCGAGGCGGTGGAGCAGCGGGCCGCAGAAGAGGATCGGGATGCGGGACGAGCCGGCGTGGGCGTCGATGTCGGCGACGTTCGCGGACTCGACGTGCGTCGGGTCGAGGACGAGCTCGCCGGGCTCGTCGCCCGGACGGACCGTCACTCCGTGCAACTGGAGCAGTCCGCGGACCACGCGGACGTCACGGATGTCTGGCACGTTGCGCAGGCGACTGGGTCCGCTGCCGAGCAGGGCGGCGACCATCGCCTTGGGCACGAGGTTCTTCGCGCCGCGGACGCGGATCTCGCCCTCCAGCGGGGTGCCGCCGTGGACAAGCAGTACGTCATGGCTGTCTGTGCCGGTCATGAATCTCGCGTTCCGAAAGTGGGTCCGACGGGTGGCCAGTGAAAAGGGTAAGGGGCCATGGAACCTCGTTCGGATGCTCGGGGGGACCCCTCAGACGTAATGAATCCGGCACAACACCCTCCGTTCGCGCGCTCTTGCGGAGCGTCACCGTCCGGTTGCCCCGGCGGCCCACCCGCGCCGCCCCGCCCCGTCCCCTCTGAACTGCGGCGGCTCGCGGCCTTGCGGCGTTCGCGCCCGACGGGCCACGCGAACGCCGAAGATGCGGGATCATGTCTCGCATGACCGAGGTGTCCTCGCTCACAGGACGGCTGCTCGTGGCCACCCCCGCCCTCGCGGACCCGAATTTCGACCGCGCGGTGGTGCTGCTGCTCGACCACGACGACGAGGGCTCGCTCGGCGTGGTCCTCAACCGGCCGACGCCGGTCACCGTCGGTGACGTCCTCGCCTCCTGGGCGGACCTCGCCGGCGAGCCCGGCGTGGTCTTCCAGGGCGGTCCCGTCTCCCTCGACGCGGCCCTCGGCATCGCCGTGATCCCCGGCGACGAGGGGCCGCTCGGCTGGCGGCGGGTGCACGGGGCGATCGGCGTGGTCGACCTGGAGACCCCGCCCGAGCTGCTGGGGCCGGCCCTCGGCTCGCTGCGGATCTTCGCCGGGTACGCGGGCTGGGGGCCCGGCCAGCTGGAGGCGGAGCTGGGCGACGGGGCCTGGTACGTGGTCGATTCGGAGCCCGGCGACGCCTCCTCGCCGACGCCCGAGACGCTCTGGCGGCAGGTGCTGCGGCGGCAGCGCGGGGAGCTCGCCATGGTCGCGACGTATCCGGACGACCCGTCCCTGAACTGAGGGCGACCCGTCCCCGCGACCGGGTGCGACCCGTCCCCGCAGTCGGGTGCGACCCGTCCCGCGACCGGGTGCGACCCGTCCCGCAAACGAAGGCCCGGCTTTCAGTACCCTTGGCGGTTATGAGCACTCTTGAGCCCGAGCGCGGGGCAGGTACGGGGACCCTCGTCGAGCCGACGCCGCAGGTGTCCCACGGTGACGGCGACCACGAGCGCTACGCCCATTACGTCCAGAAGGACAAGATCATGGCGAGCGCCCTGGACGGCACGCCCGTCGTGGCGCTGTGCGGAAAGGTCTGGGTACCGGGGCGCGACCCCAAGAAGTACCCGGTCTGTCCGATGTGCAAGGAGATCTACGACTCCATGGGCGCCGGCGGCGGCGACAAGGACAAGGGCGGCAAGGACAAGTAAGTCAGGTCCCGACGCCGGGGAGATCCGGTGACGGCCCCCGTCGTGCGTGCTTCGGCGCGCGCGGCGGGGGCCGTCCCGTTTTTCCGGGTCGTCCGGGGGTCCCCCCGTTGCGCAGGGTGCTTTCCCCGGTCACGGAGTGGTTGAGGTGGTCGAGACCTCTTGTCGGCCCGCCCGGAGTCCGCCTAGCCTCACGCGTGTTGTGCAGCACGAAACGCTCATTGCGCATACTGCAACGCACGCACCTGGAGGGGAACCGCCATGAAGCTTCCTGTTCGCGTCACCGCCCCGGCCGCCGCGCTCCTGCTGGCCGGTCTGACCGCCACCGCCTGCGCGCCCCAGACCTCGGACGGGAAGGCCGCGACGGACGAGAAGAGCGGCACCCTGCGCGTCTGGCTCTTCCAGGAGGTGAGCAACAAGCCCAAGGAGAAGGTCGTCGAGGAGGCCGTCGCCGCCTTCGAGCAGCGCAACAAGGGCGCGAAGGTCGAGGTCGAGTACATCCCCGTCGAGACCCGCGCCCAGCGCGTCAAGGCCGCCTTCAACGACCCCGAGTCGGCCCCCGACCTCATCGAGTACGGCAACACCGACACCGCCGGGTACGTCAAGGACGGCGGCCTCGCCGACATCAGCGCCGAGTTCGCCGCCTGGGACCAGACCGAGGACACCGACCCCACCGCCCGCCAGTCCGTCACCGTCGGCGGCAAGGTCTACGGCGCCCCCTTCTTCGTCGGCATCCGCGCCCTCTACTACCGCACCGACGTCTTCCGGGAGCTGGGCCTGACGGCCCCCAAGACCCAGGCCGAACTCGTCGAGACCGCCAAGAAGATCCGCAAGGCCAGGCCCGAGCTGTACGGCATCGCCGTCGGCGGCGCCTACACCTACGGCGCCATGCCCTTCGTCTGGGCCGCCGGCGGCGAACTCGCCACCGCGCGGGGCGACTCGTACAAGGCCGCCGTCAACAGCCCCGAAGCCCTCAAGGGCATCACCACGTACACCTCGCTCTTCGGCGACGACAACTGCCCGGCCGCCAAGTGCGCCCAGATGGGCGGCAACGCCACCGTCACCGCCTTCGCCTCCGGCAAGGCCGGCATGGCCATCGGCGGCGACTTCAGCCACGCGGCCGTCGAGGCCGGCACCGTGAAGGGCAAGTACGCCGTCGTCCCGCTGCCCGGCACCACCCCCGGCTCGATCGCCCCCGCCTTCGCCGGCGGCAACAACATCGGCGTCCTCAAGAGCACCTCGCGCCGCACCCTCGCCGTCGACCTCCTCAAGTCCCTCACCGGCAAGGAGACCCAGGGCCGGCTCTTCGACGCGATGGGCTTCCTGCCCACGTACACCGACACGCGCGCCGCCGCCGCCCAGCGGCAGCCCTTCGTGAAGCCCTTCACCGACACCCTCGCCGCCGGCACCAAGTTCGTCCCCGCGTCCCCCGGCTGGGGGCAGATCGACGCCTCCCTCGTCCTGCCCACGATGTTCCAGGAGATCGTCAGCGGCCGTAAGGACGCCAAGGCGGCGGCGGACGACGCCGCGAAGAAGATGGACGCGGCCTTCGCGCCGGCCGGCTGACCCCCATGACCACCCAGCTCACCCCGCCCGTCGAGAAGCGGCCCGCAGCGGCCGCGGGCCCCGCACCCGGGACCCGCGGCCCCCGGCGCCCCGGCGCCTGGACCCCCTGGCTCTACCTGCTGCCCGCCCTCGTCGTCCTCGGCGCGCTCCTCGTCTACCCCGTCTACCAACTGGGCCTGATCTCCTTCCTGGAGTACACCCAGGCCCAGGTCAGCGGCGGCGAACCCACCTCGTTCCAGGGGTTCGGGAACTACGCGACGCTCTTCTCCGACCCCCAGTTCCGGCAGGTCCTCCTCGCCACCGTCGTCTTCGCCGCCGCCTGCGTCGTCACCACCCTCGCCGTCGGCTGCGCCCTCGCGGTCCTCCTCACGCGCGTGCGTGCCCTGCCCCGGCTCGTCCTGATGCTGGCCGCGCTCGGCGCCTGGGCCACCCCCGCCGTCACCGGCTCCACCGTCTGGGTCTTCCTCTTCGACCCCGACTTCGGCCCCGTCAACCGGCTCCTCGGACTCGGCGACTTCTCCTGGACGTACGGGCGGTACAGCGCCTTCGCCCTCGTCCTGCTCGAAGTCGTCTGGTGCTCCTTCCCGTTCGTGATGGTCACCGTCTACGCGGGCATCCGGGCCGTCCCGACCGAGGTCCTGGAGGCCGCCGCCCTCGACGGCGCCTCGCAGTGGCGGATCTGGCGCTCGGTCCTGGCGCCGATGCTCCGGCCCATCCTGGTCGTCGTCACGATCCAGTCGATCATCTGGGACTTCAAGCTCTTCACCCAGATCTACGTGATGACGAACGGCGGCGGCATCGCCGGCCAGAACCTCGTCCTCAACGTGTACGCCTACCAGAAGGCCTTCGCCTCGTCCCAGTACAGCCTGGGCTCGGCGATCGGCGTCGTCATGCTGCTGATCCTGCTGGCCGTGACGCTCGTCTACCTGCGCCTGCTGCGACGCCAGGGAGAAGAACTGTGAGTGCCCTCCGGACACCGGGCGTCAGGCGCCCCGGGCGCCTCGCCGCCGAGGCCGCCGCGCTCCTCGCCGCCGCCGCCACCGCCTTCCCGCTGTACTGGATGGTCCTCTCGGCCCTCAAGCCGGCCGGCGAGATCCAGTCCACGAACCCGCGCCCGTGGACGCTCTCGCCGTCCCTGGACTCCTTCCGGCGCGTCTTCGAACAGCAGGACTTCGGCCGCTACTTCCTCAACTCGCTGATCGTGGCGGTCACGGTCGTCCTCGCCTCCGCGCTCATCGCCTTCCTCGCGGCGACCGCCGTCACCCGGTTCCGGTTCAGGTTCCGGACGACGCTCCTGATCATGTTCCTGGTCGCCCAGATGGTGCCCGTCGAGGCGCTGACCATCCCGATGTTCTTCCTCATGCGGGACTTCGGGCAGCTCAACACCCTCGGCTCACTGATCCTGCCGCACATCGCGTTCTCCCTGCCGTTCGCGATCTGGATGCTGCGCGGCTTCGTGCGGGCGGTTCCGGAGGCCCTGGAGGAGCAGGCGCAGATCGACGGCGCGAGCCGCACCCGGTTCCTGTGGCAGATCCTCTTCCCGCTGGTCTTCCCGGGCCTGGTCGCCACCAGCGTCTTCTCGTTCATCTCCACCTGGAACGACTTCCTCTTCGCGAAGTCGTTCCTCATCAGCGACACCTCGCAGTCGACGCTGCCCATGGCCCTGCTCGTCTTCTTCAAGCCCGACGAGAACGACTGGGGAGGCATCATGGCCGGTTCGACCGTGATGACCGTCCCGGTGCTCGTCTTCTTCGTACTCGTACAGCGCCGCCTGGTCTCGGGCCTCGGCGGGGCGGTGAAGGACTGACGCGATGACCCACCCCATGGACCTGATCCCGGCGCCCCTGTCGGTCGAGGGGCCGTACCGCTGCGGCTTCCTCCTCGACCGCCGGACGACCCTGTGCGCCGCCCCCGGCACCGAGGACACCGAGCGCTGGCTGCGGACCGCGCTCGGCGCCGCCCTCGCGCTCCCGCTGCGGAGCACCGACGACGGGAACGCCACCAACAGCGTCCGGCTGCGGATCGACGACACCCTCGCCCCCGAGGCGTACCGGCTCGACGTCCTGACGAACCGGGTCGCCGTGATCACCGGAGGCGGTCCGGCCGGCGTCTTCTGGGGCGCCCAGACCCTCCGCCAGCTCCTCGGCCCCGAGGCCTTCCGCAAGGCGCCCGTGAAGGAGAAGCCGGTCGCGGCCCTGGTGGCGCAGACGATCGAGGACGCCCCGCGGTTCGGCTGGCGCGGCCTCATGCTCGACGTCTCCCGGCACTTCACGGCCAAGGACGACGTCCTGCGCCTGCTCGACCTCCTCGCCGCCCACAAGCTGAACGTCTTCCACTTCCACCTCACCGACGACCAGGGCTGGCGCATCGAGATCGAGCGCCACCCCCGGCTCACCGAGGTCGGCTCCTGGCGGGCCCGCAGCAAGTGGGGCCACCGGGCCTCGCCGCTCTGGACCGACACCCCGCACGGCGGCTTCTACACCCGGGACGACATCCGCGAGATCGTCGCGTACGCCGCCGAGCGGCACATCACGGTCGTCCCCGAGATCGACCTCCCCGGCCACTCGCAGGCCGCCATCGCCGCGTACCCCGAACTCGGCAACACCGACGTCGTCGACACCGCCGCGCTCACCGTCTGGGACACCTGGGGCGTCAACCCGAACGTCCTCGCCCCCACCGAACAGGTCCTCCGCTTCTACGAGGGCGTCTTCGAGGAGGTCCTGGAGCTCTTCCCGTCCCCCTTCGTGCACGTCGGCGGCGACGAGTGCCCCAAGGACCAGTGGAAGGCCTCCCCGGCCGCCCAGGCCCGCATGAGGGAACTCGGCCTCGCCGACGAGGACGGGCTGCAGTCCTGGTTCGTCCGCCACTTCGACCGCTGGCTCACCGCCCGCGGACGCCGTCTGATCGGGTGGGACGAGATCCTGGAGGGCGGACTCGCCGAGGGCGCGGCCGTCTCCTCCTGGCGCGGCTACGCGGGCGGGATCGCCGCCGCGGAGGCCGGGCACGACGTCGTCATGTGCCCCGAGCAGCACGTCTACCTGGACCACCGCCAGGCGCCCGGCGAGGACGAGCCGATGCCCATCGGATACGTCCGGACCCTGGAGGACGTCTACCGCTTCGAGCCCGTCCCGCCCGGCCTCTCCGCGGAGGCCGCCGCCCACGTCCTGGGAACGCAGGCCAACGTCTGGACCGAGGTGATGGAGAACCGCTCCCGCGTCGACTACCAGGTCTTCCCCCGCCTCGCCGCCTTCGCCGAGGTCGCCTGGTCCGCGCTCCCCGCCCCCGAGGAGCGCGACTACACCGGTTTCGAGCGCCGCATGGACACCCACTACCGGCGCCTGGACGCCCTCGGCGTCGACTACCGGCCCCCCGCCGGACCCCTGCCCCGGCAGCGGCGCCCCGGGGTCCTCGGCAGGCCCCTGGAGGGAACGCCCCCGAACGTGTGAGGCCCTTCGCGGCCCCGTCACCCGGGAGCGGCGAACCCCGCCGCCCAAGAGCGGCGAAACGGAACTCCCCGCCGCTCCCGGGACGTCCCGGACGGAACAGTCCTTCGCGGACCCTCGCGCCGGACGGCTCGGAAGATGTGCCAGAGTTGCCACGTCCGGCCTGTGAGCACGTACGGTACGCCCACACGCAGGCGCGACGGCCGGGCACAGTCGGGGACCGCCGGGACACCGGGAAGGGGCAGCGGGTTGACCACGCACGCACCACAGACGGCGCAGGCCGTGACGCTGCCCGCCTCGCTCGACGAGGCCGTCGCGGCGCTCACGGCCATGCCGGCGGCCGTCCCCGTCGCCGGCGGCACCGACCTCATGGCCGCCGTCAACAAGGGCCAGCTCAGGCCCGCCGGGCTCGTCGGCCTGAGCCGCATCAACGAGATCCGCGGCTGGCAGTACCAGGACGGCCACGCCCTCCTCGGCGCCGGCCTCACCCACGCGCGCATGGGCCGCCCCGACTTCGCCGCCCTCATCCCGGCCCTCGCCGCCGCCGCCCGCGCGGCCGGGCCGCCGCAGATCCGCAACGCCGGCACCCTCGGCGGCAACGTCGTCACCGCCGCGCCCACCGGCGACTCGCTGCCCGTCCTCGCCGCCCTGGAGGCCGACCTCGTCGTCCTCGGGCCGCTCGGCAGCCGCGAGATCCCCGTCTCCCACCTGCTCGCGGGCCGCGACCTGCTCGCCCCCGGCGAACTCGTGGGCTTCGTCCGGGTGCCGCTGCTCCACGCCCCGCAGGTCTTCCTCAAGGCCACCGGCCGCACCGGCCCGGCCCGCGCCACCGCCTCCGTCGCCGTCGTCCTCGACCCGGCCCGGCGCGGGGTGCGCTGCGCGGTCGGCGCCGTCGCGCCAATGCCGCTGCGCCCCCTGGAGGCCGAGCGCTGGATCGCCTCGCTGGTGGACTGGGACAACGACCGGGGGCTCGCGCCGGAGGCGCTGACGGCGTTCGGCGAGTACGTCGCCGCCGCCTGCATCCCGGACCCGCAAGGGGGCGAGCAGCTGCCCCCGGCCGTACTGCACCTGCGGCGCACCGTCGCCGCACTCGCCCGACGGGCACTGGGGAGGGCACTCGCGTGAGCAGCGACGAACAGCAGGGCAACCAGGGCGGCTGGGAGCCGATCCCGAAGAGCGAGGGCTACGACGGCGACGCGACCGCCTTCGTGCAGCTCCCGCCGGACTTCATGCTGGACGGCGTCCCCCTGGAGGCGCCCGGCCACGACTACGTGCCGCCGATGATCACCCCGCTCCAGCCGCTCGTCCCGCCCCCGGCGACCGACCCGGCGGCCACCGGCAGCTGGCCGGCCCACCCGCCGGTGGAGGCGGAGCCGGTACGGCCGTACTTCGAGCACGCGCAGGGCCAGGACCGGAGCCACGAGCCGGAACGGGGTTACGGGCAGGGCCGGGACCAGGGGTACGAGGCCGGGCAGCCGCAGGGCTTCGAGCAGCCCCAGGACTACGAGCGGCCCCAGGGCTTCGAGGGCGACCGGAACGGCTTCGAGTACTTCGAGCAGCAGGGCGAGCCCTTCGTCCGGCCCGAGCCCTTCGACCGGCCCGAGTACGGCGGGCAGGACCCGCACGCGACGGCCGAGTGGCGCTTCACGGAGCCGGCGGAGCCCGCCCCCGTCCCGGAGCCCGCCCCCGGTGATACGGGCCAGTGGCAGATCCCCGCCGAGGCCCCGGCGACCCTCCCGGGCGGCGCGCCCGCGCCCTGGGCGCTCCCGGAGGAGCCGGAGCCCGGGGCCGGGCCCGAGCCGGAGGCCGCCGAGGCCGCCGAGGACGCGGCCCCGGAGGCCGTACAGGACGCTCCCGGGGCCCCGGACGCCCCCGGGGCGGACCCGGCTCCCGAAGCGGCCACGGAGGCCGTGCAGGACGCCCCCGGAGCCGTGGAGGACGCCCCCGTACCGGACGCTCCCGAAGCGGACGCCGCCCCCCGTGCGGACGCCGGTCTCCGCGCGGAGACCGTCCTGGACACGGACGTTCCCGAACCCGTGCCCGCCGTCGCGGCGGAGGTGCACGCCTCCACCGACAGCGACGAGCACCCCCACACCTCGTACGCCCTCCGGGTCAACGGCGTGGACCGGCCCGTCACCGGTTCCTGGATCGGGGAGTCGCTGCTCTACGTCCTGCGCGAGCGCCTCGGGCTCGCCGGGGCCAAGGACGGCTGCTCGCAGGGCGAGTGCGGCGCGTGCAACGTGCAGGTCGACGGGCGGCTCGTGGCCTCCTGCCTGGTCCCCGCGGCGACCGCCGCCGGGAGCGAGGTGCGGACGGTCGAGGGCCTGGCGGTCGACGGCGAACCCTCCGACGTGCAGCGGGCCATGGCCCGGTGCGGCACCGTCCAGTGCGGCTTCTGCATCCCCGGCATGTGCATGACCGTGCACGACCTCCTGGAGGGCAACCACGCCCCCACCGAACTGGAGACCCGCCAGGCGCTCGCCGGCAACCTGTGCCGCTGCTCCGGCTACCGGGGCGTCCTCGAAGCCGTGAAGGACGTCGTCGCCGAGCGCGAGGCCGGTGCCGCGGCCCATGCGCCCGAGAGCGCCGACGACGCCCGCATCCCGCACCAGATCCCGCACCCGCACGACGGAGGCAAGGCGTGAGCAGCGACGCGACCACCGCCGTTCCCACGGCCACGGTCACGGACGTCCCCGGACCCCTCGGTCCCTTCGGGCAGGAGCCGGCCCCCCACGGCCTCGGCACCTCCCTCCCGCAGGCCGACTCCCGGGCGAAGGCGGAGGGCACCTTCCCGTACGCCTCCGACCTGTGGGCCGAGGGCCTGCTGTGGGCCGCGATCCTGCGCTCCCCGCACCCGCACGCCCGGATCGTCTCGGTCGACACCTCCGCCGCCGTCGCCATGCCGGGCGTACGGGCCGTGGTGACGGCCGCCGACGTGCCGGGCGCGGCCACCTACGGGCGCCGGGTCGCGGACCGGCCCGTCTTCGCCTCCGACCTGGTCCGGCACCACGGCGAGGCCCTGGCGGCCGTCGCCGCCGACCACCCCGACACGGCCCGGCTCGCCGCCGCCGCCATCGCCGTCGAGTACGAGGTCCTCGAACCGGTCACCGACCCGGAGAAGGCGTTCGCGGCCGAGCCGCTGCACCCCGACGGGAACCTGATCCGGCACATCCCGCTCCGCTTCGGCGACCCGGAGGCGACCGGCGAGGTCGTCGTCGAGGGCCTGTACCGGATCGGGCGCCAGGACCCGGCGCCGATCGGCGCCGAGGCCGGTCTCGCCGTCCCGCGCCCCGACGGCGGCGTCGAGCTCTACACGGCCTCCACCGACCCGCACACCGACCGCGACCTGGCCGCCGCCTGCTTCGGCCTCCTGCCCGAGCAGGTCAAACTGGTCGTCACCGGCGTCCCGGGCGCCACCGGCGACCGCGAGGACCCGGGCTTCCAGATCCCGCTGGGCCTGCTCGCGCTGCGCACCGGCTGCCCGGTCAAACTCACCGCCACGCGCGAGGAGTCCTTCCTCGGCCACGCCCACCGCCACCCCACCCTGCTGCGCTACCGCCACCACGCGGACGCGGAGGGGCGGCTGGTGAAGGTGGAGGCGCAGATCCTGCTCGACGGCGGCGCGTACGCCGACTCCTCGTCCGAGTCCCTGGCGGCGGCCGTGGCCTTCGCCTGCGGCCCGTACGTCGTCCCGCACGCCTTCGTCGAGGGCTGGGCCGTCCGCACGAACAACCCGCCGTCCGGCCACGTGCGGGGCGAGGGCGCCATGCAGGTGTGCGCCGCGTACGAGGCGCAGATGGACAAGCTCGCGGCCAGACTGGGCGTGGACCCGGCCGAGCTGCGCATGCGGAACGTCATGGCGACCGGCGACCTCCTGCCCACCGGCCAGACGGTCACCTGCCCGGCCCCGGTCGCGGAACTCCTCTCCGCCGTACGGGACTTCCCGCTGCCGCCGCTGCCCAAGGACACCCCCGAGGGCGAGTGGCTGCTGCCCGGCGGCCCCGAGGGCGCGGGCGAACCCGGCGCGGTGCGGCGGGGCGTGGGCTACGCGCTCGGCATGGTCCACATGCTCGGCGCGGAGGGCACCGACGAGGTCTCGACGGCGACCGTACGGGTCGCGGACGGGGCGGCCACGGTCATCTGCTCGGCCGTGGACACCGGTTCGGGCTTCGCCACGCTCGCCCGCCAGATCGTGCAGGAGACCCTGGGCATCGACGAGGTCCACGTCGCGCCCGTCGACACCGACCAGCCGCCCGCCGGACCGGCCGCCCACGGCCGGCACACCTGGGTCTCGGGCGGGGCCGTCGAGCGGGCCGCGAAGATGGTCCGCACCCAGCTCCTCCAGCCCCTCGCCCACAAGTTCGGCATGTCCACCGAACTGCTCCAGATCACCGACGGCAAGATCACCTCGTACGACGGCGTCCTGTCCACGACGGTCACCGAGGCGATGGACGGCAAGGAGCTGTGGGCCACCGCCCAGTGCCGCCCCCACCCCACCGAACCCCTGGACGACGCGGGCCAGGGCGACGCCTTCGTGGGCCTCGCGTTCTGCGCGATCCGCGCGGTCGTGGACGTGGACGTCGAACTCGGCGCCGTACGGGTCGTGGAGATGGCCGTCGCCCAGGACGTCGGCCGGATCCTCAACCCGGCCCAGCTCGCCACCCGCATCGAGGCGGGCGTCACGCAGGGCGTCGGCGCGGCCCTCACCGAGAACCTGCGCACCGCCCGCGGCCTGGTCCGCCACCCGGACTTCACCGGCTACGCCCTCCCGACCTCCCTGGACGCCCCGGACGTCCGGATCGTGAAGCTGGTCGAGGAGCGCGACGTGGTGGCCCCCTTCGGCGCCAAGCCCGCGAGCGCCGTCCCCGTCGTCACCTCGCCCGCCGCGGTCGCGGCGGCGGTCCGCGCGGCCACCGGCCGCCCGGTCAACCGCCTCCCGATCCGCCCCCAGGCGGCGGTGGCGGCGCCCAACGCGTAGGACCCGCCCGGACCTCCTCCGTACCGGCACCGGCACGGAGGAGGCCCGCTCACTCCCCGTACACCGGCATCGCCGCGATCCGGCCGCCCCGGACGAGGAAGACGCGGTTGCCTCCGCTCGCCATCCGGTAGGTGCCCCCGCCCGGCATGGTGACGGAGAAGAGGGGGGTGCCGGTCTCCTTGTAGACGGCCCTGAGGTAGCTGCTGTCGGGGGCGTGGAGCCAGACCGTCGCGCCCTCCACGGCCGGGGGAGCGAGCGTGCCGGGGCCCTTGCCCTCCAGGTCCACCTGCCACGTCTTGTCGTCGCCGAGGTAGGCCGACGAGCTGTTGTAGCGGTGGGCGCGGGCGGCGTTGACCGCGAAGACGGTGAAGCCGTCCGCGACGGGGGAGCCCCAGCCGACCCCCTTGTCCGCGGCCTCCTCCTTCCAGAGGAGGTCGCCTCGGTCGACGCGGCGGGCGATCAGCGTGGGGCCGCCGAGGTAGACGATGTTGCCGCTGAGGGACGGGAACTGCCCGCCGGTGCCGTGACCCGTGAACTCCCAGGCCTTCTCGCCCGTCTCGGTGTCGAGGGCCGTGACCCTGCCGTCCCTGCCGTGGACCACGAGCCGCCCCTCGCCCACGAGGGCCCGCGCGGGGCCGTTCGGGGAGCGGGGCGAGGCCATGGGGCGGGTCCAGGCGGTGGCGGGGGTCCAGGCGTCGACGGCCCGCACCTCGTTCTCCTTCGTCACCAGGTAGACGCGGGTGCCGTCCGACGCGAGAACGGCGGCCGCGTCGGACCCGCTCCGCCAGACGGACCGGCCGGTGGAGGCGACGAACGCGCACAGGGCGCCGCTCCCGTCCACGCCGACGACCATCCGGTCCGCGACGGAGACGAAACCGGCGCCCGCGTCGACCTCCTCCGCCCGCCACCGCTCCGTCCCGTCCGTGACGGACAGGGCGAGCAGGCCGCCGCCCTTCGCCCGTACGACCACCACGTCCCGTACCGGCAGGGGCGGTTCGTCCCCGGGCGCCGGCCCGTCGACCGGGCCCCACAGGGGGTCGGGGGCCTCGCCCGGCCCGAGGTCGACGGCCGAGACGAAGGCGGCCTCGGGGGTCGCCGCGGCCGGGGGCACGTCCGCGGTCGACACCTCCCCGCCCCGGTTCAGCCACCAGGCGCCCGCCCCGCCGCCCGCGCCCAGGACCGCCACGCCCACGGCCGCGCCGGCGAGGAAGCGCCGCCGGGACGGCCCGCCGGACCCCGGTGCGGTGGCGTCGGCGGGCGCCGCCAGGCGCTTCACCTCGGCCTCGCGCCGCTTGACGTCCTCCGCGAGCGGCCCCTTGCGCCACACCCGGTCCGCGCCCTTCGGCGGCGCGAAGGCCGCGGCGATCCGCGCGGACGCCGGACGCAGCGCCGGGTCCTTCGCCAGGCACGGGGCGATCAGCTCCCGCAGCTCCGGCGGCACCCCGCCCAGGTCCGGGGCGCCGTGCACCACCTCGTACTGGAGCGCCGCCACGTGCGCGCCGTCGAAGGCGCGCCGCCCGCTCGCCGCGTACACCAGGACCGCGCCGAGCGAGAAGACGTCGGCGGGCGGACCGACGCGCTGCCCGAGGACCTGCTCCGGGGCCCCGTACCCCGGCGTGACCGGGATCTGGCCGGTGGTGGTGAGGGTGAGGCCGTGCTCGGGGCGGGCGATGCCGAAGTCGATGATCCGGGGGCCGGTCGCGGTGAGCACGATGTTCGCGGGCTTCAGGTCGCGGTGGACCAGCCCTGCGGCGTGGATGTCGTACAGCGCCCGGGCGAGCCGGTCGGCGAGCGCGCGGACCGCCGGCGGCTCCATCGGTCCGTACGCGCGGACGGCGTCGTCCAGGGTCGGCCCGGCGAGGAACTCGGCCGCGATCCACGGCCGCCCGCCCTCCGTGTGCGCCCCCAGGATCCGCGCCACGCCCGTGCTCGTGACCGCCCGCGCCATGTCCGCCTCGCGGACGAACCGCCGGGCGAGGTGCGGGTCGTGGGCGAGCTCGGGGTGGAGGACCTTGACGGCGGCGGGCGTCCCGGCGCCGTCCCGGCCGACGTACACCTTGCCCATGCCGCCCTCGCCGAGGACGCCGAGGAGCCGGTACGGGCCGAGCCGGAGCGGGTCGCCGGGGGCGAGGGGCCGAGGGGTCATGGGGATGCTTCCGGGTAGGGGATCTTTTTCGGGGAGGGGGCGGACGGGTCCGGGTCCGGGTCCGGGTGCGTCAGGCGAACGGGAGGGAGACCACGGTCGTCCCTCCCGCCCCGAAGAGCCGGGTCCTCCCCTTGTCGGTCACGAAGCGGCTCGCCTCCGTCCGGAACACCCAGTCCGAGCGGTAGCCGTCCAGGGCGACCGCGTTCAGACCGCCCCGCACGGGCGTGTACACGTACTTCTCGCCGACCACGGGCGTGGCGAAGAAGTACGGGGCCAGGGGGCGCCCGGACGGCGCCTCCGCCCGGTGCCTGCGGCCGTTGTCGGCCCCGACGGACACCAGGCCGGGGGTCTCCCTCTTCTCCTGCGCGTGGACGAGGCCGTTCGCGACGGCCGGCACCCCGTACGAGGTGGTGGCGGAGCCGGAGCCGTAATCCCAGGCGACGGAGCCGTCCGTGAGGCGCAGGGCCCGCAGCCGGTCGCCGCCCAGGTAGACGTGCCGCTCGTCGGTCACCAACTGGCCGGGGATGTACGAGGCGGAGTCCTTCAGGGGCAGCCGCCGCCGCCACAGCTGCCGGCCGGTGCGCAGGTCGCGCGCCTGGACCAGGAAGGAGTCCCCGTCGTCGCTGTTCTTGCCGAGGACCAGCCGGTCGCCGACGATCCGGGAGAGCCAGGGCCGGACGTTGCCCCAGGCGTACGGCTGCCGCCACAGCTCCCGGCCCGCGCGCACGTCGACGGCGATCAGGTGCCAGCCGGTGTCGTCCCGGTCCCCGGAGACGTCCCAGTCGCCCCGCCGGGAGGACGCGAAGAGCACGCCGTCGGAGGCGGCGAGGAGTTCCGTCCCCTTGTAGGAGCCCTCGAAGCCCTTCAGGTCGACCGTCCGGGCCGTCTCCGCGCCGGTGCGGGCCGCGCGCGTACGGAGGTGGAGGACGCCGGGACCCTCGAACTCGCCGCTCGACAGGTAGAAGACCGTGCCGTCGGTGGTGATCTGGGAGGGCTCCATCACCGCGCTCTCGGACCAGAGCACGGTGCCGTCGCGCATGTCGAGCGCCCGGAACTCCGTGGTCTCGGCGAAGCCGACGACGCCGTCCGCGACCAGCGGGGTGATCCGCTGCTCGCGGTCGAACGCCCTCCCCTGCCACAGCGGCGCGGGCGCCCCGTCCGCGGCCGTCGGGGCGGGGACGGCGGTGGGCCCGCCGGAGCCGCCCCCGGTGCCGGTCCCGGCGCCGCCGTCCCGCGTGCTCCGCCACGCCCAGAGGCCGCCGCCCGCGCCCGCCGCCCCGAGCAGGACGGCGCCGCCCGCCGAGAGGAGCCGGCGGCGGGAGAGCGGGGTCGCGGCGGCGGGCACGGTCTGCGCCGCGGCGGCCCCCTCCGGGGCCGGGAGCCGGTGCGGGGCGTGCAGCCACACGTCGGTCGCCCGGCGCCCGATGTCGGCGAGCACCAGCGGGGGCAGGTGGTCCGCGAACTGCCCGTGCCCGTCGTGCAGGCGCTCCACGAGGACGGCGGGGGCGGGCCGGGCCGCCGGGTCCTTGGCGAGGCACGCCGCCAGGAGCGGCAGCAGCGCCTCCGGCACGCCGGTGAGGTCGGGCTCGGCGTACCGCACGCGGTACAGCAGGTCGGCGGGGGAGCCCGTGCCGAAGGGGCCGCGGCCGGTGGCCGCGAAGACGAGGACGCCGGCGAGCGCGAACACGTCGCCCGCCGGGGTGTGCTCCTGCCCGCTCGCCTGCTCCGGGGACATGAACGCCGGGGTGCCGGCCGCCGCCCCCGTGCGCGTGAGGCGGTCGTCGCCGGCCGCGCGGGCGATGCCGAAGTCGATGACCTTCGGGCCGTGGGCGGTGACGAGGACGTTCGAGGGCTTCAGGTCGCGGTGGACCACGTCCGAGGAGTGCAGCTGGGCGAGGGACCCGGCGAGCGCGGCGCCCAGGGCGCGGACGGTCGGCTCGGGCAGCGGGCCGCCGAGCGCGACGGCGTCGTCCAGGGGCGGCCCGAGGACGTACTCGGTGGCCAGCCAGGGGGTTTCGGCCAGCGGGTCGGCGTCCACGACGGCCGCGCCGTGGCGCGCGCCGATGATCCGCGCGGCGTCCGTCTCCAGCCGGAACCGGCTGCGGAAGACGGGATCGGCCGCGAGCCGGGCGTGCACGGTCTTGAGGGCCACGGTCCGGCCGCCCGGGGTGCGCGCCAGGTAGACCGTTCCCATGCCGCCGGAGCCGAGGCGGGCGAGGAGACGGTACGCGGCGACGGCGGCCGGGTCGTCGTGGGTCAGGGGCGACAGCATGAGGTCGGGTCCGTGCGATCTTCAGGCGTGTACGGGGACGGTGGCGGCCTGCCCGGGGAGCGGCGGCAGTTCGGCGGCGAGGAGTTCGGCGGACTGGCGGGCGAGCGCGGCGACCACCCGGCCGGGCAGCCATCCGGGCGCGAGCGGGGAGGTGCCGGGCACGGGCGGGGCGAACGCGGCCGCCAGGGCGGCGGCGGTGGGCCGCTCCGCGGGGTCGCGGGCCAGACAGGCGGCGACCACCGGCCGCAGCCCGGGCGGGAGTTCGTCACGTTCGGGCACGGTGTGCCCGGTGGCGGCGTACGCGAGGACGGCACCGAGCGCGAACACGTCCCCCGGCGGGCGCGGCCGCCCTCCGGCCGCCTGCTCGGGGGCGAGGGCGCCGGGGTCGATTCCGGGGCGTCCGGCGCGCGGCTCGCCGTCGGGCCCGGCGGCCCGTACCGCCCCGAAACAGCCGAGGAGCGGCCCGCCGGCGGCGATCAGCACGGCGGCGGGGGAGACCCCGGCGTGCGCGAGGCCCCCCGCGTGCACGCCGGCGAGCGTCTCGGCGAGCACGCACCCGAGCCCCCGCACGACGCCCTCGGGCAGCGGCCCGCCGTGGACGGAGAGGGCGACGGGGAGGGGGAGGACGGGGAGGTAGGGGGTGGCGTACCAGGCGAGGGTGGGCCCGGCTCCGGCTCTGGGCAAGGGCCCCGACACCTCCGCCACCGGAGCGATCCACGGCCCCGCCACATGGCGCCCCGCCTCCGCCTCCGCCGCGAAGCGGGCCGGGTCGGCGCCCGGCAGCGGGGTGCTCAGCAGGACCGTGCGCCCGTCCCGGCCGCGGGCCACGAAGCGGCGGCAGGGGGCGGTGGAGCCGGGCGGATCGAGGCGGGTGATCAGCCGGTACGGCCCGATCTCCCGCGCGGACTCCCGCTGCGTGCGCGCCTGCTCCACCGGCTCGTCTCCCCCGTCGCTCCGACGCCCCGGGGCCACCGGGGCGGGAACGAGCCTACCGAGAAGGCCGACTCCGGCCACGGGAGGGTTGTCATGGAGCGGCGGTCAGAGCCGAAGAGACGCGGTCACGGTGTCCACTTCTCCAGCAGGCCGCCCGAGCAGGCCGGGCAGGGGATCTTGAGCGCGCGCCCGCATGTTCCACACCCGGCGAAGCCGCCGCAGTCCGGGCACCAGACGGAGCGCTTGCCGCAGCAGTAGCCGCACAGGTCCCCGAACGACCAGATGGACCAGGGCTTCTCACCACCCGTACGACCGGCCCGGGGGACCCGGTGCTTCCGTTCAGGCGGGGCCGTCATACGGCTTCGTCCTCGGCGCCGCCGGCCTTGGCCGTGATCTCGGGCTCGAAGACCCGGCGCAGAACCAGGCTGATCGCGCACTCGGCCTCGTGGTTGCACTCCCAGCAGTCGGCCGCGTGGAAGAGCCAGAGGATGCGGGCGCCGAGCGCGCTCATGTACCGGGGCGCGCACGTGAGGCACGCGTACAGGCTCCAGCCGATCCCGTCCCGGGGCTCGATGCGCCGGATGACGATCGGCTGGTCGGTGATCTGCCCGCAGTCCGAGCACATCCGAACCGGCTTCTGACGACGCCGAGGGCTTCTGCTCATGCCCAGGCTCCCTGGAAGTCGATGCCGACCGTGGCGAGGAACAGGGCGGTGCGCCGGTCACGCTGACGCCGGCGCTCCTGGTCCTCCTCGAACCGGACGTAGTACGGACGAACCAGCGCCACGTCTTCACCACGCAGGTACCGGGGCTCACGGGGGGAGCGGAGGGCGGGGAGCCCCACAGGGACGGGCTTGCGCGTGATGAGAAGCCGCCGCGTCGGGGAAGCCGCGGGAGGGATAGGGCCATTCGCCGGCCTGTCGGCGCAGGCCCGGCGCGTGCCCGTGGAGGGCATGAGCCAGGCCAGGAAGAGGGCAAGTACGCTACGCACGTCGGTCACTCCTTGGGTGATCGGCCACGCCCCCGGACCGGTCGCACGGTCGCGGGGGTCTTCTGTTGTCACTCCCCAGAGCATACGCGTGTATGCGTATTTGCGTATACGCGGTCGCGTGGAAACGCAGATACGCGGACGCTGCCGTTATGGATCTCGACCGCAGCAAGCCCGTATGGCCCCAGGTGGCAGACGAACTGCGCCGCCGACTGGACGCCGGGGAGTGGGAGCCCGGATCGCGCTTCCCTCCCGTGAACCAGTTGGCTGCCGAGCTGGACGTGGTGCCGTCGACCGTTCAGAAGGCCGTGGTCGCCCTGCGCGAAGAGGGACGCCTGCGTACCGAGCTGGGCCGGGGCTCGTTCGTGACGGGCGGCAAGGAGTAACGGCGGCGCGCTCAGTGCCCCTCGGGGTGCCTGCGCATCAGGACGTTGCAGTCGGACACCGTGGTCATGTCGCCGCCTCGCCGAGCACGAGCGCGCACATCGGCCAGCTCGGCGCATCCGGCGCATCCGTCGACGGGGGCGGGCTCCGGCTCGTTCGTGCGGTCCGGCAGTACCACCGGAGCACTCGGGTAAGTCTTGGGTGTGGTGATCGACTTGGCCATGCCCGCTCCTAGCGTCGTCTGGGTGACGACCACGCTAGGAAGCCGGAGAGGCCGGATCCAAGCGAGTTCTACGTGGTTGCACGCGAGTTCTCAGCTCAGCGCTTTCAGGGCGTTCGTGATCAGAGCACGGGCCTCTGCCCCGTACACCGCCATCTTGTGCAGCTCCGTGAACGCCTTGAGGTAGAGGGCGATCTCACTGGGCGCGGTGACGGTGATCTTTGCCGACAGGAGTTCCACCAAAACCTGCCGGTCGTCGTAGAGGTTGAAAGACTCCAGCGTCCACATACCGGTCCTGGGGCGCCCGGAAGGGATGATCCCGAGGGAGACGGCGGGCAGCGACATGACCGACAGCAGGTGTCCGAGCTGGCCGGCCATGCACTCGGCGTCCCCGATCTGGTACCGGAGGACGGACTCCTCCAGCAGCATGGTGAAGCGGTGGTCTCCTTCGTAGAGGACGCGGGCACGCTTCATGCGGCTTTCCACGGCAGCTTCGAGGTCATCGGGGATGTCGTGGAACTTTCCGACAGTACGCAACAGCGCCGTGGCATACGCCGGCGTCTGGAACAGGCCCGGGACCAAGAAGGACGCATACGCACGTCGGCGCCTGGTCCGGTCGTTGAGCTTGCGGGAGGCTTCCTGCATGGGCAGGAGACCACCACGTTGGATTCGCTTCCACTCCACGTACGCGGCCTCGGCGGTCCGGGAGCGTGCGATGAGGTCGGCGGCCTGGTCGTCGGTGCCGCATGCCGTACACCAAGCGCGAATGTCCTGGTCCGAAGGGGCCGTGACGCCGTTCTCCACCCGCGACACCTTGGACTTGTGCCACCCGCACCGGGCGGCCAGTTCGTGGCCGTGGAGGCCGGCGTCCTTCCGAAGCTCCTTGAGCCGCTCAGCCACGGCGGTACGAGCCTGAGCGGCGCTGGAGGACTGGGGGATGGGCATGGACTACGTCACCGTGCTCAGATCGCGAACTCCTCGTGCGGGATGGCGAGTTTCCAAACCGCCTTGAAGGCATCAGAGCAGAGCCGCACGGTTGCCGGGTCGTCGTTCAGCTCGTGTCCGATCACGGCTCCGTCCCCGGACAGGTGGCCGAAGCGGATCAGGCGGTCATCGAAGAGCCAGAAGTCCGTTCCGGGCAGGGCCAGGCCGGTAGCCAGCCGACGAGGGAGCCAGCGAACTTCCTCACCGGCCGCCAGGTTCACGAAGGTGCTGGCGTGCTCGAACCGGATGTACTCGGAGGGCGGGAGGGACACGATCCGGGCCCGCTGTACCCGTACGCCCCGCCGAACCGCCGACTGGATCATCTCCGTCCAGGGCCGCGCGTTCTCCACAGCGTCGGGCGCGATGGTGCGGTGCTCCCGCCATGCGGCGAACTCCGCTGCCTCCGACTCCACCCCGTAGTGATCCCGCATCTCCACGCGAACCACGGAGTGCCGGGCATCCGCGAGGAGGTCAGAGAACGCGGGCACGTTCCTCTGCGTCATCGAGGGCCTTCCTGATCAGCGGCGCCATGCGGGCCGGAATCCTGACGACGGCCTCCGTGTCGGGGATGCTCCCCACCTGTCGGCATTCCGCTTCGGTCGCCTCATCGGCCTTCCAGCCCTGGAAGACCAGGTCTGCCGTTGCGTCGTCCACGAACACGGACGGGCAGTCCTCCAACTTACTGTTGGGGTCCTTGCCGAAGAAGGTTAGAGCCATGGTCTTGCTCCCTGACTACTCGGTTGCGTCTGGTTGCACGAGCGTCGTCCGCTCCACCAAGCACGGTCAAGAGCGCTCTCGGCCAGTCCAAGCACCGCGCACGGCGTCACCCGTCGGCACCGGTGTGCGCCGGCCCCGAGTCGTAGCGGTCGAGGAACTCGTCCGGCGGGACGTCGAGCGCGTGCAGGCGGGAGAACACCTCTGTGCCCGCGCCCACCTCCTCGTCGCCGTCGGAGATCCGGTAGACCTGCACCATGTCCAGGATCTCGTAGCCGCCCTCCCCGGCGTACCCCTCCGCCTCCCGCTCGGCCAGCTCGACGGCCTCGTCGAGGGACCGCGCCCGGAACAGCACGACGCGCTCCTCGTAGGGGCGGCTCTCCGGGCTCGGCCACCGGTAGAAGGTCCTGGCGCCGTACCACGCCATCGGTTCTCTCCTCATCGCCGGTCCGCCGCATCCCCTCGCACGAAACCTTGATCATCGTCCAGGGGGTCCGCCCGCGCAACGAGTTTCGCCCCGGCCCGCGCACGACGACGGCCCCGGACCGAAAGGACCGGGGCCGTCGAAGGGACGTGGAGACCGTGGCGGGAATCGAACCCGCGTAACTCGCTTTGCAGGCGAGTCCCTGAACCACTCGGGCACACGGTCCTGTGACGAACTGGTACGACCGTAGGGGGCGGTCCGAGGAGGGCTCAAGGGTTCGCGGGGCCGTGCCACGCGACTGCCACACTCCCGCAACACTCCGTTCGCGGTCGTAGGACCGAGGACCGAGTGATCGCCGGACTTCCGACAGGGGTCATTCAGGTCTACACCTCTTACTCTGGGGGGATGAGCGCCCTCGAACCCCGAGACGCCGGCACCGACGCCGCCGTCGTCCCGAGCCCCGGAACCGGACCCCGTGCCGACCAGCCCGCCGACAGGGGGTCCGTCCTCGACCCGGCCCACCGGGCGCTCAGCATCGGCATCGTCTCCGTCGTCCTGCTCATCGCCTTCGAGGCGACCGCCGTCGGCACCGCCATGCCCGTCGCCGCCCGCGAGCTGAACGGCGTGTCCGTCTACGCCTTCGCCTTCTCCGCGTACTTCACCACCAGCCTCTTCGGCATGGTCCTGGCCGGCCAGTGGTCCGACCGGAACGGCCCGCTCGCGCCCCTCACCGCCGGCATGTCCGCCTTCGCCGCCGGGCTGCTCCTCTCCGGGACCGCCGGCGCCATGTGGACGTTCGTCCTCGGCCGGGCCGTGCAGGGCCTCGGCGGCGGCCTCGTCATCGTCGCCCTGTACGTGGTCGTCAGCCGCGCCTACGACGAGCACCTCAGGCCCGCGATCATGGCCGCCTTCGCCGCGAGCTGGGTCGTCCCCTCCGTCGTCGGCCCGCTCGCCTCCGGCACGATCACCGAGCACCTGGGCTGGCGCTGGGTCTTCGTCGGCATACCGGCCCTCGTCGTCCTGCCGCTCGCCCTCGCCCTCCCCGCGATCCGCCGCACCGCCTCCGGCCCCGCCGACCCGGAGGCGCCCGCCGCCCCCTGGGACCGGCGCCGGATCCGGCTGGCGCTCGGCATCTCCGCCGGTGCCGGGCTCCTCCAGTACGCCGGGCAGGAACTGCGCTGGCCGTCCCTGCTGCCCGCCGCCGCGGGCGCCGCGCTGCTCGTGCCCGCCGTGCGGGGGCTGCTGCCGCGCGGCACCTACCGGGCCGCCCGCGGCCTGCCCTCCGTCGTCCTGCTGCGCGGGATCGCCGCCGGGTCCTTCATCGCCGCCGAGTCCTTCGTGCCCCTGATGCTGGTCACCCAGCGGGGCCTGAGCCCCACCCTCGCCGGGCTCTCCCTGGCCGTCGGCGGCCTCACCTGGGCGCTCGGCTCCTGGATCCAGTCCCGGCCGTGGACGGAGCCGTACCGGGAACGCCTCGTCGTCCTCGGGATGGTCCTGGTCGCGCTCGCGATCGCGACGGCCCCGAGCGTCCTGATCACCGCCGTGCCCGTGTGGACCGTCGCGGTGGCCTGGGCCTTCGGCTGCCTCGGCATGGGCGCGGTGATCTCCTCCACGAGCGTGCTCCTCCTGAAGCTCTCCGCCCCCGAGGAGGCGGGCGCGAACTCCGCCGCCCTCCAGATCTCCGACGGCCTCTCCAACGTCCTGCTCCTCGCCTCCGGCGGCGCCGCCTTCGCGGCCCTCGGCGGCGGCGCGGTGGGCCACGCGGTCACCTCCCACACGGCCGCCACCGGCTCCCACCCGGCCGCCTTCGCGGCGGTCTTCCTGCCGATGGCGGGGGTGGCGGCGGCGGGGGCGTGGGTCGCCACGCGGTTGCACGGGGAGCCGGTACGGTCCGGAGACCCGAAAGCCCCCTGACACCACGTGGTACCGCGCGGTACCATGGCGTCATGGCTGGTCTCAACGTCAGGTTCACCGAGGAAGAGCTGGACGCCCTGCGCGAGCGGGCCGAGGCGGAAGGGCGCAGCATGCAGTCCTTCGCGCACGACGCCGTGATCCGGGCCATAAACGAGCACTCCCGCCTCTTCAACGAGGCGGCCGAGCACGTGCTGAAGGTCAGTGAGGAGCTGAACCGGAGGCTCGCGTGACGTACTACCTCACGCTTCCCGAGGTCCTGAACCTCGCGCAGCGGCTCGGCGCGGACGAAGTGCGGGACTACGGCCTCCTCGACTCCGCCCTGGCGCGTCCGCAGTCGAGCGTATTCGGCCAGGACGCCTACCCGGACGTCTGGCAGAAGGCCGCGGCGCTCATGGAATCGCTCGCCCGCAACCACGGACTCGTGGACGGGAACAAGCGCATCGCCTGGTACGCGACCTGGGTCTTCCTCCACATGAACGGGCATCCGCTGGACTCGGCCTTCGACGTCGACGAAGCGGAGGCGTTCGTCCTGGACGTCTGCCAGGGCGCCCTCGACGTCCCCAAGATCGCCGCGCAGCTGCCCCGGTTCGCGCGCTGACCGCTCCGACGTGAGCTGAATCGCACCCGGAGGGGAGACCCCCCGGTCGGGTACGAGGTCCGGGCCGGGCCGCCGGTAGGGTGGCCCGGTTGTCATATCTGGACGAGCGTCGAACCGGAGATCGTGACTACCACCGCCCCCTCCTCACACCACCTCTCTCCCGCCTTCCCCGGCCGCGCCCCCTGGGGCACCGCCGGCAAGCTGCGCGCCTGGCAGCAGGGCGCGATGGAGAAGTACATCCAGGAGCAGCCCCGCGACTTCCTCGCGGTCGCCACCCCCGGAGCCGGCAAGACCACCTTCGCGCTGACCCTCGCCTCGTGGCTCCTGCACCATCACGTCGTGCAGCAGGTGACCGTGATCGCGCCCACCGAGCACCTGAAGAAGCAGTGGGCCGCGGCCGCCGCGCGCATAGGGATCAAGCTGGACCCGGAGTACAGCGCCGGGCCGCTCAGCAAGGAGTACGACGGCGTCGCCCTCACCTACGCGGGCGTCGGCGTGCGGCCCATGCTCCACCGCAACCGCTGCGAGCAGCGCAAGACCCTCGTCATCCTGGACGAGATCCACCACGCCGGAGACTCCAAGTCCTGGGGCGAGGCCTGCCTGGAGGCCTTCGAGCCCGCCACGCGCCGCCTCGCGCTCACCGGCACCCCGTTCCGCTCCGACACCAACCCGATCCCCTTCGTCACGTACGAGGAGGGGAACGACGGCATCCGCCGCTCCTCCGCGGACTACACGTACGGCTACGGCAACGCCCTCGGCGACGGGGTCGTCCGGCCGGTCATCTTCCTCTCCTACAGCGGCAACATGCGCTGGCGCACCAAGGCCGGCGACGAGATCGCCGCCCGCCTCGGCGAGCCGATGACCAAGGACGCGATCTCGCAGGCCTGGCGCACCGCCCTCGACCCGCGCGGCGACTGGATGCCGAACGTGCTGCGCGCCGCCGACCAGCGGCTCACCGAGGTCCGCAAGTCCATCCCCGACGCGGGCGGCCTGGTCATCGCCTCCGACCAGGAGTCGGCCCGCGCGTACGCCAAGCTGATCCGCGAGATCACCGGCCACCGCGCCACCCTCGTCCTCTCCGACGACGCGGGCGCCTCGAACCGCATCGACGAGTTCAGCGAGAGCGACGACCGCTGGATGGTCGCCGTCCGCATGGTGTCCGAGGGCGTCGACGTCCCCCGCCTCGCGGTCGGCGTGTACGCCACGACGATCTCGACCCCGCTCTTCTTCGCCCAGGCCGTCGGCCGCTTCGTGCGTTCGCGCAGGCGCGGCGAGACCGCGTCCGTGTTCCTTCCCACGATCCCCAGCCTCCTCGGCTTCGCCAACGAGATGGAGGTCGAGCGCGACCACACCCTCGACCGGCCGAAGAAGGCGGGCGAGGACGAGGACCCGTACGCCGAGTCCGAGAAGGAGATGGCGGAGGCCGAGAAGCAGCAGGACGAGGACACCGGGGAGCAGGACATGCTGCCCTTCGAGGCCCTGGAGTCCGACGCCGTCTTCGACCGCGTCCTCTACAACAGCGCCGAGTTCGGCATGCAGGCCCACCCCGGCAGCGAGGAGGAGCAGGACTACCTCGGCATCCCCGGCCTCCTCGAACCCGACCAGGTCCAGCTCCTCCTCCAGAAGCGCCAGGCCCGGCAGATCGCACACAGCCGCAAGAGGCCGGACAGCGAGGCGGACCTCCTGGAGCTGCCCGCCGAGCGGCGGCCCGTCGTCTCCCACAAGGAACTGCTCGAACTGCGCAAGCGGCTCAACACGATGGTCGGCGCGTACGTGCACCAGAGCGGCAAGCCGCACGGCGTCATCCACACCGAGCTGCGCCGGGTCTGCGGCGGCCCGCCGAGCGCGGAGGCCACCGCCGGGCAGATCCGCGAGCGGATCAAGAAGGTCCAGGAGTGGGCCACGCGGATGCGCTGAGACCCGCGCCGCCCCGGGTACCGGAGGCCCGTACACCGCTGTGTACGGGCCTCCGCCGTCCCGTCCCGCCGTCCCGTCCCGCCGTCCCGTCCCGCCGTCCCGCCGTCCCGCAGTCCCGGCCCGCCCCGCCGCGCCGCGGAACCGGGCAACGGCCGACCCCCGCCGCGCCGCGGAACCGGGCAACGGCCGACCCCCTCCGCGCGCCCCGCACGACATAGCCGCTCTTGTCCGCCGAAGTCCTTCCTCCGGCCGACCAAGGCCCCGAACCGTCTTCATCCGGTCGCCGGCGCCCGGATTCTGGACGAGGTCTTCCGCTGAGCGGAGCGGGTCGCTACTGTCCCGGCTCAAAAGCATTCGCCCCGTGGCAGCGCCGCCGCGGAGCGCAGCCGGTGTACCCCTTCCTGCCGGCGGCCTCTGACGTGCGTCGCCGCGGGACCGGCGAGGCAACCCCGTGAGAGTCCCGCCTCCATCTCACTCCGAAGGAGAGGGCGTCGTGACCGCGGAGACCTCCCAGACGCTCGACCGGGGACTCAGAGTCCTCAAACTGCTCGCCGACACCGACCACGGCCTGACCGTCACCGAGTTGTCCAACAAACTCGGCGTCAACCGGACCGTGGTCTACCGCCTCCTGGCCACGCTCGAACAGCACGCCCTGGTCCGCCGCGACCTCGGCGGCCGTGCCCGCGTCGGCCTCGGCGTGCTGCGGCTCGGGCGCCAGGTGCACCCCCTGGTGCGCGAGGCGGCGCTGCCCGCGCTGCGCTCGCTCGCCGAGGACATCGGGGCGACGGCCCACCTCACCCTGGTCGACGGGGCGGACGCGCTCGCGGTCGCGGTCGTCGAACCGACCTGGACCGACTACCACGTCGCCTACCGGGCCGGTTTCCGCCACCCGCTGGACCGGGGCGCGGCCGGCCGCGCGATACTCGCCGCCCGCCAGGGCGGCCTGACCGAGCCGGGCTACACCCTCACCCACGGCGAACTGGAGGCCGGCGCGAGCGGCGCCGCCGCCCCCCTGGTCGGCGTGACGGGCGTCGAGGGCAGCGTCGGCGTCGTCATGCTCGCCGACGCCGTCCCCGAACGCGTCGGCCCGAGGGTGGTGGACGCGGCCCGCGAGGTCGCGGACGCGCTGCGCTAGGGCGCGCGGCGGCCGGTACGGGCGTACGGCGACGGTACGGGCACGGGCGTACGGGGCGGGCTCCGTCGCCGCGGCCGCCCCGGTCGCGTCCCGGCCCGTGCGGCCCTGTCCGCCCCTCCGGTACCGGCGCCGGTACGGGCTGCCCCCCGGCCCCGTACCCCCGCCCCGGCGCCCCCGGCCCCGTACCCCCGCGCGTCCCAGTAGATTGGGGGCGTGCTCTCCCGTCTCTCCCGTCCCCGTGCCCTCGCGCTCTGTGCGCTGCCCGTCGCCGCGCTCTTCGCCGTCGTCGGGTTCGCGCCGCTGCCGTTCGCGATCGCGCAGCCCGGTACGACCGCCGACGTACTGGGCGAGGACAAGGGGAAGCAGGTCATCACGGTCACCGGCGCCCCGGTCCGGGAGACCGAGGGGCAGTTGCGGATGACGACGATCCTGGCGACCGGCCCGTCCGCGGACATCCGCTTCGGGGACGTGGCCGACGCCTGGTTCCGCACCGACCGGGCCGTCCTGCCGAAGGGCTCCGTCTACCCCTCGGGGAAGTCGGACGCGGAGGTCGAGAAGCACAACCTCGGGCAGATGAAGCAGTCGCAGGACGCGGCCGCCCTCGCCGCCCTCGGCTATCTGAAGAAGGACCCCGAGCAGGTGAAGGTGACCCTGCACCTCGCCGACATCGGCGGGCCCAGCGCGGGCCTGCTCTTCTCCCTCGGCATCGTCGACAAGCTCGACGGCGACGGGGACGGCGGCGACCTCACCGGCGGCCGGACCGTCGCCGGCACGGGCACGATCGCGCCCGACGGGAAGGTCGGCGCCGTCGGCGGGGTCTCCCTCAAGACGCAGGCCGCAGCCCGGGACGGCGCCACCGTCTTCCTGGTGCCGAAGGCGGAGTGCTCGGACGCGGAGGCCGAGCTGCCGAAGGGGATGCGGCTGATCCCCGTCACCGCCCTCGGCGACGCGGTGGCCTCCCTCAGGGCCCTGGAGCAGGGGCAGGAGTCGAAGGTCCCGTCCTGCTGACCCCCTCGGGCGGGGTGGGCGCGGGCATGGCGTCCATCTCCCGCCACGCCGGGAACACCAGCGGCGAGAGCGTCGCCAGGAAGTAGAGCGCCCCGATCCCGAGCAGCGTCGCCGCCAGGCCGGCCCGCTCGACCAGGAGGCCCGCCGCGAGGCCGCCCAGCGGGGTCGTGAGCAGCACCCCCGCCGTGCTCGCGCCCATGACCCGGCTGCGCAGCCCCTCGGGGACCCGTTCGTACATCACCGTGGACAGGATCGGGTTGAGCACCCCGACGCCGAACCCGGACGCCGCGAGGGTCACCAGGAGCGGGGCGGTGGTGTCGGTGAGCGCGGCCACCACGTACGGCGGGGCGCCGCCGACCAGGAACCCGGCCGCGAACACGGCCCGGCGCGGGAAGCGCTCCCCGAACGCCCCGTACAGCAGCGCCCCGACGAGGGCGCAGCCGCCGAAGACCGAGACCAGCAGGCCCTGCGCGGCGGGACCGCCCAGCTCCTCCCGGGCGTGCACCGGGAGCAGGACCGAACTCCAGCTCTGGCTCAGGCCGTTGGTCACCATCACCATCACGGTGATGCCGAGCAGCAGCCGGGAGCGGAACAGGAAGGAGTACCCCTCGCGCAGGTCGGCCCGGTAGCGGGCGGGGGAGAGGGGCGGGCCGTCGCGCACCGGCTCCGCCGCGGGCACCCCGCGCAGCCCGGTCAGGACGAGCAGCGCGGAGAGGACGAAGGTCGCGGTGTCGAGGAGCAGGACCGTGTCGGCGCCCAGGAACGCGACGAGCAGCCCGGCGACGGCGGCACCCGTCATCCAGGCCCCGCGCGACACGGCGTCGTACAGGCCGGCGGCCCGGGTGAGCGGGGTCCCGGCGCGCCCGGCCAGGTCGGGGACCAGGACGCGCCGGGCCATCTCGCCGGGCGCGTGGCACAGGCCGTTGACCGCCATCAGGGCGCACAGCATCCAGAACCGCAGGACCCCGGTGTGGTGCAGGAGAGGGATCGCGGCGAGCGCCAGGCCGCAGACCAGGTCGGAGACGACGCTGACCCGGCGGCGGCCGAGCCGGTCGACGACCGGGCCGCCGGCGAGGGCGGAGACGAGGACGGGCAGGGCGGCGCAGAAGGCGACGAACCCGGCCTTGCCGGGGCTTCCCGTGGTCTCCAGGGCGAACCACGGGACCCCGATGAGGGTGAGCGAACTGCCGGTGATCGAGACGGCGTTGGCGGCCAGGACGGTGGCCAGTGGCCGTACGTCCCCTTTCTCCCTGCCTCCCCTCGGAGCGGTCATGCGGCCAGGCTGACCGGGCGGTCGGCGGGCGTCGCGAGCCGCAGCCCCAGCTCGACCAGGTGCCAGCCGAGTTGGACGCGGAGGGCGGGGGACTTCCTCACGGGGTGCGGGCGTTCGGCGGCGCGGTGGGCCTCGGCGGCGGTCAGGGCGTGCAGCTGGAGGTGGATGTCGGCGTGCATGTGCGTGGTCCTTCCGTGTGCGTACGGGGGATTCGGCGGGCGGTGCTCTCAGTCCTCGCGCTGCGGGAACGCGTGCAGGTGGACCCGTACGCGCTCGGCGTCCGGCGCGTCCTGCTCGGGGGCGGTCCGGTACTCCTCCATCAGGGCGTGCACCTTCTCGCTGAGCTCGCGCAGCTTCGCGGGCGGCAGTCGCAGCGTGAAGTCGCTCATGTCGGCGGAGCCGAGCCACTTCTGGTCCCAGTCCTCCCGGGTGCCGAGGTAGGTGTTCAGCTCCTGGGTGTGGATGTTCGCGATCTCGTGCATGTAGACGTCGACGGCGCCCCGGACCTCCGGGTCCTCGTTCCGGTACAGCGACTCGTCGAAGAGCGTGCCGCCCGCGACCGCCTTCCACCACCGCTCCCGGCCCTTGCCGCGCTCCGGGTCGTCCTCCACGAAGCCGTGGGCGGCCAGCTGGCGCAGGTGGTAGCTGGTCGCCCCGCTGGACTCGCCCAGCCGCTCGGCCAGTTGGGAGGCGGTGGCGGAGCCGTGGCGGCGCAGGGAGCGGAGGAGCTGGATGCGGAGGGGGTGCGCGAGGCCGCGCAGGGAGCGGGGGTCGAGGGGGTGGACGACGTGTTCGGCGGGGTTCTCCCCGGGGCGCTTCTCGGGCTCGGGCATGTTCTGAGAGTAGACATGCAAAGGAATGCTTGCAAGCGTTTCTTTGCAAGCATTCCTTTGGATGTTGGGGCCCGTTACGCCGGCGGCTCCCCGCTCGCCGCCTGCTCCACCAGCGGGATGATCCGCAGCGGCACCGGGTTCTCCATCACGATCGCCGTCGACGCCCGGACGATCCCCTCGAACCCCACCACCTTGTCGATCACCCGCTGGAGGTCCGCGTTCGAGCGGGCCACCAGCCGGCAGAGCATGTCCCCGTGGCCCGTGGTCGTGTGCAGCTCCAGGACCTCCGGCACCGTCGCCAGGTGCCCCCGCACGTCCGCGCCCTGCCCCTGTTTGATCTCGAGCGTCGCGAAGGCCGTCACCGGGTAGCCGAGCGCCGCCGGGTCCACCTCCGGCCCGAACCCCCGGATCACCCCCGACGCCTGGAGCCGGTCGAGCCGCGCCTGCACCGTCCCCCGGGCCACCCCGAGGCGCCGGGACGCCTCCAGGACCCCTATGCGCGGCTCGCGCGCGAGCAGCGCGATCAGCCGCCCGTCCAAATGATCGATCGCCACAGCGGCTCCTCCGTGGTCAGGATGTACAAGTCGCCCGATCATCCTGGCGTGTCGCTGTGCACATTGACCAGGGAAAAACCAAACTCTTGCGCACCTTGCCGAACGACGGGACATTGCTGCCATGACTGAGACCATCCACCACACCCCCTCCACGGCGCGGCAGGCCGACCCCTTCCCCGTGAAGGGAATGGACGCGGTCGTCTTCGCCGTCGGCAACGCCAAGCAGGCCGCCCACTACTACTCCACCGCCTTCGGCATGAAGCTGGTCGCCTACTCCGGACCGGAGAACGGCAGCCGCGAGACGGCGAGCTACGTCCTCACCAACGGCGCCGCGCGCTTCGTGTTCACCTCCGTCATCAAGGCCTCCACCGACTGGGGCCGCTTCCTCGCCGAGCACGTTGCCGAGCACGGCGACGGCGTGGTGGACCTGGCGATCGAGGTTCCGGACGCCCGCGCCGCCTACGCGTACGCCGTCGAGCACGGCGCCACCGGCATCACCGAGCCGCACGAGGTCGAGGACGAGCACGGAACCGTCGTCCTGGCCGCCATCGCCACCTACGGCAAGACCCGCCACACCCTGGTCGAGCGCTCCGGCTACAGCGGCCCGTACCTCCCGGGCTTCGTCCCCGCGAACCCGATCGTCGAGCCCCCGGCCAAGCGCACCTTCCAGGCCATCGACCACTGCGTCGGCAACGTCGAGCTCGGGAAGATGAACGACTGGGTCGGCTTCTACAACAAGGTCATGGGCTTCACGAACATGAAGGAGTTCGTGGGCGACGACATCGCGACCGAGTACTCGGCGCTCATGTCGAAGGTCGTCGCGGACGGCACCCTCAAGGTGAAGTTCCCGATCAACGAGCCCGCGATCGCCAAGAAGAAGTCCCAGATCGACGAGTACCTGGAGTTCTACGGCGGCGCCGGCGTCCAGCACATCGCGCTCGCCACCAACGACATCGTCGCCACCGTGCGCTCGATGCGGGCCGCCGGCGTCCAGTTCCTCGACACCCCCGACTCGTACTACGACACCCTCGGCGAGTGGGCCGGCGAGACCCGGGTGCCCGTCGAGACCCTGCGCGAGCTGAAGATCCTGGTCGACCGCGACGAGGACGGCTACCTGCTCCAGATCTTCACCAAGCCGGTCCAGGACCGCCCGACCGTCTTCTTCGAGATGATCGAGCGCCACGGCTCCATGGGCTTCGGCAAGGGCAACTTCAAGGCCCTGTTCGAGGCGATCGAGCGCGAGCAGGAGAAGCGCGGCAACCTCTAGGGAACCTCTGGGAGCCGCCCGCGCGCGCAAGGGGGTCCGGGGCAGCACCCCGGACCCCCTCGCCGCGCCACCGACCGGGCCGGCCCGGGCCCGGCCACCCACCGGCCCGGGTCCGGCCCCGGCGTTCCGGCGGGACACGGGGCCCGCCCGGGACGCCACCCTTCAGGACGGCCGGGTACGCGCGCGCACCTGACCGCACGCGCGCGTACCCGGCGCACAGGCCCTCCGCGTCACCGATGCCATGGACCACCTGACCGCACGCGCGCACACCCGGCTCCCCGCCTCCCCGTACGCCGTCCCGAACCGCACGGCACGGCCCGCCCGTTCCCCCGCACCGCGCCTACGCGCGCGTACCCGGGCCCGCGGCCATCCTCTCCGTACGCGCGGCCCCCTCCCGCCCCACCCCCTCCGGCAGTTCGTCCGGCGGCTCACCCACCGCCGCGAGGGCCGCCGCCGCCCTCGGGGCGTGCAGGGGCGAGAAGGACGGGTGGATCCGCAGGGCCTCCGCCAGATGGCGGCGGGCCGGGCCCCGCAGGTCCAGCGCCCGCTCGATCTCGCCCCGGTGGTACGAGAAGAGGGCGCTCCGCAGCCCCTCGTCCGTGGCCCGCTTCGCGTACTCCAGGGCCTCCTCCGCCCGCCCCGACCGGAACAGCGCCCAGCCCAGCGCGTCCGCCACGCCCACCGAGCGGTGCCCGCGCGCCCACTCCGCCCGCAGCCGGACCACCGCAGCCGCCGGGTCGCCGTGGTCCGCGCCGAGCAGCCCCAGGGGCACCGCCGCCCGCGCCCACGTGCCCGTCCGCAGCCGCTCGTACAGGGCCCGCGCCTCCGCGTCCAGGCCCAGCGACTCGTGCAGCTCGCCCGCCTCCAGGACGTACTCCGGCAGCGGCAGCCGGGCCAGCGCCGCCCGCCACTCCCGCACCGCCTCCTCCGCGCGCCCCAGGGCCGCGAGCGCCCGCGCCCGGCCCGCGAGCGAGGGCCCGTGGCCCCGGACGAGCCGCAGCGCCGCCCCGTGCCGCTCCAGGGCCTCCTCCGGCTCGCCCCGCTCCCACGCCAGGTCCCCGAGCCTCCCCAGGGCCGCCGCCTTCTCCGCGTCCGCCTCCGCGAGCGCCACCGCGTCCAGGGCCGCCGCGTCCGCGTCCTCGCGCCAGCCCCGGTCGCGGTACGTCTGGGCGGCCCGCGCCCGCACCACCGCGCCCGCGTGCAGCTCCTCCAGCCGCTCCATCGCCTTGCGCGCCGACCCGTACTCCCCGAGGCCGTTGTACGCGTCGATCAGGACCGGGTACACCGGCCAGCGCCCCGGCTCCGCCTTCCGCACCCGCTCGCCCCACTCCCGGGCGGTCCGCCAGTCGCCCCGCGCCCCCGCGAGGGCCCCCAGGCCCAGCTGCGCGGCCGTGTTGCCGCGCGCGGCGGGCCGCTCGGTCAGGGAGCGGCGCAGCGCCTCCTCGGCCCGCCCGTAGTCCCGTACGTCCCCGAGCCGCGTCCCGCGCTCCGTGTACGCCGCGCCCAGCTCCGCCCAGGACGCCCCGTCGTCCGGGTGGGCCCACAGCCACTTCTCCCGGTCCGCGATCAGCGCGGCCAGGTCCGGGAGCGCCGCCTGCGCGCCCGCACGGGCCGCGATCACCGCCCGCTCCGCCGGTCCCGGCGGGGGCGGCGTCCCCCGGCCGAGGATTTCCGGTGCGTACAGCAGCGCCGTCGCCGCGAGCACCGCGCCCGCGCCGGCGGCGAGGACCGTCCTCGACACGTTCTGGCTCTCCACGGCACTCACTGTGCTCCCGGCCCCGCCCGGACGAAGAGCACACGGAGCGCTCGCTCCGGCAGGTTCACACCGATGGCCCCGGGTGCCACGCTGAACGCATGGACGATCTCCAGACACCGCAGAAGGACGACCTCCGGTCACGGCTCCACGCGCGCCTGCTCGCCGGACTGCCCGCCGAGGCCCTGCTCACCGACCCGGACGTGACGGCCTCCTACGCCCACGACATGGCGAGCTTCTGCACGGCCGGCGCCCCCGCGGCCGTCGTGCTCCCGCGCACCGTGGAACAGGTCCAGCACGTCCTGCGGACCGCGACCGAACTCCGCGTCCCCGTCGTCCCGCAGGGCGCCCGCACCGGCCTGTCCGGCGGCGCCAACGCCTCCGACGACTGCATCGTGCTCTCCCTGGTCAGGATGGACCGCATCCTGGAGATCGATCCCGTCGACCGGATCGCCGTCGTCGAACCGGGCGTGGTCAACGCCGTCCTGTCCCGGGCCGTCGCCGAACGGGGCCTGTACTACCCGCCGGACCCCTCCAGCTGGGAGACGTGCACCATCGGCGGCAACATCGGCACCGCCTCCGGCGGCCTGTGCTGCGTCAAGTACGGGGTCACCGCCGAGTACGTCCTCGGCCTCGACGTCGTCCTCGCCGACGGGCGGCTCCTGACCACCGGCCGCCGCACCGCCAAGGGCGTCGCCGGATACGACCTGACCCGGCTCTTCGTCGGCTCCGAGGGCAGCCTCGGCGTCGTCGTGAAGGCCGTCCTCGCCCTCAAGCCGCAGCCCCCGGCGCAGCTCGCGCTCGCCGCCGAGTTCCCCTCCGCCGCGGCCGCCTGCGCCGCCGTCTGCGCCATCATGGAGCGCGGCCACACCCCCTCGCTCCTCGAACTGATGGACCGTACGACCGTCCAGGCCGTCAACAGGATGGCGCGCATGGGTCTGCCCGACACCACCGAGGCGCTCCTCCTGTGCGCCTTCGACACCCCCGACCCGGCCGCCGACCTGGCCGCCGTCGGGGAGCTGTGCACGGCGGCGGGCGCCACCGAGGTCGTCCCGGCCGCCGACGCCGCCGAGTCCGAACTCCTCCTCCAGGCCCGCCGGCTCTCCCTCACCGCCCTGGAGACCATCAAGTCCGCCACGATGATCGACGACGTGTGCGTGCCCCGCACCCGGCTCGCCGAGATGCTCGACGGCACGGCGGCCGTCGCGGAGAAGTACGGCCTGACCATCGGCGTCTGCGCGCACGCGGGCGACGGCAACACCCATCCCGTCGTCTGCTTCGACCACACCGACGAGGACGAGTCGCGCCGGGCCCGCGAGTCCTTCGACGAGATCATGGCGCTCGGGCTCGCCCTCGGCGGCACGATCACCGGCGAACACGGCGTCGGCGTCCTCAAGAAGGAGTGGCTGGCGCGCGAGTTGGGGCCGGTCGGCCTGGAGCTCCAGCGCGGGATCAAGGCGACCTTCGACCCCCTCGGCCTCCTCAACCCCGGCAAGCTCTTCTGAACCCTCCGAATCCTCCCGGAAGGGCGCGCGCACCGGATCAGCGCTCGCCGTCCTGCGACTCGTCCGACGGCCACGGGTCGCGCAGCCACAGGTCGTCGGCGGCCACGGTGGCCGCCAGGAGTTCGGCGAGCCCGTCGTCGATGCCGAGCCGCTCCGACTCGGTGCCCGGCGGCACCGCGCGCAGGGTCCGCTCCAGCCAGGCGGACACCTGCGCGGACGGGGCCTCCAGGAGGGCGTCGCCGTCCGGGGAGGAGAGCGCCATCAGGACGACGCTGCGGTGGTCGACCTTGGTGGGCCAGATGCGGACGTCCCCGTGGCCGCAGGCCCGGAAGACGCCCTCCACGAGCAGTTCGCGCGCGAAGGTCCAGTGGACCGGGTGGTCCGTGCCGATGTGGAAGGTGACGTGGACGGCGTACGGGTCGTCGGTCCGGTAGGCGAGCCGCGCGGGCACCGGCACGGCGCGCTCGGGAGAGAGCACCAGCTTCAGCTCCAGCTCGCGCTCGACGGTGGTGTTGTCCGTGTTCTGCATGGTCGTACTCCTTCTCGCGGAAGGCCCCGGGTGGGCCTTCACCAGGAGAGAGCGGGGTGCCCGCGACTCATTACGCGACTTCGGGAAGTTTTTTCGGGAAGTTTTTTCGGGAAGTTTTTTCCGGCCCGTGTGCCCGTGGAACTCCCGGGCATGCTTCTCGGGACGAGAGAGCCGCAGGCGTCGGCCCGAGCATCACGGAGAGTGATCGATTCCGGGGCGTGTCGCTCGAAGGCGGCCTTTCTCGCGGGCTCTTTCTTCCCTCGGCGACGTTCTTCGTTACTGTCATCCCTGGGCGCGGCACGCCCGGCGCGCTGCCGTGCGGATCAAAGGCGTTGTGACTGAACGGAGTCGGGGCAGTGGCTACTCCTCCTGGAGGCGGCGGAGAGGTACCGCAGGCGGGGTACTACCCGGACCCGTCCATTCCCGGATACATCCGGTACTGGAACGGGGGCGCGTGGGTCCCCGGCACGAGCCGGCCCGCCCCCTCGGACGGCGACGTCCCGGCCCACCCGCCCGCCGCCGCGGTCCCGGCCGGCCCGGTCCTGGCCCCCGGCCCCGCGCCCGCCCCGACCCCGGCCGCCGCTCCCGAACGGCCCGCCGCCTCCGTACCGGCCCAGGGACAGGCCCCGGCCCCGACTTCGAGCCGACCGCAGCCACAGCCGCAGGCCCCGGCCCAGGAGCAGCCCCGGGCGCACGTGCCCGCCCAGGCCCAGGCGCCCGCTCCGGCCCCCGCGCCCGTGGCCGCGCAGCCCCGGTCCGAGTCCCCGGCACCCGCCCGGACGCCCGCGCCCGCCCCCGTACCCACCGTGGAGGAGACCGGCCCCGTCTTCCTCGACGAGGAGCCGGCCCCGGCGGAGCCCGCCTCGGCCTGGCAGGCGGACACCTCCCGGCAGACCGGGTTCGGCGGCGACCGCGACCGGAAGGTCTCCTGGGGCGCGCCCCGCACCCCCGACCCGCGCACCCCGGCGGAGTGGCCGGTGGCGGGCGAGCAGGCCGAGGCGCCGGCACCGGTCCAGGAGCAGCCCCCGGCGGACCCCCGCCCGACCGGGGGAGCCGCGCGCCTCGGCGGCATGCCGGTCACCCCGATCCCCACCCCGGCGCCCCAGCCCCGGCCGACCCCGGAGCCCGCCCCGGCTCCCGCTCCCGCCCCCTCCTGGGCCCAGGCGCAGGCACAAGCCCAGGCCCAGCAGTCCCAGGCCCAGGCGCAGGCACAAGCCCAGGCCCAGCAGTCCCAGGCCCAGGCGCAGCCTCAGTCACAGGCACAAGCTCAGGCCCAGCAGCCCCAGGCTCAGGCGCAGCCCCAGCCGCAGGCACAAGCCCAAGCCCAGCAGCCCCAGGCACAGCCCCAGCAGCCCCAGGCACAGCCCCAGCCCCAGCCCCAACAGCCCCAGGAGCAGCAGCCGGTCGTCCCCTGGAAGCCGCCGGTCGAGGACCCCTTCCTCCAGGCGGCCCGCGCGCAGGCCTCCGCGCGCCCCGCCGGACTCGGCAGGCGCCTGGTCGCCCGCGTGATCGACTCCGTCGTCACGGGCGCGCTCGCCGGCGCGGCCGCCTACCCCTTCGTGACCGCCGCGCTCGACCACATCGAGGGCAAGATCGAGGCGGCCCGGCAGTCCGGGACCACCGTCCAGGTCTGGCTGGTGGACTCGACCACCTCCGTCCAGTTCGGCACCGTCCTCGCCGTGCTGCTCGTCATCGGGCTCCTGTACGAGGTGCTGCCGACCGCCAAGTGGGGCCGCACCCTCGGCAAGAAGCTCTGCGGCATCCAGGTGCGGGACATCGAGGCGCACGAGCCGCCGACGTTCGGCGGGGCCCTGAAGCGCTGGCTGGTCTACGGCGTCCTGGGCCTCCTGGCCGTCGGCGTCCTCAACGTCCTGTGGTGCGTCTTCGACCGTCCCTGGCGCCAGTGCTGGCACGACAAGGCGGCCCGCACCTTCGTGGCGCGCTGAGCCGGCGGGGGCCGGGCCGGTGCCGGGTCCCCCGAACGGGCGGTGATTCCTTGCGGGGGCGTCCCGCCCGGGATGCACTGCCCCCATGAGCACCGACCAGCCGCCGCCCGGTCCGCCGCCCGACGACGACCCGTTCCGCAAGAGGCCGCAGGAGCCCCCGCCGTCCGCCGGCGGCCAGCCGCCGCCCGCCGGTCCGCCCCCCGGGGGCCCGCCGCCGGGCGGCCCGCCCCCGCCCGGGAACCCGTACGGCTCCCCGTACGGCGGCGGAGGCTCCCCGTACGACAACATGCCCCCGCCCCCGCCCCCGTACGGCGGCGGGTACGGCGGGACCGATCCGCTCGCCGGGATGCCGCCGCTCGCGGACTCCGGCCGGCGCATCCTCGCCCGGCTCATCGACTGGATCATCGTCGCGGTGCCGCTCGCGATCATCGGCATCCCGTTCAAGGTCTACGACCGGGTGTCGTCCGACGAGGACTTCGGCGACGCGGTCAACAGCTTCAACGGCGGGGGGCAGCTGGTCTTCCAGCTCATCACGATCGTCGCGTACGTCGCCTACGACACGATCCTGACGGCCAGGAACGGCCAGACCCTCGGCAAGAAGCTGATGAAGCTGCGGGTCGCGATGCTCAACGACGGGTCGACGCCCCCGATGAGCCAGTCGCTGCTGCGCGCCGTCGTGCTGTGGCTGCCCGCGCTGATCTGCTGCGCCTGCCTGTGGCCGCTGCTCCTGCTGATCCTGATCCTGGTGGACAAGCCGTACAAACAGGGTCTGCACGACAAGGCGGCGAAGACGGTGGTGGTCTCCGCCCCGCGGTAGGGCCCCGCGCCGCCGACGTCACGAACCGATCCGGGTCCCGGTCCTCCCGCCCACGCGCGCGGCCGGCACCCGGATCTCCTCTTTCCCGGGGACCTCGCCGGCGGACCGAACCGGTGCCGAGGTCTTGACGGACCCCGTCCGCCCCGGCATCGTCACCGCCACGAGGACGCCGAGCAGCAGTCCGGCGGCGCAGGACGCGGCGATGCCGGGGAGCGCCGTCGCACCGGAGAGCAGCAGCAGGGCGACGGTCGCGAGGACGACGGTGGCCGAACCGTAGGTGAGCTGTGCGGCGTTCGGACGCTGCATGACGAGTACCCGCCCCTCAAGACATCGCTGCGACTCTACGACGGTGGATGCCCGGGGGGAACGAGGGGTAAGCGCGACCTCACCCGGCGCCGGTGCACGGGGGGCGCACAGGGTCATGTGATCGTCAAAAATCCTTCGCGGTGCGCCCGCCGGACGTCCGATTACCGGAAAACCGCTCCCGCATAGTGCAGTTGGTGTGCGCAAGTCAAGATCTGTCTTTTCTCGGCTCACTCCGGTCGAATGTCGTCACTTGTGACGCGCGACCCGCCGGGCGGACACCCCACCTTCGGTCCGTGAGTGCGGGCGCCGGGGAGGACTACATCAAGTGACCAACAGACGACGGGCGATCAGAACGTCCGCAGTCGTCGTGGCGCTCGCGGCCACCGCCGCCACCGCCTCGACGTTCACCACCGCGTGGGCCCACAACGACGGCAACGTCACGCCGGCCGACGTCCGCCACGACCCGGCGCCCAACGCGCCCGGCGCGGGCATCGACAAGACGGCGGTCGACCACGACCTCGAGGGCCCCTTCAGCGAGCAGCAGCAGAAGCAGCGCAAGGCCGCCCTGGAGCAGGTGCTCAGCGGCAAGAAGAAGGTCGAGCGCCGCGGTGGTTCCCAGGTCGTCAAGCTCGACAGCAAGAAGTACGTCGAGCTGGGCCGCGAGAAGACCGACAAGATCTTCACGATCCTCGTCGAGTTCGGCGACAAGGTGGACAACACCACCCTGGTCGACCGCGCCGACGACGACACGACCGAGCCGAAGCCGAAGTTCGGCGGCACGCCCGGCCCGCTGCACAACAAGATAGCCAAGCCGAACCGCAAGAACGACAACTCCACGGCCTGGCAGAAGGACTACAACCAGGCGCACTTCCAGGACCTGTACTTCGGGACCGGCAAGGACGCCAAGGGGCAGCCCAAGCAGTCGCTGAAGACCTACTACGAGAAGACCTCCTCCGGCCGTTACTCGGTCGAGGGCACGGTCTCCGACTGGGTCAAGGTCGAGTACAACGAGGCCCGTTACGGCTCGAACTACTGCGGCAACAGCAACTGCGCCAACGTCTGGGACGCCGTCCGCGACGGTGTCACCGCGTGGACCGCCGACCAGAAGGCCAAGGGCCGCACCGACGCCCAGATCAAGGCCGACCTGGCGCAGTACGACCAGTGGGACCGGTACGACTTCGACGGCGACGGCAACTTCAACGAGGCCGACGGCTACATCGACCACTTCCAGATCGTCCACGCGGGCGAGGACGAGTCGGCGGGCGGCGGCGCCCAGGGCGGCGACGCCCTGTGGGCCCACCGCTGGTACGCGTACGGCACCGACGCGGGCAAGACCGGCCCGGCGAACAACAAGGCCGGCGGCACGCAGATCGGCAACTCCGGCATCTGGGTCGGCGACTACACGATGCAGCCGGAGAACGGCGGCCTCGGCGTCTTCGCGCACGAGTACGGCCACGACCTCGGCCTGCCGGACCTGTACGACACCTCCGGCCTCCCCGGCGCCGAGAACTCGACCGGCTTCTGGTCGCTCATGTCCTCCGGCTCCTGGCTCGGCCGCGGCAAGGACGCCATCGGCGACCTGCCCGGCGACATGACCGCCTGGGACAAGCTCCAGCTCGGCTGGCTGAACTACACCAAGGTCGCCGACGAGGCCCGCAAGTGGAACTCCACCCACAAGCTGGGCGTCGCCGCGTACAACACCAAGAACCCGCAGGCGCTCGTCGTCGAGCTGCCGAAGAAGCAGGTCACCACCGAGATCGTCGCGCCCGCCGAGGGCAACACGCAGTGGTGGAGCGGCATGGGTGACGACCTCAAGAACACCCTGACCCGCTCGGTCGACCTCACCGGCAAGACGTCCGCCTCCCTGGAGCTCCAGGGCTGGTACGACATCGAGCTCGACTACGACTACCTGTACGCCGAGGTCTCGACCGACGGCGGCTCCAACTGGACCGCCCTGGACGGCACCGCCGACGGCAAGCAGATCCCGCGCGACGCCAGCGGCGCCCCGGCGCTGACCGACGTCTCCGGCGCCCACAAGAAGCTCGTCTACGACCTGAACGCGTACGCGGGCAAGAAGTTCGACCTCCGCTTCCGCTACCAGACGGACGGCGGCGCGGGCGGCAAGGGCTTCACCGCCGACGCCGTCACCGTGAAGGCCGACGGCGCCGCCGTGTTCTCCGACAACGTCGAGAACGGCGACAACGGCTGGGCCGCCAAGGGCTTCTCCCGCGTCGGCAAGGGCTTCACCAAGGCGTACGAGCAGTACTACATCGCCGAGAACCGCCAGTACGTCTCGTACGACGAGACCCTGAAGGTCGGCCCGTACAACTTCGGGTTCACCGGCGAGAAGTCCACCTGGGTCGAGCACTACCCGTACCAGAACGGCCTGCTCATCTGGAAGTGGGACCTCTCCCAGAAGGACAACAACACCGCGGTCCACCCGGGCCAGGGCCTGATCCTTCCGGTCGACGCCCACCCGGCCCCGCTGAAGTGGAAGGACGGCACCCTGATGCGCAACCGCGTCCAGGCGTACGACTCCACCTTCGGCACCTTCCGGACCGACGCCCTCCAGCTCCACAAGGCGGACGTCGCGACCTTCGTGCCGTCGCTCAAGGGCAACCCGGTCTTCGACGACCGGAAGGGCACCTACTGGTACAAGGAGACCGAGCGCGCCGGTGTGAAGGTAACTGACACCAACACCAAGATCGAGGTCGTCAAGGAGCCGAAGAACGGCGAGACGATCACGGTCCGCGTGGGTCCGTCCACGAAGTAAAAGGTAAAACAGCAGGTCAAAGCATGATCGGCCGTCGCCCTCTAGCGGGCGGCGGCCGATCGTGTTTAGGTGCGTCTGACGCTTTTCCTATTGACACACCGACCACGGGGGAGTGGTTCCGCATGCCCAACGGAGGGTTCTGCAAGCTGCCGGGAGGCAGCGTGGTCGTGGCCATAGGGCTGCCCAGCCCGGCCGGCGACGGCGCCACGGTCCGGTTCCTGGTCCACGCGGCGAACCGGGCCCGCGCCCTGACCCGGCTGCGGAACCTGGGGCTGCGCGCGGTCTACCTCCGGGGGAACACCGAGCCGCCCACGCCGGACGAGGTGACCGCCGTCCTGCACCACCCCGACGGCCTGCTGTGGAAGTCCACCCCGGGCGCCGCCCAGGAGCTCTGGCACCCGGCCCGCTCCCTGCCCCGGGGCCGCGCCGCCTAGGACCTGTCCGGCGGAGCCCCGGTGGACGGTCTCAGACGACCGGCTTGCCGGTCAGCCGCACGCCCGCCGCCCGCAGCTCCTCCAGGGCCCGCTCCGTCGTCGCCCCGGCCACGCCGGCCGTCAGGTCGAGCAGCACATGGGTCCGGAAGCCCTCCCGGGCCGCGTCCAGGGCCGTCGCCCGGACGCAGTGGTCGGTGGCGATGCCCACCACGTCGACCTCGGCGACGTCCCGCTCGCGCAGCCACTCCGCGAGCGTCAGGCCGTTCTCGTCCCGCCCCTCGAAGCCGCTGTACGCGGCGTCGTACGCGCCCTTGTCGAAGACGGCGTCGATCGCCCCGCTGGCGACGGCGGGCGCGAAGTTGGGGTGGAAGCCCACGCCCTCCGTGCCCGCCACGCAGTGCACGGGCCAGGAGGTGACGTAGTCCGGCTCCTCGCCGGGCGCGGCGAAGTGCGCCCCCGGGTCCACGTGGTGGTCGCGGGTGGCGACGACGTGCCGGTAGGAGGTGCCCGCCGTCTGGCCGACCAGGTCGGTGATGGCGGCGGCGACGTCCGCCCCGCCCCTCACCGCGAGGCTGCCGCCCTCGCAGAAGTCGTTCTGAACGTCCACAACGATCAATGCGCGGTGCATGGCGGGTGTCCTTCGGCGGGTCGGAGGGGGTGGGATCGAGCCTAGAGACTTCCCCTCCCCTTCGGGAGGGGGCGCCCCGGGCCGACTACGGCGGCTACGCCGTCCTGCGGAGGCGTACGGACCGGACGCGCGGGCGTCAGGCGTACTCGGTCGGCAGCACCGGCTCGCCGCGCGAGAGCTGGACCGCCGACATCGGCAGCCCGGCGCGGGCCGCGATGTGCCGGGACCTCGCGGCCTCCAGCGGCTCGCGCCCCACCACCTGCCCGCTCTCGACCAGTCGAACCAGGAGCTGCCGGTCGGCGAGGTCCGCCGGGACGGCCCCGGTGCCCACGACCTCCGCCTCGGCGACGCCGGCCGCGTCGGTCCTGCGGGCCGCCCACTTGCGCCCGCCGACCGAGGCCTTGCCGCCCAGGGACTTCTTGGCCACCGGCACCAGCGGCGCCTTCGGGTCCGCCGAGGCGGCCCGCGCGACCAGCTTGTAGACCATGGAGCAGGTCGGGTGGCCGCTGCCGGTGACCAGCTGCGTGCCCACCCCGTACGCGTCGACCGGGGCCGCCGCGAGCGAGGCGATGGCGTACTCGTCCAGGTCCGAGGTGACGACGATCCTCGTGTTCCGGGCGCCCAGCTCGTCCAGCTGCGCCCGCACCCGGTGGGCGACCAGCAGCAGGTCGCCGGAGTCGATCCGGACGGCTCCGAGCTCGGGCCCGGCCACCTCGACGGCGGTCCGGACGGCCTCGGCCACGTCGTAGGTGTCGACGAGCAGGGTCGTACCGCGCCCCAGGGTCTCGACCTGCGCCCGGAAGGCGTCCTTCTCGCTGTCGTGGAGCAGGGTGAAGGCGTGGGCGGAGGTGCCGACGGTCGGGATGCCGTAGCGGAAGCCGGCCGCCAGGTCCGAGGTCGAGTCGAAGCCGCCGACGTAGGCGGCGCGGGAGGCGGCGACGGCCGCCAGCTCGTGGGTGCGCCGGGCGCCCATCTCGATCAGGCCCCGCCCGCCGGCCACGGCCGACATGCGGGAGGCGGCGGCCGCGATGGCCGAGTCGTGGTTGAGGATCGAGAGGATCACGGTCTCCAGGAGCACGCACTCCGCGAAGGAGCCCTCGACCCGCAGGACGGGGGAGCCGGGGAAGTACACCTCGCCCTCGGGGTAGCCCCAGACGTCGCCGGTGAAGCGGTAGCGGGACAGCCACTCCAGGGTCGGTTCGTCGACGATGGAGCGCTCGCGCAGGAACTCCAGGACGGCCGGGTCGAACCGGAAGTTCTCGACGGCGTCCAGGACCCGCCCGACGCCCGCGAGGACTCCGTAGCGCCGCCCTTCCGGCAGCCTCCGGGTGAAGACCTCGAAGACGGAGCGCCGGTCGGCGGTGCCGCCCCTGAGGGCCGCCTGGAGCATGGTCAGCTCGTACTGATCCGTGAAGAGCGCCGTCGACGGAACGTCCACCGGCAGCCCAAGGTCCGCAGCGTTCATGGCAGTGATGCTAGCGCAGAAATCGTCAGAGTGACGATTTCTAGGTCCGCCGCCGGTTCCGCGCCCGCCCCGGAGGCGCGGCCCCGTTTGTGCGAGGGACCCCCCGGGGTGGCAGCATGGGGTGAGTGAGCGTCGCGCCTATTGAGATCGAACGTACGGAACCGGCCGAGGGGGTCTCCGCGGTCGTCGAACCGGACGTGCCCTGGGTGACCCTCGTGCACAACGATCCGGTCAACCTGATGAGCTACGTGACCTACGTCTTCCAGTCGTACTTCGGATACTCCAAGGACAAGGCGCACAAGCTGATGCTCGACGTGCACCACAAGGGCCGCGCGGTGGTCTCCAGCGGCACCCGCGAGGAGATGGAGCGGGACGTGCAGGCGATGCACGGCTACGGACTCTGGGCGACCCTCACCCAGGACCGCGGCTGATGGCCGGCCGCTTCGAGGCCCTGGCCGGCGGTGGCGCGGCCGTCGCCCTCGACGACGTCGAGATCTCCATCCTCCGCTCCCTCGCCGTGCAGCTCATGGAGCTGATCGGGCCGGGCGACGAGCCCGCCGCCGACGCGGACCCGCTGGCCGCGCTCTTCGCCGAGGGGCCCAGCGAACCCCCGTCCGACCCCGCCCTGCGGCGCCTCTTCCCCGACGCGTACGGGGACGACACCGAGGAGTTGCGGGCGGCCGCCTCCGACTTCCGCCGCTACACCGAGAACGACCTGCGGGCCCGCAAGCGCGAGGACGCCCTCGTGGTGGTGCGCGCCCTGGACTCCCTCTCCGCCGAGGCGGCGGGGGAGGGCGGCGCGGTCCTCAAGCTCGGTCCGGACGAGTCCCGGGCCTGGCTCGGCACGCTCAACGACCTCCGGCTGACCATCGGCACCCGCCTGGAGGTCTCGGACGACGAGGAGAGCGAACGGCTCTACCGGCTGCCGGACTCCGACCCGCGCAAGCCGATGGTGATGGCGTACCTCTGGCTGGGCGCCCTCCAGGAGTCCCTCGTGGAGACCCTGCTCCCCTCCTGAGGGGACCCGCCGGAACCGAGACGACACGGGCCGTTCGCTCAGCGGACGCTCAAATCCGGATAACGAATGCGTTATGCGAGCGTCCGCTTGGCCCTCTTGAATCCGGTACGTCCGTATTTTTATGTGACCCGCGCCACGCGCATCTCCCTCGATCACCCCCCGGCCCGTGATAAATCTTCACGACCGCTCGGGGACGCCACCCCTGTTCCCGAGGGCGCTCGGGCCGGCTGACCGCCGGTGGCACTCCATCCACATCCGGGGGGATCAGGATCTGGTCCGCGGCAGACGCACTCGCAGTCGCGCGGATCAGCATGGAGAAAGGCGCACCACCATGACCTCTGTGCAGGTCGACAAGCAGCACGACGGCACCGACGGGGCCGTGGGCGGCGGCGAGGGCTACCAGCGTGGCCTCGGCGCCCGGCAGATCCAGATGATCGCGATCGGCGGTGCCATCGGCACCGGCCTCTTCCTCGGCGCGGGCAAGGCCATCCACAAGGCCGGACCCAGCCTCATCCTGGCCTACGCGATCGCGGGCCTGGTCATCTTCTTCATCATGCGGGCCCTGGGCGAGCTGCTCATGTACCGCCCCGTGTCCGGCTCCTTCGCGGAGTACGCGCGCGAGTTCATCGGCCCGTTCTGGGGCTTCGTGACCGGCTGGACGTACTGGCTCTTCTGGGTCGTCACCGGCATCACCGAGGTCACCGCCGCGGCCACCTACATGACGTACTGGTGGAACATCCCGCAGTGGGTCTCCGCCCTCGTCTTCACCGTGATCCTCTACGGCGCCAACCTGATCTCCGTGAAGCTCTTCGGCGAGCTGGAGTTCTGGTTCTCCATGGTCAAGGTCACCGCGATCATCGGCATGATCCTGATCTGCGCCGGCATCCTGACCGTCGGCTTCTCCGACGCCGGCGACACCGCGACCGTCGCCCACCTGTGGAACCAGGGCGGCTTCTTCCCGAACGGCGTCGGCAGCACCCTGATGACGCTCCAGATCGTGATGTTCGCCTTCCTCGCCGTCGAGCTGGTCGGCGTCACCGCCGGCGAGTCCAAGGACCCGAAGACCGTCCTGCCCAAGGCCATCAACACCGTGCCGTGGCGCATCGCCGTCTTCTACGTCGGCGCCCTGATCATGATCCTGTCGGTCGTGCCGTGGACCGAGTTCCAGCCGGGCGTCTCCCCGTTCGTCGCCGCCTTCGAGAAGATGGGCCTCGGCGTCGGCGCCGCCATCGTCAACTTCGTCGTCCTGACCGCGGCCCTGTCCTCCTGCAACTCGGGCATGTACTCCACCGGCCGCATGCTGCGCGACCTCGCGCTCAACGGCCAGGGCCCGAAGGTCTTCACGAAGCTCACCAAGAGCGGCACCCCGCTGCTCGGCCTGACCTTCTCGGCCTCGCTGATGCTCGTCGGCGTCTGGATCAACTACGTCGCCCCCGGCAAGGCCTTCGAGTACGTCGTCTCCTTCGCCACCATCTCCGGCATGTGGGCCTGGATCATGATCCTGGTCTGCCAGATCCGCTACCGCGCCAAGGCGAACCGCGGCGAACTCCCCGAGTCCACGTTCAAGGCCCCCGGAGCCCCCTTCACCAGCTGGTTCGCGCTCCTCTTCATCGGCATGGTCATCGTGATGATGGGCATCGACGAGGGCGCCCGCGTCTCGCTCTACTGCGCGCCGGTCTGGGGCCTGATCCTGGGCGTCTCGTACCTGGTCCTGAAGTCCCGCAACCCCGAGGGCGCGGCCTTCGCCAAGCGCTCCTAGCGCACACCGTCCCAGCATGCGGGCCCCGCCGTACCACTCCTCGGTACGGCGGGGCCCCTCTGCTTATCCTGTCGCCATGCTGACCATCACCCGGGCCCTGTACGACCAGATCGTGGAACACGCGCGCGCGGACCACCCGGACGAGGCCTGCGGCGTGGTCGCGGGCCCGGCCGGCAGCGGCCGCCCCGAGCGGTTCATCCCCATGCTGAACGCCGCCCGCTCGCCCACCTTCTACGAGTTCGACTCCGCGGACCTGCTCAAGCTCTACCGCGAGATGGACGACCGGGACGAGGAGCCCGTGATCGTCTACCACTCGCACACCGCGACCGAGGCCTACCCGTCCCGCACGGACATCACGTACGCCAACGAGCCGCACGCCCACTACGTCCTCGTCTCCACCGCCGACACCGACGGCGCCGGACCCTTCCAGTTCCGCTCCTTCACCATCGTCGAGGGCGTGGTGACCGAGGAGGAGGTCGAGGTCGTCGAGGCGTACGCCGCCTGAGACACTGACCCGGAACCCGGGCGGCAGGACCCAGGAAGCCGGTGCGAATCCGGCACGGTCCCGCCACTGTGACCGGCGTCCCAGGACGCCGGGAGCCAGGAACTGGCCTGCCGCCTCCCACCACCGAACGGGGACGTGGAAATCCCCGGAGGAGGCACACCGCCATGTCCTGGCCCCGCCGCGTCCTGCTGCCCGCAGCCGCCCTCGTCCCCCTGCTCGCCGGCTGCTCGGCCCCCGCGGAGCAGAAGCCCGCGGCGAAGGCCGCCCCCGGCTTCCCGTACACCGTCACCAACTGCGGCGTGAAGGACACCTTCCAGGCCCCGCCGAAGCGCGTGGTCACCATGAACCAGCACGTCACCGAGATCATGATCGCCCTCGGCCTGGAGAAGTCCCTCGTCGGCACCGCCTACCTGGACGACGCCGTCCTGCCCGCCTACAGGAAGGCGTACGACTCCGTCCCCGTCCTCGCGAAGGAGTACCCCTCCAAGGAGGCCCTGCTCGCCGCGAACCCCGACTTCGTCTACGGCGGTTACGCCTCCGCCTTCGACGCCAAGGACGGGCGCAGCCGCGACGACCTGAAGAAGGCGGGCATATCCACCCGCCTCAACACCGAGTACTGCCCCTCCGGCAAGACCTCCGTCGACGACCTCTACCGGGAGGTGACCGAGGTCGGCCGCACCTTCGGCGTCCCCGACCGCGCCGAGAAGTGGATCGCCGGGGCCCGCGCCGCCATCGCCGCCAACGAGAAGCGCCTCAAGGGCGTCGAACCCGTCTCCGTCTTCGTCTACGACAGCGGCGACAAGACCGCCTTCACCGCCGGCGGCAAGGGCATGGGCAACGAGCTGATCACCCGCGCCGGCGGCCGGAACGTCTTCTCCGACCTCGACAAGCCCTTCGGCGACGCCGCCTGGGAGGAGGTCGTCGCCCGCAGGCCCGAGGTCGTCGTCATCTACGACTACGGCTCCACCACCGTCGAGCAGAAGAAGAAGCGGCTCCTGGACGACCCCGCCCTCAAGGACGTCCCCGCGATCAAGAACCGCCGGTTCGCCGTGATGCCCCTCTCCGACGCGGTCCTCGGCGTCCGCGTCCCCGCCGCCGTCGAGAAGCTGGCCGCCCAGCTCCACCCGGCCGCCGCCCGATGAGCACCGGGACCCGCGCCCCCGGCCCCACGGAGAAGCAGACGGTTCCGGCGCGGGTCCCGCGCCCCCGGCCCCCCGCCGGCCGCCTGCGCCACTCCGCCGTCGTCGCCGGGCTCCTGGTCGCCCTGGCCGCCGCCGTCCTCGCCTCCCTCGCCCTCGGCTCCGTCCGCATCCCGCCCGGTCAGGTGATCGACGCCCTGACCGGCCGGGCCGGCCCCTCCCCGTACCGGACGATCGTCCTCGACGTACGGCTGCCCCGGGTCCTGCTCGGCGTCGTCGTCGGCGCCGGACTCGCCGTCGTCGGCGCCGTCCTCCAGGCCCTCGTCCGCAACCGGCTCGCCGACCCCTTCCTCCTCGGGATCTCCTCCGGCGCCTCCGCCGGAGCCGTCCTCGTGCTCGTCGTCGGCATCGGGGGAGGGGTCACCACCACCCTCGCCCTGCCCGCCGGGGCCTTCGCCGGAGCCCTGGCCTCCCTCGTCCTCGTCTACGGACTCGCCCGCCGCGGCGGCACCATGACCGGCCCCCGGCTCGTCCTCGCCGGCGTCGCCGTCTCGTACGTCCTCTCCGCCCTCACCACCCTGATCCTGGCCGCCGCCGGCCGCCCCGAGCACTTCCGCGAGGCGCTGTACTGGTCCCTCGGCGGCCTCGGCAGCGCCCGCTGGGACACCCTCGTCCTGCCCGCCGCCGTCCTGGTCCTCGGCCTCGGCCTCCTGCTCGCCCTCGCCCGCCCGCTCGACCTGCTCCTCGTCGGCGAGGAGGACGCCACCGCCCTCGGCCTCGACACCGCCCGCTTCCGCGCCGCCGTCTTCGTCCTCGTCTCCCTCGTCACCGCCGTCATGGTCGCCGCGAGCGGGGCCGTCGGCTTCATCGGCCTCATGGCCCCGCACGCCGCCCGGCTCGCCGTCGGCGCCCCGCACCGCCGCCTGCTTCCCGTCGCCGCGCTCGGCGGCGCGGTCGCCCTGGTCCTCGCCGACCTCGGCGCCCGGACCCTCATCGCCCCCCAGGACCTCCCCGTCGGCGTCCTCACCGCCCTCATCGGCGGCCCGTTCTTCCTCTGGCTGATGCGCCGCCGCCCCGAAGGAGCTCCCCTGTGACCGAACTGCGCCTGGAGGGACTCGCGTACGAGGACCGCCTCCGCTCCGTCGACCTCACCGTCCGCCCCGGCGAGACCGTCGGCCTCATCGGCCCCAACGGCAGCGGCAAGACCACCCTCCTGCGCTGCGTCTACGGCACCCTCGCCCCCACCGGCGGACGCGCCCTCCTCGACGGCGACGACCTGCGCGCCCTCGGCCCCAAGGCCCGCGCCCGCCGCGTCGCCACCGTCCCCCAGGACACCGGCACCGACTTCGAACTCACCGTCCGCGAACTGGTCGCCCTCGGCCGCTCCCCGCACAAGCGCTTCTGGGAGGGCGACACCGCCCCCGACCGCGAGCACGCGGACGCCGCCCTCGCCCGCGTCGGCCTCACCGGCTTCGCCGACCGCCCGTACCCCACGCTCTCCGGCGGCGAGCGCCAGCGCGCCCTGGTCGCCCGCGCCCTCGTGCAGGACCCGGCCCTGCTCGTCCTCGACGAGCCCACCAACCACCTGGACATCCGCCACCAACTGGACGTCCTCGCCCTCGTCCGCGCGCTCGGCACCACCAACCTGCTCGCCCTGCACGACCTCAACCTGGCGGGGGCGTACTGCGACCGGATCTACGTCCTGGAGCGCGGCCGGGTCGTCACCGGCGGCACCCCCGCCGAGGTCCTCACCCCGGCCCTCCTCGACGCGGTCTACGGCGTGGACGCCGAGGTCGTTCCGCACCCCAGGACCGGCAGTCCGACCGTCGTCTACCTGCACGGTCCGGCAGGCGGTCAGGAAGCATCCACCATGTGAGATCACATTCCGGAACCCGGACCGGGAATCGATACGATGAGCCCATGGTTTCCCACGACGTGAGCGAAGAGACTCCGGGCACGCCCCTGCTCGTAGCACGCCTGCACGTCGACCTGGGCCGCCTCGCCAGCGCGATCTGTCCGAGCGGAACAGCGGTCCGCCCGGTCCGCGCCGCGCTCTGAGCGGCCGGCCGAGCGCCCTCACCGTACGACCCCCCTCCGCGCGGGGCCCCAGCAGCGCGCCCAACACGCCACTTCCGACAGGAGCCCACGCCATGGCCATCGAGGTCCGCATCCCGACCATCCTCCGCACCTACACCGACGGCGCCAAGGCCGTCGAGGGCAGCGGCGGGACCCTCGCCGAGCTCTTCGCCGACCTGGAGACCCGCCACACCGGGATCGAGGCCCGCATCGTCGACGGCGACAAGCTCCGCCGCTTCGTCAACGTCTACCTGAACGACGAGGACGTGCGCTTCCTCGACGGCATCGACACCAAGCTCTCCGACGGCGACAGCGTCACGATCCTGCCGGCCGTCGCCGGTGGCATGGTCTGATCCATGCGCTACGACTCCCCGCTGGCGGCGGTCGGCAACACGCCCCTGGTCCGCCTCCCCCGGCTCTCGCCCTCGGACGACGTCCGGATCTGGGCGAAGCTGGAGGACCGCAACCCCACCGGCTCGGTCAAGGACCGCCCCGCGCTCCACATGATCGAGCAGGCGGAGAAGGACGGCCGGCTCACCCCCGGCTGCACCATCCTGGAGCCGACCAGCGGCAACACCGGCATCTCCCTCGCCATGGCCGCCAGGCTCAAGGGCTACCGCATCGTCTGCGTCATGCCCGAGAACACCAGCGAGGAGCGGCGCCAGCTGCTCGCCATGTGGGGCGCCGAGATCGTCTCGTCCCCCGCGGCGGGCGGGTCCAACACGGCGGTGCGCGTCGCCAAGGAGCTCGCCGCCGAGAACCCGTCCTGGGTGATGCTGTACCAGTACGGGAACCCCGACAACGCCGGTGCGCACTACGCCGGCACGGGCCCCGAGATCCTCGCCGACCTGCCCTCGATCACCCACTTCGTGGCCGGGCTCGGCACCACCGGCACCCTGATGGGCGTCGGCCGCTACCTGCGCGAGCACAAGCCCGACGTGCGGATCGTGGCCGCCGAGCCGCGCTACGACGACCTCGTCTACGGCCTGCGCAACCTCGACGAGGGCTTCGTACCCGAGCTGTACGACGCCTCCGTCCTCACCACCCGCTTCTCCGTCGGCTCCGCCGACGCGGTCACCCGCACCCGCGAACTCCTGCAGCAGGAGGGCATCTTCGCGGGCGTCTCCACCGGCGCGGCCCTGCACGCGGCCATCGGCGTCGGCAACAAGGCCGTCAAGGCGGGGGAGAGCGCCGACATCGTCTTCGTCGTCGCCGACGGCGGCTGGAAGTACCTGTCCACCGGCCTCTACACGGCCGCGACGACCGAAGAGGCCATCGAGACGGTCCAGCGCCAGCTCTGGGCCTGAGCCCCCTCCTGGGGCGTGTGTCGAAAGTCCCGCCTGCCCGGCGGCGCCCGGCACGCACTCCCCCGTAGCCCTTCGGGCACGGGGGTGCCCCCAGCCGCGTTGTCGGGATC
>NZ_JNXJ01000019.1:0-131285 GCF_000716625.1 Streptomyces bikiniensis | reverse complement strand
CGTCGTCAGACTCGCCCAGGGCTTCACCGTCCACCGCACGCCCCTCGGCAAGAGGATCACCGCCACCATCGCCCTGACCGACGACCCCCTGACCGGTGGTGTGTAGGAGTCTTCGGGTGACCACCTGCGAAACCGCAGGTCCACGCACTTGTGCACTTGGCGGGGACAGGCCGGGTTCTTGGCGTATCCGTAGGAGCCGGGTTCCGTATGGGCGCCGAGAGTCCGCGGAAGTAGGTTCGAGGTCGTCGGCCCACCGGCATGGTGGCCCCACACGAGCATGCCGGTGGGCCGGAGAAGCGCACAGGCGTCAAGGGACTTCGTGCGGCTCGGCCCGTCTCACCCGTACGTCCGGCACGAGTGTCGGTGGGATCTGTTCGAGGCTTCGGCCGGGACGCCGGGGATGAGGTGCGGGGCCCTGCGGTGAGCGGCTCACCGGACACCACGAGTGATGCGCGGCCGGGTCGTCATCCGCTCGCCGTGGCGGGGGCGGTGCATGGGGACTGCGCCGAACGGGAATCACGACGGGATGAGAAGCAGGGGGTACGGCGACATCTGGTACCGCGAGCGGCTGCCCCGCTGGTTACGGGGGCTGCTCGTCCTCGCGGCAGGATCGGTGGTCCTGCTGTGCGGTCAGCAGGTCGCCGAAGGCTACGAAGCGACCATGGAGTACCGCGGCGCACCCGTCTGCCGGAGCGGGGACGGGGACGAGGGGGAACCGTGCGTGCGGCACGAGACGGGCACGGTGCTCGACCGGCGGACGGGAGAGCACTGTACGTCCAACGGCACGAGCGGCGGCACGGCGGGGGGCATCACCACCGGAGGCGGTATGAACACCGCCGGTGGCACCATGGGCGGCGTGATGGCCGGCGGGGTGACCACCGCGGGCGGCGGAGGCGGCGGCACGACCTGCACGAGGCACTACGACCTGAGGGTGCGGTGGCCGGGGGGCACGGCCTGGCTGGACGTGGGGTCGGAGACGTACGACGACGCCGGGAAGGGCGACCGCGCCGAAGTCCGGCTGTGGCGGGGGGAGGTCGTGGAGCTGAGGGTTCGCGGCCGCACCGACTCCTACGCGCCCTCCTCGCAGCAGTCGGTTCTCCCGTGGCTCGCGTTGGGCTGCCTGAGTCTGGTGGGCGGCGCGTGGGCATTACTGAGCGGGCGCCTTTCGGGCCTCTTCTCCTACACCGGCTTCGGCTTGCTGTTCGTGGCCTTCGGAGTCGGCTGGCTCGGCACCATGGCGCTGTTCGGCGGCCACCCCGCGGTCTGGGTGTTCGCCGTCCTGTGGACGGGCTTCGCGGTCTTCTGGACCGTGAGCGCCTGGCGGGACGGGTAGCGGCCGCTCGAACGCCGGGCACCTGGATGGTCGGCGGATCGCCCGGGGGCCGCGCTTCGCGCTCTCGTCCCCGGAAGCCGCCCGCGTGCGGTGCCGAGCGCGGACAACGACGTCATCCGTACGGCTTTCGAGCAGGTGTCGGCGCAGCGCGGCGGACGTTCCGGTGGCGCCTTCACGGCCGGGACGGGCAGGGCGGCGGAGCGGTGACGACGGCAAGGACCACCGGACGCCACCGGACGCGATCTCCACGAGGCCGTTGTGGGTCAGCCGGCTCGGCCGGCAGTTCAAGAAGGCCGGCGTGCCCACCGAGAGCTCTCCCGCACTGATGGCGGTCGGCTGTCGCACGAGCGGTCGCGCGGTCGTCACGGAGGACTGCGTCCCCGAACGGGTGCGGCCTCACGTCGAGGAAGCCCTCCGTCAGCCGGCCGCCCACGAGCGGTGAGGTGGCGGAGCCGCCGCCCGACGCCGTTCAGCAGTCCCTGACGTCCGGCGGCCTTGTTGTCGCCTGTGGGCCGCAGTTGCCCTTCTCGTACGAGGATCCCGCCGGCCCCTGCTTCACCGCCCGAGGTTTCCCGAACGCCCCGGCGATGCCGAAGTGCTGGTCGAACCCGTCCGAAGGGCAGCGGGTGGACCGGCGCGGGTTCCCGATCACGAAGTTGCGCACGGGGCGGGCGCCGAGCGCAGGAGGTAGCGGCGGACCGGCACCGTGTCGCGAGCGGAGGGTGCGGTGCAATCCCATTGCCCCTCGTGGCCGGTGGGCGGTGGCGCCGTGTCCTTGAGGCCGAGGCGGAGCGAAAGCCCGTGCTCGGATCCGGTCGCTCGGTGAAGGGTGTCGGCCTGCCGGTCGAAGACGGCGCCCCCGGCGCCGACGCCGGCGGGTGCGTCGGCGGGCACGTCGGCGGTTGTGGCACGGGACCGCACGGGCTGTCCGACCGGGGTGCCCCCGGCAGATGTCGAGGCGGTCGAAGCCGTACGTCGCCTGGTCCGGGAAGTTGTAGATCTTCCCGTCCGGGCAGGCGGCGTACGCGGGTGCGGACGGGCCCCGGAAACGGACCCGGGCCCCACGGACCTCGCCCGAGCCGGCCGGTCGGCAGCGGCCGCACCGCTGCTCTCGACCGCCCCGCCCCCGTCGCTCACCCGACGGCGGGGCTCCTCGTTGCGGGTGGTGCGCCTCAGCCCTGGCGGGGCCGACGGCGCGGCTTGCGCGGGCGCCGGATCGTGTCCGTACCCACCTCGGCGGCACCGGCCGAGGAGAACAGGTTCGGCACCCCCGGGCGCGGCAGCACCTGTGCCCGCCCCTGGCCCTGACTCCGGGTGGCCGGGCCGGCAGTGGTGCGTCCGGCAGGGACCGCGGCGCGGGCCAGGATCCGGGCGTGCGGGATGTGGGGTGCGCACATCCCGCACACCTCCTCGACGATCCACACCTGCCCGACGATCGGGTCGTGGCGCAGGATCAGCACCACTTCGCCCGCGCACGACGTCTTCTCCCCCGGGTGTGCTTCGCAGCGTTCGGCGCGGCAGTGGCAGGAGGCGTTGGGCCGGACGGCGGCGGCCCTGGCGTGGGCGGCGGCGTGCCGGGCGGCGAAGGCGCGCAAGGCGGCCAGGTCACGGGAGCGGGCGGGCATCCTGCACGGCGAAGTGCAGGTGACACTCGCGGTGCGGTCGCTGTGACCGGTCAGTCGGACGGTCCAGACCCGCCCGGGCACACGTGCGGTCGGGGACTCGAGAGGGATGGTCGTCACGCGAGGGGGTCCGTTCGGTAGAGGGGTCGTTCGTGGGCCGGGTCCGCTGCGCGGGCCGCCCGGGTCACGGGTTTCCTTCCCCCGGGGCCCGCTTCGCAAGCAGGACGGCCCTCCGGAGCCCCGACGGCCTGGAGTGGCGGCGGGATCGGTCCTGCGACCTTTGCCCCGAAGAATCCGTGGCTGTCCGTGCCGGCACGGCCTGGCCGCGCCGGCACCGGTCCGCTCCTGCGCGGGGCCCGGATGTGGCGGTGCTGATCCTCGTCCGCCTGTGGACGCTCGGACATCTTTCTGAGACCGGAGGATATTCAGCGGCTCGTTCGATCTCCCTAACGTGGAGGCAGACGAGGGGCGCTCGCCCCGAGACCACCACTGCGAAAGGGAGTTCACCATGCGTGCTGTCATCCAGAAGTCCTTCGGCGGCCCCGAGGTCCTGGAGCTCGCCGAGAGGGACAAGCCGGCCCCGCTCGGCGGCGAGGTCCTCGTCCGCGTGCACGCGAGCGGCGTCAACCCGGTCGACGTGGCGGTGCGCTCCGGTGCCTACCCGCTGCTCGGCGAGCCTCCGTTCGGTGTGGGCTGGGACATCTCCGGTGTCGTCGAGGAGGCCGGCCCCGGCGCCCGCTTCAAGCCCGGGGACGAGGTCTTCGGCATGCCGTTCTTCCCGCGAGCCGCCACCGGCTACGCCGACTACGTGGCGGTGCCCTCGCGCCAGGTGGCCCGCAAGCCCGCGACGCTCGACCACGTGCACGCCGCCGCCGTGCCGCTCGCCGCCCTCACCGCCTGGCAGGGCCTGGTCGACGCCGCCCGGATCTCCGAAGGGCAGCGGGTGTTGATCCACCGGGCGGCCGGTGGCGTCGGCCACTTCGCGATACAGATCGCCAAGGCGCGCGGCGCCCGCGTCACGGCCCTGGCGAGCGCCGCCAACCACGATCTCGTCCGCGAACTCGGGGCGGACGAGATCATCGACCACCGCACCACCGACTACACCGGAGCGGTCGAGGACATCGACGTCGTCTTCGACTCCAGCTCCGAGGGCGAGCGTGCGCTGAGCGTCCTGAGGCCCGGCGGCACCCTGGTCAGCATCATGGAGCACTGGAACACCGAGCTCGCCGCCCGCGTCGAGGACGAGGGCCGCCACTTCGCCGGGATCTCGGTCGAACCGGACTACGCCTCCCTGGAGGCGATCGCCGCCCTGATCGACGCGGGCCGCATCCGCCCGCACGTCTCCGCGACGCTCCCGCTCGAACAGGCGGCGAAGGCCCACGAACTGGTCGGCTCGGGCCGCACCCGCGGCAAGGTCGTCCTGACCGTGGCCTGAGCAGGGCGGGTTAGAGTGCGAAGGAAGACCGGGAGTTCTACGGAGAGACGAGTTGGACATCCTCACCGAGGTGCTGGCCTCGATGCGTACCGGTCGTCCGGTCTCCGTACGGACCACCGGACGTGTTCCCTTCGGGCTGAGGCTGCCGCCCGTGGCCGGGGCGGGATTCCACGTGGTGCTGTCGGGTACGTGCTGGCTCGTCCCGCTGGAGGACACGGCATCGCAGCCGCCCCTCCCGCTGGGCCCGGGCGACGTGGTCTTCCTGCGGGACGGGCGCGGGCACGTCCTGGCCGACCACCCCGACACCCCGGCCGAGGTCGAGCGGGAGTCCCAGTTCAGTCCCGGCTCCCCGCTCGGCACGGTCACCGTCGGCGGCGACGGCGCGCCCACCCACCTGCTGTGCGGGAACTACCACCTCGACCAGGCCCGCCCCCACCCCCTCGTACGACAGCTGCCGGAGATCATCCACCTGCCCGCGCACCCTCCCCGGCAACCCGAACTCGCCTCCGCCGTCGGCTTGTTGCGCGCGGAGCTGGAGCAGCCGCGGGCCGGCTCGGCCGGCATCGTGCCCGCGCTGATCGACTCGCTGCTCCTGTACATCCTGCGCGCCTGGCTGGAGCAGGGTCCGGCCGCGCAGGCCGGGGGCTGGGCGGCCGCGCTCAGGGACACGGGGGTCGCGCCGGCCCTGGCGGCGATCCACGCGAAGCCGGACGCCCAGTGGACCGTGGAGTCGCTGGCCGCCCGTGCGGGCCTGTCCCGCGCGGCCTTCGCCCGCCGGTTCAACGACCTGGTCGGCGAGCCGCCCATGACGTACCTGACCCGCTGGCGCATGACGACCGCCGCACGGCTCCTTCGGGAGTCCGAGGCCCCGCTGTCCACGGTCGCCGCGCGCACCGGTTACGGCTCCGAGTACGCCTTCGCCAAGGCATTCAAACGCGAGTACGGGCAGGCCCCGGGTGGCTACCGGCGCGAGGCGCGCGCGGCCTGACCCTCGGTCACGGGCAGCGGCGCCGGGACGAACGGGCGAGGACCGCGGCAGCCGCACGACCCGCGCGACCACGGGCTCCGCCCGGACGCGCCGTGGAGCCGCCGGGGCGCGCTTCGGCTCCTCCCCGTCGCACCCGCCGCCGTCCGGATCACGACCGCCCGCACCCGTCCCGCCGGTCTCGCCCGGTCCGCGGGACGACGGGCGGGCTCCGGCCTTCCCGATGTCCGCCGTGGACGCGGGCCCCGCACTCGGTGATCCGCGGCGCCAGGCCGGGCTCACGGATCCGTGGCCATGGCCCACGGCGTACGGCGATCAGAACGCGCGCACCGCGGGCGGCATGTTCGGGAAGTCCGCCGACCCGCTCACGGACGCCCACTTCCCGACGTCGTCGAGCGCCGCACGGTAGACGCGGGTGAGGTTGCGGACCGCCTCGGCGCCGAGCGGGAGCCGGAGCGGCGCGTCGGGAGCGTCGAGCACGTCGCGGATCACTCGGGCGGCGCGGGCCGGGTCGCCCTCCTGGACTCCGTCGGCCTCGGCCATGTTCGCGCGCACGGCGCCGACGACCTCACACCTCCAGCGCCCGCTGCACGACCGCGGCCGCTCCTCCGGTGTCGCGCACATCGTGCTCGACGGCGAGGAACCGGTCCCCGTACCGCGCCCTGAGCCCGTCGAACCGGTCGGCCCGTCGCGCGGTGCCGATCACGTGCTCGCCGGCCGCGAGTGCCGCCTCGGCGAGTGCCAGGCCGAGACCCGAACTCGCGCCCGTGACGATCCATGTCTTTGTCTCGTTCGTCGTGGTCACGGCCCCGACGCCAGGGCTTCGAGTGTGCTTGAAGGCAAGCCGGGCTCACACGCGGGAGGCGGCGGGCGGTGCGGCACGCCTCTTCCCGCCTCCCTTTCGGCGGGGAAGGCGTCAGGGCTGTTCGCCGGCCGCCCGGCGGACACCGGGGAGGTGCACGACGAGGAGTGCGAAGGCGGCCAGCGCGACGTTGCGGGCTGCGGCGTCCAGGCCGTTCCAGTCGGACGACTGCCACATGGCGAACCATTCACCGCCGATCGCGATGAACCCCGCCCCGAAGAGCAGCAGCACCATCACCAGGCCCACCGTGCTCGCCGCGCGGGCACGGTCGTACGTGTCGCGGCGCAACCCCTCGATCCAGAACCAGGTGGCGGCGAGGAGCACCACTGCGGCCAGCGCCTCCCAGACGATGATGGCGACATAGGCGGCGTTCTGCAGACCGGGCGACTCGACCGCCCGCCACATCAGGTCGGGGTCCTCGAACGTGGTGTCCATGCTCAGGACGTGCTGGACGAACTGCTGGTTGGTTCCGAAGTCCGTGACGTTCCCGAAGGCGACCAGGGTCGTGTAGAGCGCGACGGTCGCCGTGAGCGCGGCTGCGGCGACGGACGGCGCGCCCAGCCGGAGGAGCCGGCTCCGCCGGCCGACCGGGGCCGTTCCCGGAGAAGGGGCGCCGGAGCCGGTGTCGTTCTGCCGGTGAGACCGTGTCATGGATGTGCCCTCCTTCGTCGTCCCGCGGACGTTCGAGCCGCGGGTCCTGGCATTACTCCCCCACCCGCACGGCTCCCAGCCGCTTCGGCACGCGGTGATTTCCCCGCGTGCCGAAGGGCGACGGCGTGGACACGCGCCCCCGTCCCGTCGTGGCGCCGGGCGATGCCGCGGGGAAGCACCACCGCCTTCGCCGTCGTGCGATCCGGGTGAGAGGATCCGCCTCATGACGACGGGGGACCCGAGCGTGCTGGGCCGCAGAGCGCTCAACAGAAGTCTGCTGGCCCGCCAGATGCTCACCGGACGGGTGGAGGCGACGCCCGTCGCAGCGATCTCGCACCTGGTCGGCATGCAGGCCCAGGCGCCCGACCCGCCCTACATCGGGCTGTGGACCCGACTGTCCGGCTTCGGCGTCGAGGACCTCGCCGGGCTCGTGCGGAGCCGCGAGGTGGTGCGGGTCGCCTTGATGCGCGGCACGATCCACCTCGTCACCGCGGACGACTGCCTCGCTCTGAGGCCGGTTCTCGCCGACGCTCTCGCCCGGGGCCTCAAGAACACCTTCGGACGCAAGCTCGAAGGGCTCGATCTGGCGGAGGTGGCGGAGATGGGCCGAAAGCTGGTCGAGGAGGAACCCCTCACGCTGAGCGAGCTGGGCGCCCGGCTCGCGGACCGCCGGCCCGGACGCGACCCGTTCGCCCTGGCCAACGCCGTACGCAACCTGACACCACTCGTCCAGGTGCCACCGCGCGGCCTCTGGGGCGAGAGCGGGCGGGCGGCGCACACCACGGCCCGGTCCTGGCTCGGCCGTCCTCCGGCGACCGACCCGTCCCCGGACGCCTTGGTCGAGCGCTACCTCGCGGCGTTCGGCCCGGCCTCCGTCAAGGACGTGCAGACCTGGTCGGGAATGACGAGGATCACCGAGTCCGTGCGCCGGCTGCGTCCGCGACTGCGCAGTTTCCGCGACGAGAACGGCGTGGAGCTCCTGGACGTGCCGAACGCGCCGCTACCCGACCCCGACCTGTCCGTCCCGGTGCGCTATCTGCCCGAGTTCGACAACATCCTGCTGTCCCATGCCGACCGTGGCCGCATCCTCACCGAGGAGCAGCGCCGACTGGTCTTCACCCGCAACGGCCTGATCCGGGCGACCTTCCTCGTGGACGGCTTCGTCCGCGGCGTCTGGCGGATCGAACAGCGGCGCAAGACGGCCGTCCTCGTGCTGGAGCCCTTCGCACCGCTGACGGGGAAAGAGCGCGACGCACTCGTTCGGGAAGGCGAGGAACTCCTCGCCTTCGCGACCGCGCCCGACAGAGTGTTCTCCGTCCGCTTCGACTGAACCCTCCGCAACGGGGCCGACCGGATGAGGCCGCGGACCAGGGGCCGAAGACGTCGTGGAGAGGGAGGTCCGACGCACGAAAAGGGAAGGAAGGCCCTTTCAGAAGGGTTCGACAGCCCGCAGAAGGTACTGCGGCAGGTAGGGGGACTCCACGCGGACGGCCCAGCCCCGGCGGCGGGCATGGCAGGCAAGCGCGAGGACGTCGAGGTTGACGGAGGCCTCGGGAGAGTCGGCGCGGTCGGCGACCTCGTAGTGGGCGCGGTGGTTTTCGAGCGCGTCGGCCAGGGCCAGGTTGAAGCTCTCCTCGTCGCCCTCCACCAGCTGCGACAGGAGCACGGCCGGCGGCATCGCGAAGCCCCGGTCCTCGGCTTTCTCGTCCTCCTGCAATGCTCGTCGCACGGCCGCCTCGGACCCGGCGCCCGTCAGGTGGGCGTGGAGGGCCTCGCGGTACGCGGCGAACGCGGAGCCGTCCGGGCGGGCGAAGGCGGGGCCGGTGAGGACCAGGGGAGCGAGGTCTTCGCGCGCGCCGGTGATGAGGGCGAAGGCGACGGCCGTCTGCCAGTGTCCGGCGCCTGCTTCGTCGCCGCGCCGGGCCGGGTAACGCAGCGGGCGTCCGGCGATGGACACCTCGACCTCGGTGTCCGGCTCCGCCAGCGCGATGCGGAACAGGGCCGCCCCCGTCCGGGAAGCCAGCCGAAGGGTGGCGAGTTGCTTGTCCGCGACGTCGCCCGGGTTTCCCTCCCGCCACTGGAACAGGCGCTTCTGGTCCTCCAGCACGCTGCCCAGGCGCCAGACGGCGAGGGGCTCGCCGTCGACGGGAGTGAGCGCTTCCGCGAGGTGCTCCTCGTACGTGGCCTCGATCCGCGGGATCCCGTCCCGCTCGCAGGCCGGCCGCTCCACCACCAGCGGGCCCGCGGCAAGCGCGGCGACGGCGTCCGGCCGCCGCTCCCGGCCGAGCCCCGCGACCCGGGGTCCCCGGGTCTCGAAGCCGGTGACCAGCGCGTGCGGTAGGTAGTCGCTGCTCACGGCGGGCGGCCAGCCCAGCGCGCGGTACGCGAACGCGGCGAGGGCGATGGGGACGAGCGGGAGGAGGCTGCGCGGGGAGGTCGTCGTGGCGTGCAGGGCGGCGTGCCGGGTCAGGACGTCGGCCAGCGCCGCGTCGAAGGCGTCCTGGTCCTCGGCGACCAGGGCGCGCAGGGCCTGCAACGCCGCGCTGTCCGGCCGGTCCAGGAGGGGCTCGCCGCTTTCTCCGGCACGGGTCCGGATCCGCTCCAGGGCCGCGTCGACGGCGGCGAGCTTGGCCCGGGCGCTCGGCGGGTACTCCTCGTCGTCGCCGGTGTCGTCCAGGATCACGGCCGTCAGCCCGGTGGCGAGCTCGCCTGCGGGCGTTCCCTGCGTCCGCGCGGCAAACTTCTGCCGGGCGAAGTGGAAGGCCTCGCCGTGCCACTTCGCCCTGTCCCGGAGCGCCGCCAGGCACAGTGCCTGGATCCACTCCCCTGGTGTGACCGTTTCCTCGGGGGCGTCGTCACCCGCGTCGTAGCTCATGCCGAAGTTGACGTAGTCCAGGAAGACGTCGAACGTGCAGTGCGGGTGGTACGCGGCGTAGGCGACGGCTCCTGCCGCGGCTTCGGAGGCGTCCTTGAGGACGGCCTTGGCCTCCGGAGTGTCGAGGTCGGGGTCGGTGAGGGAGAGGGCGCCCAGGTAGTCGAGGAAGTCGTCGGCGATCCACTGCCATGCGTACGTGGCCATCCGGCCGGCCCTCGACAGGGAGTGCACCCGACGCCCGATGCGGTTCGTGAAGTCCTCACGGGCTGCCGACACGGCCGCTCCGTCCACCTGGTGACGCTCTATTCGCACTGTTCCGCTCCTTGATCGACTCTCTGGAGCAGCCTAGACGCGGGCTCTGACAGACCGGCGAAGCGACCGTCATCCCCTCTGCCGTGCCGCGTGGCCCCCGGCAGGCCGGCGCGGCGGGTGTCCATGGCGTGCCGACGGGGCCTTCGTCATTCCGCTCACGGGGGCCCGGGGAGGACGTGGAGCCCGTCATCGCACTGCGCGGGGTTGGTTCCCGGGGCGGGGACAGCGCGCTTCGCCGGCAAAAGCAGTTCGTGCATACTTTTGCAGGCGGGGTACGACGTTTCGGTCGCACCGCACTGACCAGGGGATACGCAGGTATGGACAGCGGTACGCCGGTCGACGGCGGCTTCGGCACACTTCTGCACCGTCTGCGGACGGAGGCCGGTCTGAGCCAGGAGGAGTTGGCACACACCGCGGGGGTGAGCGTGCGGGCGCTGTCGTACATGGAGCGCGGACACTCCCGGGGGCCCCAGCGTCGCACCGTGCAGGCACTGGCCGGGGCCCTCGGCCTGGACGAGGCCGTCGCGCGGGAACTGGAACGCATCGCCGGCTTGGGTCGTCCCAGGAAGGCCCGCACCGCGAATTCGCCGTCACCCGCGTCCGTGCCGGACGCCGTCGGTCGGGCCGCCGCACCCGATCTGCTGCCGCGCGCACCGCGTGGTTTCCACGGACGGGCGGCGGAACTCGACGCCCTGTCCCGGGCCGCCGAAGGCGAAGCGCCCGTATGTCTGGTCGTCGGGCCCGCAGGGGTCGGAAAGACGGCCCTCGTACTGCACTGGGCCCACCGCGCCCCTACCGGTTTTCCCGACGGACGGCTCTATGCCGACCTGCGGGGCTTCGGCGACACGGGCGAGCCCACGCTCATGGAGGTGCTGCGGGAGTTCCTGCCGGCGCTCGGTGTGCCGCTCGAACGGGTACCGGAGTCGGAGAACGGCGCGGCCGCGCTGTTCCGGTCGCTCGCCGCCGACCGCCGACTCCTCGTGGTGCTCGACAACGCGCGGAACTCAGAGCAGGTCAGGCCTCTCCTTCCGGGCGGCCGGCGCTGCGTGACCGTTGTCACCAGTAGGCACCGGTTGCCGGGGCTGATCGTCACCGACGCCGCCCGGCCCGTCGCGGTGGGCGTGCTCGGCCCGCAGGACGGCACGATGCTGCTCGCCGCGGTGCTGGGCGGGGAACGGGTCGCCGCGGAGCCGGTGGCCGCGCGGCGGCTGGCCGAGCTGTGCGACGGACTGCCCCTTGCGCTGCGGGTGGTGGCCGCCCGGCTGACGCAACGGCCCGGCTCGTCCCTGGAGACGATGGCGGCCGAGCTGTCCGACGAGACGCGCAGGTTGAGCCTGCTGGACGTGGAGGACACCGGCGTGCGGGCGGCACTGCGCTTGTCGCTGCAGCAGCTTCCTCAGGACGTCTCGCGCCAGTTCGCCCGTCTCGGCCGTCACCCCGGTACGCACGTCGACCGGTACACGGCGGCCGCCTTGGCCGATACGGATCCTCCGGCCGCCGAAGCCGCCCTGGAGAGGCTGGCCGCCGCGCACCTCGTCACGGAGACGGCGCCCGGCCGATGGGCCATGCACGATCTGGTGCGTCTCTACGCGCGGAGCCTGGAGGTCGCGCCCGAAGCGCTCAAGCGCTTGCTCGACCACTACGTCACCACGGGCCTCGCGGCCGTGGCGGCGGCCGAGCCCGGCAACGAGGAGTGCTTCCCCCTGCCGGTGGACCACCTGCCGCCCGCCGTCGTACGGGAGTTCGATGACCGGGCCGCCGCCGTGGCCTGGTACGCGGTGGAGAGGGACGACCTCGCGCTGGCGGTGGCCGCGGCGCATGCGGCGGGGCTGCACGACAGGGCCTGGCGGATCGTCATGACGATGTGGCCGTTGATCGTGTGGCGTGTACGGGACGGCTGGGCCCCACTCCTGGAGACCGGCCTCCGGTCGGCACGGACCGACGCCGATCAGCACGGCGAGTCACGCGTACTGAACGTGCTCGGTTGGGTGCTGATCGAGGAAGGGCGCATCGAGGAGGCGCTGGCTCATCTGAGGGCGGCCTCCACGCTCGCCTCCCGGTCGGGCGACCCGGTGGCCGAGGCGAACGCCCTGCTCGTTCTGGCCATGGCGCAGGCGGCGCTCGGCGGCTTGGACGAGGCGGCGCGAGGGTGCGAGCGGGCGGTGGAGCTGGCTCGCGCGGCCGACGACCGAACCGTCGAAAGACTGGCCCTGCAGCACTTGGCCCGTCATCGGGCCGACGCCGGGAAGTGGCGCGAAGCCCTCGACACGGCAACCGGGGCACTGGCCTTCGACGATCGGTCCGGCACGGCCGACATCCCCCACATACTGCTGCTCATGGTGAGGGGAGAGGCGCTGCTGGGCCTCGGTGACGAAGCCGAGGGCATCGAACAGCTCGATCTCGCGGCCCGGGAGGCGGAGTCCTCCGGCTACGAGGACGGCGCGGTACGAGCGCTCGGCGTCCTGCTGAGGGTCTCGGAGGACACGGGGCTGGAGGACACGGGGCTGGAGGACACGGGGCTGCGGGCACGGTACGACGCGGCGGTCACGAGGCTCACGACCCGCGCGTGAGAACAGGACGGCCGACACCCGGACGCGTCCGGGACCGGTGAAACCGGTCGTTCGCCGCGCTTCCGGTTCCGGGTCGCGCGGCCGGGACGGGCACCGTGCCGCGCTCGACCCGAAACGGTGACGACCCCGCACAGCGGAGCGGCGGACGCTCCCGTGCGGCGCTCCCGGCGGCCGCCGGGAGACGGGCGGTCAGTTCGCGTGCCGGTGGCGGAGGCGGGCCTCGGACCCGTTGATGCGCACCGTGCAGTCCTTGAAGAGCCGCAACGGGGGCTGCCCGCCGTCGACCGGGGCCAGTGTGAGCCCCAGATTCCGCAACGGTTCGGCCGGGGCGGCGGTCCCGGCCCCGTCCGGGTCGGTCCCCCTGTGGGCCGCCCGCGCCTCGAACAACGGCCGCACGCTCTCCCAGCCGGGTCCCGGGGTGAAGCGCGCAAGTGAGTACGGCCGATCACAGCCGTACTCGCTGAGCTCGCCGATCAGGACGTCTTCCCGCAGGAGCTGCCACCGCTTGGTCCCGTGTCCCCGTTCCCCGCCCTCCGGACCGGTTCGCGTCATCACGGCGCGCAACTCTCCGGCCAGGCACTCCATCCTGAAATGATCAGTTATGCGCACGTCGGTTCCAGAGGTGAGGCGGTCCTCGGCGCGAGGGGCTGCGCCGGGGCCCGCAGAGCGGTTCGGTGGCCGGGATCACGGAGCGGTCACGGCCCGGTCCGTCGCCCGGTACCCCCAGCCAACACGACCCGCAGGAGCGGGACCACGCAGTCGCACCGGCAGAAGTACCGCCCCGCGTACTTCTGCCGGTGCGACTGCGTACGAGGCCGACTCGACCGATCATGCGAGCCGCGTCGCCCTCCTCGATGTCCCGTCTCCGCTGCGCCTCGTCGTGCCGTGCGAGGTCCGCACCCGTACGGAAGACGGTCGGCGGTGTCGCGTCTGAGCCGGGGCAATGCGGGTAGGCAGGAGGAACCCCCGCCCTTCACCACACGGAGTGCAAGAGCCCACGGCCTCGCACCCACGCCGTACGAGGAGATGCCCGTCATGAGTTCCACCACGGTCCTGCCCCTCCCCCACCGGCCGGTGCGCACCGCCACCCGCGCTTCCGTCTCCCTTCCGTCCTCGGCCCTCGATGCGATGCTGGACGCCACCTACGAGACGCACCGCCAGTTCCGGCACGGCGCTTTCGCCCATCCCTGCCCGACCTGCCACGTTCCGGCGGGCGAACTCTGCCTGACGCGTCGCAGTGTGCACGCCGCCCGCCGGCTGGCGCACCGCGTCCGGGTGGCGCAGACCGAGCCGTTTCCCCGTACAGCCGCAAGGGCCTGCTGAACGCACGGGCGGGCGGCGTCGGTGAACCCGAAAGCGGTTTCGCCGCGAGGAGTCGGGCCGGCCCCCCGCACACGGCTTCGCGTCGGGGCGCACGAGCGCGCCGACCTCCACGAACCGGTCCGGCGGCGCCGGACCGGAAACGCCCATGACCGTGCCGATGGGCCAGCACCCTCCGAAGCACTCGGCGTGGAGGCGGGCTGCCGTGTCGAAGTCCTCCCGCGGAACGTGGAAAGCGAATGCTTTCGCCCGGGAATCCATGGCTCACGCCGGCTTCACACCGGGTCGTGTGCGGCGTCCTCCAGCGCCGGGGGCGGCGGCGCGTCCGCCAGGGCGCGGGCGGCGGCCAGTTCGTCACGGGCCGCCTGTTCCACGGCCTCGAGATAGAGGAAGGCGTCCTGGCCGATGGGGACCCGCAGCGGTGTGGTGTCCTCCGACGCGACGAGAGCGAGCACCCGGGCCGCGAAGTCCTCGGGCCGGCCCATGGTCGCGTCGTCGGCCATGCCGCGCAGTCCGTCCAGCATCCCGGCGCTCGCGGCGGCGTACTCGGGCATCCGGCGTGCGGACCGCCTGAGCGAGGTCCCGTAGCGCGTGGCGAAGCCGCCCGGTTCGACCACGGTGACCCGGATGCCCAGGGGGGTGACCTCGGCGGCGAGCGTCTGGCTCATGCCCTCCAGCGCGAACTTTCCCGCGACGTAGGCGCCGAGGCCCGGGAAGGCCATCCGGCCGGCGAGCGAGGAGACGTTGACGATGTGGCCGTGGCCCTGGGCACGCATGCCCGGCAGGACGAGGCGGATCAGCCGCCACGGACCGATCAGCAGCGTTTCCAGCTGATCGCGGACCTCGGCGTCGCAGACCTCCTCGACGGCGCCGAACACTCCTCCTCCGGCGTTGTTGACCAGGACGTCGATGCCGCCGAGCCGTGCGGTGGCGTGGCGGACGGCCTCCTCGCACTGGGACGCGTCGTGCAGTTCGAGCGGAATCGGCACGATCCGCCCCGGGTGGCGGGCAGCCGTCTCCCGCAGTGTCACGGTGCTGCGGGCGGTGACCGCGACCTCGTGCCCGGCGGCGGCCGCCGCCTCCGCCAGGGCCCGGCCGAGACCCGACGAGCATCCGGTCACCAGCCAGCGTTGTCCCATGCGTCCCCCTGGTGTGTGGTGTCGCCGCCGCTTCTCGTCCGGGGTGCCGCGTCGGCCGCGCCCCGGTTCACGTGCTCATGATGGGGTCGCCGGACACGGCGGACCATGCCCGTGCGGGGGCGCGCGAGCGCACGGGAGGGGCGTTGCCCGGCGCGTCGGGTGCGCGGAACGTCCCGTACCCCGCCTGCGCCCCTCGTCCCCCTCCTGTCCCGGTTCCGGTCCGTCTTCGCGGTCGTGCCGACCGGCCACGCGCCGGAGAAGTCCTTGCACTGCGGCAGGACCGGAGGAGGAGGGAGCGTCACGAAGACGAGTGACGCCCCGGTGCCGTGTCGGCTCCTCCGTTCTCGGCCGGCGGTCCGCAGCTGCTTCGCCGCGAAGCCCGGGACGAGAAGACCCCACGGCTCAGGTCCGGTGCCCGATGGTCTTCCGGATCCAGTCGGCGTGGGCGGGCGCACCGGCGCGAGGGCCGGGCCCGGCCGGACACGCGGCGCCCGGGACGCCGGGACCGGAGGCGCCCCCGACTGCCGCGCCACGTGGTCGGCATCCTGGAGAAGAGGCTGGAGGCAGGCCGGTGAGACCGCACGCCGAGACGGAGCGCTCCTACGAGGAGGGCGTCCTTCCGGACGCTCGGTCTACGCACCGCCCCAGGTGTCACCGGAGTCCCCACCACCGCCGTGCCGCCACGGTTCCCGTGTCCCGAAGCGGACCCACAGCAAATAGGCACCCGTACCCAGCGCGAGCAGACCGACCGGGATGACGACTGCCAGCAATACGGTGACCACCACGTCCGCCTCCTCGACCGCGCCTCGGCAACCCACAGGGCGCACAATGGTTCCTTCCACCAACTTAACTGCAAAGAAAGGATGTTGGCCCGGTGATGCAATTCCTCGTCCTCATCGGTGTGCTCGCGGGACTCCTGCTCGTCTCCCTCCTCCCGATGCTCGTCGTCGGAGCGCCCAAGCAGTGGTGCCGCACCTGCAAACACCAGAGCTACGAACACGAGGACGGCACTGGAGCGTGCGCGGGAGACGACTTCCCCGTCGGTGAGTTCACTCCCAGCGGCGCCTGCCCGTGCGGGGAGTACGTGCCGAACGGAAAGCCCCGGTGACCCCGCCCGGCACGGTGCGAGCCGTCAGCGAGCGTGGAACCCGGTGCAGCCCAGGCGGCGCCAGCGGCTTCGGTCGTCCCCCTCGGCCTGGTAGAAGACGACCGTCCAGTCGCCGGCCGCCGTCACCGCCGGCGCCCCGGCGAAGTCGGCGGGGTAGACCAGCGCCACGCGTTTCGAGGTGACGCGCACCGGTGCGGATGTGTGACCGAATCCTTTGCTTCCCGGTGGTTTCACTCCCACCACCACCCGGTAGGGCCCGGCGCCCTCCGCCGACAGGCGCACGTCCGCGGTCCGTGCGCCGCTGCGGTACGAGACGGACGTCGACGCCGAGCCCCGCGCGGGCCCCTGGGGCGGACGGTCGCAGTCCCCGATCCCCATGCGCGCCTCCTCCGTGTCGGTGGAGAGCCTCCAGCGAACGTCCTCGACGGCGCCGTCCCGCGCCGGGTCCGGCCCGACCTCCAGGCTCCAGCCTCCCTCCAGGGTCCAGCCGCCCGCGCTCGTACCGGTCGGCCCGCCGGGCTCCGGGGCCCGGGCGCCGTGCCCGCCGTCGTTCTCCGCCCACCACCGCGTCACGGTGACGCCGGCGGTGGCGACCACGGCCGACAGGAGCGCCGCGGCCACCGCCCTCCTCGGGGGGAGGCGCCGCTGCGGCGCCCCCGCGGGCAGGGTCTCGACCAGGGTGTCGCCCGGGCCTTCGCAGCGGGCGGCGACGTGGGCCGGTGCCGGGCGTCCGGCCGGGTCCTTCGCCACGCAGGCCCGCACCAGGGCGACGAGTTCCGGGTCGTCGCCGGCCGCTCCTTCGAGGTCGACGTCCTCGTGGACGGCGCGGTAGGAGACCGCCTCGGCGGTACCTCCGCCGAAAGGGGGCCGTCCGGTCAGCGCGTACGCCATCGTCGCGCCGAGCGCGAACACGTCGGCCGCGGGAGAGACCTCGTTGCGCAGCAGGACCTCCGGTGCGGTGAAGCCGGGAGTGCCGGGCGCCGTGCCGGTCGCGGTGAGCCGGGTGTCGTCCGTGCCGCGGGCGATGCCGAAGTCGATCAGCCGCGGGCCGTCGGGACCGAGGATCACGTTCTGCGGCTTCAGGTCCCGGTGGGTGACGCCGTGCGCGTGGACGCCCGCCAGGGCACGGGCCAGCTCGGCGCCCAGCTCCCGGACCCGTGCCGACGGGAAGGGGCCCTTCGCTCCGATCGACTGACGCAGCGTGGGGCCCGGCACGTACTCGGTGGCCAGCCAGTACGGCGGCGCGTCCAGCGACGCGTCGACCAGGCGCGCGGTGCGGGCGTCACGGATCGTCCGGACGGTGGCCGCCTCCCGCCGGAACCGGAGCAGGGCTTCCGGGTGTCCCGTGATCTCCTCGCGGATCACCTTGACCGCCACCAGGTCTCCCCGCGCCGACCGGGCCAGGTACACCTCGCCCATGCCACCGGCGCCGAGCCGGCCGACGAGTTCGTAACCTCCCATGCGCGAAGGATCCCGGCCGGCCCGCAAGGGGGCCACACCGCCGTGCTGCGGCAGTGGACGCGTGGGGCGGGGCCGCTCGTCGGAACCGGTCACGGCCGTCCGCCGGATCCCGGTCGGCGTTCGCGGCTCCGGATCGCGTTCAGCGGCTGTCCCGCAGGGCGGCGTACACGAGGACGGCGAACCAGAGCAGGCCGAGCCCGACCAGGATGGTGCCGAACACCGCCAGCGGCACCGAGCCGGCGTGCTGTTCGGCGGCCAGGGCGTCGTAGTTGCTGCCGCCGTGCGTCCGGGTGTGGCCCGCCGGTCCGCACCACTCGCCGGGGGACATGACGGCATCGCCGCACTTGACCGGCCCGCCGCCGGGAAGACCGAAATACAGCAGAGTTCCGCCGACACCGGTCATGAACAAGGAACCCAGGAAATCCGACAGCCCCGGACCGTCACTGCTCATGTGTCCGTTCCTCCCCCGCGCCGCTCGTCGGCCTTCTCACGTTACCGGCCACCGCCCCTGGGCAGAGGGACTTCGCGGCAATCCGTCGACAGCGGCCGTCGGTCGTCCCGCGCCGTGTTCCGCCGTGGGCCGCCCCTGCCGTGTCCGCCGGATGACGGAGGAACGGTTCAGCGGGTTCCTGCGGAGTGCGTGCCGCCCCCTCACGGGTCCGTTCGTTCCTCCGCCCGCGCGAGCACCGCGTTGAACTGCGCGCCGGCGAGCAGGGCCAGGTTGGTGAACCACAGCCATACGAGGAAGACCACGATTCCCGCCAGCGAACCGTAGAGGCGGCTGTAGGTCCCGAACTGCGTGTACAGGGTGAAGACGACCGAAGCGCCGAGCCACAGGAACGCGGCGAGCACGCCGCCCGAGAAGCCCCTGCGTTTCCGGCGGGCCTGGGCGGGGCCGGTCCGGTAGAGGATGAGGACGAGGGCCGTGACGATCGCCAGGAGCACCGGCCACCGTAGGGCGGTCACGGTGTCCGTGCCCGAGTGGCCGACGGCCGCCGCGAGCCGGCGGGCCACGGGGCCGGTCGCCACGAGGCTCGCGGCGCCGGCCACGAGCAGGGCCAGCAGCGCTCCGGCGGTGAGCACGAGGACGTGCGCCGCGCGCAGCGGCGGCCGCGTGTCGGGCAGCCGGTACATCGCGTGCAGGGCGCGGCGGAAGACCGCCAGGTAGCTGGAGGCCGACCACAGGGCGCTCAGGACGCCGCTGACGAGCAGGGCCCACAGCGAGGACGGTGTCGAGGTGAGCCCCTCCAGTGCCTCGCGCAGCACTTGGGCCGACTGGGGAGGGGCGTACGAGGTGAGGTCGAGGATCAGACGCTCACGGGTTCCGTCCCCGGCCAGTCCCACCAGGGAGACCGAGACGAGCAGGGCGGGCACGAGAGCCAGCACCGCGTAGTAGGTGAGGGCCGCCGCGTAGTCGGCGATGTTGTCGTGCCAGAGGCGTACGGCGGTGCCGCGCAGGGCTGAGCCCACCAGCCGTAGCGACTCGGCCGCACGATTGCCCGGGGTGCTCCGGTGCGTCCGGAGGGTGTTCGCTGCCACGGTGTCCTCCTGCCCCGGGTCACCGCTCTCACCCCGCGTCTCGGGGACCGGGACCGCGGCGCGCGTCCGGGCTGCCTACCGGCCGGGGGCGGCGTTCACGCCCGGGCCCGACCGTTCCGGGAGGACCCCGACCCGGCGGCCGTCACGGGCCGCCTCCCGGTCAGGAAGGGGAGCCGGACACGAAGACCCGTTCCAGCAGGGCGTACAGGCGCTTCCGGTCCTGGTCGCCCAGTCCGTCGAGGCCGTCCCGCGTGGTGCGCATCCTCGCGCGGATCGCGTCGGTGACGCGCTCGCCCTCGGCCGTGAGGACGACGTTCTTGACGCGCCGGTCGGACGGGTCGGCTTCGCGGCGCACGAGGCCGCGCTTCTCCAGCCGGTCGACGATCCCGGTCACGTTGGAGGCGTCGCAGGTCATGTTCTCGGCCAGGGTGCGCATCGCCGCCGGTCCCCGGCGCAGTACGGTCAGCGTCCTGCCCTGGCTGGCCGTGAGGTTCTCGCTCGCCGCCGCGACGGTGAAGTCGCCGTAGTAGACGCCGAGCGACACCGAGAGCAGCTCCATGAGCCCGGCGGTGTCGGCACAGGGCGCTTCGGCGCGGGGAGCTTCTGTCATGCGGCCATTTTATCCCGGGAAACTTGACCATCTCAAATATTGATGCCTACCTTCCTCCTGTTGCTTGAAGTCCTCAAGCAACAAGGTTGTCAAGCAGTACCCATGAGGAGCGTCCCCGTGACCGTCACCGCGTCCCCCGCTTCCCGTGCGACCGAGATCCTGTCCCGGCCGGTCGCACTGAACGGCCTCACCGTCCCGAACCGCATCGTGATGGCGCCGATGACCCGCATGTTCTCGCCCGGCGGTGTTCCCGGCGAGGACGTGCGGTCGTACTACGCCCGCCGTGCCGCCGCCGGCGTGGGCCTGATCGTCACGGAGGGGACCTACGTCGGCCACGAGTCGGCCGGGCAGAGCGATCGCGTGCCGCGCTTCCACGGCGAGGAACAGCTGGCGGGGTGGGCGGAGGTCGCCGAGGCCGTGCACGCGGCGGGCGGCACGATCGTCCCGCAGCTGTGGCACATCGGCATGGTGCGCCGGCAGGGGCAGGCGCCCTACGCCGACGCCCCCGCCATGGGCCCCTCCGGCATCCGCGTCGACGGCACCGAGGGCACGGGCAGGGCGATGACCAGGAGCGACCTGGACGACGTCGTCGGCGCCTTCGCCGAGGCCGCCGCGGCCGCCGAGCGCATCGGCTTCGACGGAGTCGAGCTCCACGGCGCCCACGGCTACCTCGTCGACCAGTTCCTGTGGGAGCGGACGAACCGCCGTGCCGACGCCTACGGCGGCGACGCCGTGTCCCGTACGAAGTTCGCGGCCGAGATCGTGGCCGCGGTCCGTGCGGCCGTCTCGTCCGAGTTCCCGGTGATCTTCCGCTACTCGCAGTGGAAGCAGGAGGCCTACGACGCGCGCCTCGCCGGGACCCCGCAGGAGCTGGAGGCGATCCTGGCCCCGCTCGTCTCGGCCGGCGTCGACGCCTTCCACGCCTCCACCCGCCGCTACTGGCTCCCGGAGTTCGAGGGTTCGGACCTGAACCTGGCCGGCTGGACCAGGAAGCTCACCGACCGGCCCACAATCACCGTCGGCTCGGTCGGCCTCGACGGCGACTTCCTCCACGCCTTCGCCGGCAAGGGGGCCGGACTCGGCAGCCTCGACAACCTCCTCGACCGCCTGGAGCGCGACGAGTTCGACCTCGTCGCCGTCGGCCGCGCCCTGCTCCAGGACCCGCAGTGGGCGTCCAAGGTCCTGGCGGGGAGGACCGACGAACTGAAGCCGTACGACGCGGCCGCGCTGAAGACGCTGAGCTGAGGCCCGTCCCGGAGCTCCGCGCGGCGGGGTTCAGCCCACCTTGTCGCCCGGAGCCGTCGGATGCGCCTCCAGTCCCGGAGCGGCCAACAGATCGGCGATCAGTTCCCGGGAACCGCCGATGTAGGTGCTGACCAGGTCCACGTCACCGCCCAGGCACCAGGCGCGGTCCTGCGGCCACCACAGATCGGGCAGTTCGGCGAACTCGTCCAGGGAGACCGGCGAGACGGCGTCGGCCAGCGTCCCGGCGAGCAGCACCTCGTCCCGGCCGGGGGTCTCGAAGGAGGGGAACCGGTCGAAGTCCCATCGCCCGTATCCGTTCCACAGACCGAACCAGCAGTGCTCCGGGGTTCGGGTGTGCCGGGCGAGGACGGGGATCAGGGCTCGGGCGACATCGGGCGGAGTCGGGCCTTCCGCCGGATGCTCGTCCCAGACGCCGGGCAGACCGTACTCGGAAGCGTCGTGGTGGTCGCGGTCCGACCCGATCAGCTCGTGCCAGTCCGTGCCCGGCGTCATCCCGCGCCCGTAGGCGGCGGCCACCGTCTCCCAGCGTACCGCCCGCTCCTCCAGGGAAGCCGGATGCAGGATCCTCGCGTAGGCGGCGAATCCGGGCGCGGCGACCCCCGCCACCGTCCCGAAGGCGCCGTGTCCCTGGGTGCGTTCGGTGAGCCAGCGGGCCGGGTCGAGATCGGCGGTCCGCACGTGCAGGCGTCCGTAGCGTTCCGGGGCGGGGTCCCGGTCCACCGGTCGATAGTCGTCCATCCCGCACAGTCTGCCCGGTCGCGGCGGCCGGCGGGCCCGCCGGCCGGCAGCGGCGCCCCACCGGGGCCGACCCGCTCCCGGCCGTGCGGTCCGCGGCGGAGGACCGTCCGAGGGGGCGCCGGTGCGGTGGGAACGGCGGCTCGCGCCGGGCCCGGGCTCGCGCGGTTCGACCGGAGCGCGGGTCTTCCGGCATACCGCCAGGAGAGCGGATTGCGGTGCCCGGCGGCACGAGCGGCGTACTCCGGCGTGCGGAGGGAGGGCGACGCTGGTGGAGTCTGCAGTGTCCCCGTCCTCCACTTCCCGGAGAGAGATCATGCTGTCCTTCCGCAAGACCTTCGTGGCCGTCGCTCTCGCCGCCACCGCGGTGATGGCCGGTTCCGGCGTCGCCTCGGCCGACCACCACCTCGCACGCGGGGAGGAGTCGGCGCCCCACGGGCTGTGCAACGACTTCACCACGCAGGTCGGCGCGGTGAACGTCAACCAGGGACCGGTCTGCATCGACTTCGGCCCCCTCGACGAGGCGGGCGAGAACAGGGGTGGCGGTGAGATGGACCTCACCTGCAACGGCGCCGCCACCCAGGTCGGCCTGATCAACGTCAACCAGGGACCGGTCTGCATCGAGTTCTGAGCCGCGCCGGAGAACGGGCACTCCCGCGTCCCGCGCGGGGGTGCCCGTTCGGCGTGAAGGCGCTTCAGACCTCGACGACGATCTTCCCCGGGGTGTGGCCCTCCCGGCTGAGGTCGAAGGCGGCTCCGAGTTCGGAGAGCGGGAACGTCGCGGCGACGTCGACCGTGAGCCGGCCTCCGTCCGCGAGCCGGCCCAGGGCCGCGAGGTCCTCGCCGCTCGGCCGTACCCAGATCCACTGGCCGCCCGCGCCGGTCACGGCGTCGTCGGCGATGGAGGCGTGCCGTCCGCCCTCGGCCAGGACGGCCAGGGTGGTGTCGAGGACTCCGCCCACGAAGTCCGCGACGACGGTGACCCCGTCCGGGGCCAGGGCGCGGACGCGTTCGGCCAGTCCGTCCCCGTAGGCGACGGGCTCACAGCCGAACCCGCGCAACCGGTCGTGGTTCCGCGGGGAGGCGGTTCCGATGACCCTCGCGCCGAGCGCCCGGGCGAGCTGGACGCCGAAGGACCCGACGCCGCCGGCCGCGCCGTGCACGAGGACGGTGTCGTCGGCGTCCGTGCCCAGACGCGTGAGGAGTTGGTGGGCGGTCAGGCCCGCCAGCGGCAGTCCGGCGGCCTGCGCCCAGTTCAGCGAGGCGGGTTTGGCCGCGAGGGCGCGCACGGGCACGCTGACGTACTCCGCGAAGGTGCCGCCGTGCACGTAGTCCTTGCGGGCGTAGGCCATCACCTCGTCACCGGCCGCGAACTCGGGCACGTCGATGCCGACCCGCTCGACGGTGCCGCTGACGTCCCATCCCGGGACCACCGGGTGGACCACGTCCATCAGGGCGTCGAGCCCGCCCGCCATGATCTTCCAGTCGACCGGATTGACCGCGGCGCACCGAACCTTGACGAGGACCTCGCCGGGAGCGACCTTCGGCAGCGGCAGCCGGGTCTCGCGGAGCACCTCCGTCCCTCCGTAGGTTTCGTAGGCCATCGCCCTCATGGTGGCTTCGGACATCCCTGCGACCTTCCTGTGCCGTCGGCTGCGTCCGCCCATCTGAGCACGGTTCGACGGGGGTGCGCCGGGAGACTCGCCCGCGCCCGGCGGTTCGCTCCGTGCGGACCGCGCCCGCGCCGGGGCCGTCCTCCGGAGCCGCACCGGCGCGTCGGGGAGGCGGGCCGGCTGCCGCACAGGCCCGCAGGAGCCGTCGGCACCCTTCCGGAGAAAGAGCGCCGACGGAGAAAGAATGACAGGTTCATGGCATAAAAGCTCTTCAAGGCCTACCATCACAAGGCTCGGGGGGTGCTCGACGGTCGCGTCCGGTCCCGCCGGACGCCCGCGCCACCCCTTCGTTCACCCGCCTCCACCAGGTGGGTTCCCCCACAGATGAAGGAGCAGCGATGCCCCTCGGCACATGGCTCAAGGCGGGCACCTCCGCCGCCACGCTCGTTCTCGCCGTGGCGAGCGCGGCGACAGCCGCCCCCGCCCCGGAATCCTCCGCCACGGAGGCGGCGGTGGTGACCCTCCGCTATGACGACAGCCGCGCCGGAGGCTGGGAGGCGGCGATCGCGGCGGGGGTCGCCTCGTGGAACGCGAACGTGAGCAACGTCAGGCTGGTGGAGGCGGCGCCCGGTGTCCGCGCCGAGATCGTGATCGTCGCCACCACGGGTTGGCCGCAGGCCACGCTCGGTCCCGTCCGTCCGGGCCGTCAGGTGCGTGTCGAACTCGGCGCCCAGGCCGTGAGCCAGGGCTACGACAAGACGCGGATCGCCGCTCACGAGCTGGGCCACAGCCTCGGCCTGCCGGACACCAAGCCCGGCCCGTGCTCACAACTGATGTCGGGATCGAGCGCCGGTACGGCCTGCACCAACGCCGTCCCGAACGCGACCGAGCGGTCCCGTGTGCAGTCCGCCTACTCCGGCGGCCTCGCCGCGCTCGTGCCCGCCGACGGCCGGATCCTCGTCGACGCGCCCTGAGCACCTCCCCGCCGAGCCACCCGGGCTTCCGGGTGGCTCGGTCGAAGCTGGGGATCCAGGACGGATCGCGGTCTCGGCCCCGGTACTCGGCGCCGACGCGCGGGACGCGCTTCGCCCGCCCGCGCCGGCTCCCCCACCCGTTCACCCGCCGGGGCTCAGCCCGGTCGGCGGACGGCGAGACGGGGTGCCGATCGGGTCAGAGCGGCCACGGACAGGCCGATGGCGGCGCCGGCGGCGACGTCGGAGGGGTAGTGCGCCCCGCTGTGAACCCGTTCGACCGCCACCAGAGCGGCGGCAACGGCGCAGGCGGCTCCGGCCCAGGGCAGGGCGGGTGCGACGGCTGCGGTGAAGGCCACGGCGGCGGCGGTGTGCCCGGAAGGAAAGGAAGAGCTGTCGGGGCGGTCCTCGACATCGTCGTGAGGGATCCACTCCTCGGGCGGCCGCCGCCGCTCGACGAGCTTCTTGACCACCCCGTTGGACACCAGTTCCGCCACCGCCATCGCCGCGATCCCGGTCACCGCCGCCCTGCGGCCCCGCAGGCCTCCACCGGCCGCCATCACCGCGGCTGCCGCCCACCACAACTTCGTGTGCTCGGCCGCCTCCTCCACCGGCGGCAGGAGCCGACGGGCCCAGGCGGAATCCCAGGCGGCCATGTGCCGGGTCAGCCGGTGATCGACGCTTCGCGCTGCAACCAGGGTTTCCATGCTTCGCCGTCTTCCCGGTCGCGGCCGTACGACACGGGGCTCGTCGCGGGCGGCGGACGAGCCCGGTGTCCTGCGGCTGCCCGGAGATGACCGCGTCGACCGAACGCCGTTGGCACCTCACGCAGATGCGGTGAACGTCCGCCGTCCGCTCCCGGAGTCCGTCACGCCTTCCGCGGAACCGCTGCGGGACGGCAAGTCCGTGCGCCGCACCCCGTCCTGGTCGGTTGCGGTGCCGACGGGATTCGAACCCGCGAGACAGCTGGGAGCAGGCCCGCCCCGTCCCCGTCAGTCGCCGTGGGAGGGACCTCGCCCACGGCGATCGCAATGGACCGCTCTGCCACGGCACCGCAACCTGCGGAAACGCGCGCACTTCCGCTCCGGCCAAGCGTAGGGGCACCGCTCTCCGCGGACGAATCCTTATCCGGGACGTGGAGGACGCCGCCCGGGGTCCGCGGAAGGTGCGCCGGAGCCCCCTTCCGTGAACGGACCCGGGCACGTGGCGCGGACGGGGAACGGCCGTGTGCGGCGAGGCCGTCGCCGGAGGCCGCGCCTCCGGGACCGGCGTCGATCCGGACCGGATCGGGTGGCGGGACGACCTCGAGGATCCCGCCGGGGAGGCGGAGCGGGCGAAGCACCACCGCCTCCGGACGAGGGTGCGGAAGAAGAGCGGCTCTCGCGGCGCAGGTCGGTCGTCGGCCGACGACCGACCTGCGCCGCGAGAGCGTGGTCAGCGCGCCAGGAAGGCGAGGATGCGCCGGTTGACCTCCTGCGGCTTCTCCGCGAGGAGGTGGTGGCCGGCGCCCTCGATCATCGCGCCGTCCGACCCCGGGGGCAGCATGGCGATGATGTCGGCGAGGGTCGCCTCGTCGACCACGGGGTCCTCAGTTCCGTGGAGGTACAGGGTGGGCTGGGAGGGCAGCTTGTCCAGCACGCGGGCCATTTCCCACTGCGGGGTGCCGAACGTCGCGGCCGGGAAGTTCTGCCGGTAGAGCTCCAGGCCGAGGTGCAGCCTCTCGGGCGTGCCGAGGCCTTCCTTCATGGCCTTGCGGTCCTCGGTGGAGTCGTAGCCGGGGACGTTGCCCGTCCAGTGGTCCCAGAGCCAGTCGAGGTAGGCGAGGTCGTTGGCGGCGACGAGCCGGTCGGCCATGGCCATCTGGAAGAAGTAGAAGTGGACGTACCGCTCGATCCTGCTCGGATCCGCGCTGTCGCGATCGTAGAACTCCAGGGGCGGGACGTCGTTGACGACTATCCTGGCCCACCGCTCGGGCGCGGCCGCGGCGGCGCCCCAGGTGGTGAAGCCGCCCCAGTCGTGCCCGATGAGGACCGCGTCGGACCCGCCGCCGAGCGCCTCGTGCAGGGCATTGGCGTCGGCGATCAGGTCGGGCAGGCGCATGCTGCCGTCCGGCGGCACCTGGGAGGGCGCGAAGCCCCGCATGGTGGGGACCACGGCGTGGTATCCCGCCTCGGCCAGTGCGGGCATGAGGTACCGGTAGAGCCTGGGCGTGTCGAAGCCGTGCAGCATCAGGGCGAGCGGGCCTTCTCCTGCCTCGACGTAGGCAAGGTCCAGGCCGTTGGCGGTGATCCGCTTGTGTTCCATCTCCAGCTCCTCGTTTCCGAACGTCACTAAAACGAACGTTCTAACTAGTTCCGGAAGCTAGCACGGCGCATGCATGGACCACAAGCTAGAACGAACGTTTTATCCAGTAAGCTCGGCCGCATGGCGAACACACCACAGCCGGGCACCCGGGAGCGCATCGTCCGTGCGGCCTCCCTGCTGATGCAGCGGCAGGGGTACGAGGGGACCGGCATCAAACAGGTCGCCCAGGAGGCCCGGGCCACGCTCGGCTCGGTCTACCACTTCTTCCCCGGCGGCAAGCAGGCCGTGGGCGTGGCCGCGGTCCGGCATGCCGACCACGAGTTCGCCGAACTGCTGTCGGCGTCCCTGTCCGAAGAGGCCGACCCGGCGAAGGCCGTCGCCGTCTGCGCCCGCACGCTCGCCCACCACCTGCGCGACTCCGGGTGGGTGGACGGGTGCCCCATCAGCGCGACGGCCCTGGAGACCACCGGGCGGGTCCCAGCCATCGAGCACGCCGTCGCCCAGGCCTTCCAGCACTGGCGGGACCTGGTGGCGGACAGGCTCCGCGAAGCCGGATTCCCGGAGGGCGACGCGGACGACCTGGCCACCACCGTCATCAGCACCCTCGAAGGCGCCGAACTCACCGCACAGGTCCTCAAGAGCGAGACGCCGCTGACGGTCGCGGGCGAACACCTGGCCCGGCTCATCGACTCCTACAAGCGGTGAGAGCCCGCCGCCGCGCAGACCTCCCGGGGAAGCGGACCGGAGGCGTGCGGCGACCGGCCCCCTCGCCGCCCCGGACCGGCGGCCGGCCGGCAGCGCCGGCTCCGCTTCCCGTCGCACGGAACCCCGCTGGTCACGGGAATGCCGACGCGTGGGCCGCAGGGGCCCACGCGTCGGCGTGCGGGTGGTCACCCGCGGTCCACGGGACGGTCAGTCGTCGAGGGCGTCCATGACCCCGCCGAGGTCGACGAACTTGAAGTTGGTCGCGTCCCGGTCGCCGTCGCCCGGGGCGTCGTGCCCGTCCTGGACGACGAGGAGGCCGTTGGGGTACTTGGAGCCGAGCGGGGCGTTGAGGACGGCGGCGCCGTCGCACTCCTCGGAGCCGTCGAGGGCGTCGTTCGCGGCGGCGACCCGGAAGCCCCCCTCGTACTCGTTGGCGTCCTCCACCTCGCGGTCGTACGCGGCGAAGGTGTCGTCACCCTGGCTGGAGGCGAGGACGTAACCGTCGCCGTCGGGCTCCGTGAGCAGCGTCAGGCCCTCGACGTCGGCGGAGATCCTCGTGCCTCCGAAGCCGGGGTCGGTGCCCGGCGTGCACTCCTCGGTCTCCTCGTCGTAGGTGCCGGGAACCCCGTACTCGCGGACCTTGTCGATCAGCTTCGGCGTACCGGTCAGGTCGGCGCGCATCCGCCAGACGCCGATGTCCTCCTGACCGGCGTAGAGCATGCCGTTGGCCGGGTCGACGACCATGCCCTCGACCTGCGGCAGCTCGCCGGGCTCGGCGCACGGGGACCACGAGGTGCCGTTGGGCAGCCGGAAGACGGAGGGCAGGTCCAGGGTGCGGAGCTTGCGGTAGGTGACCTTGCCGTCCGCGGTCGGCAGCAGTTCCAGGAGGGCGACGGTGGTGCGCTCGCGGCGGCTGACCAGGGCGTAGGACTTCCCGGTCGCCGGGTCCGTCCAGGTCGCCAGGCCGTAGGCGGTCCGCTGGTCGTCGACCTCTGCCTGGTCCCGGGAGAACACGCGCGGCGCGGCGGGGTCGGTGACGTCCGTCAGCGGGCCGCCGGCACGGTCCCGGTCGACGCGGTAGAAGCGCAGCCGGTCGTGGCCGCGGTCGCTGGTGACGGCCAGGTCGGCCTTCCCCGAGGAGAGCCGGAGGCCGTGGACGAGGTCCACGTTGTTGAAGCGGCCCGGGGCGTCGTCCTCACCCGGGGCAGGAGGCGCGGCTATCGACTGCACCGGACGCGCGTCCAGGTCGTAGACGCGCAGGCCGCCCTCCTTCGCGGTGGCGACGACGAGGCTGCGGCCGGGGGCCGCGGCGTTGCGCCAGATGGCCGGGTCGTCCGCGTCGGCGTTGCCGCCCTCGTCGTCGTCGTGCAGCACCGGCGTCTCCGCGCGGGGCGTCACGACCGGCAGGGTGTCGGCGTACGGGCGGTGCCGGGCCTCGGCGGGCACGGCCAGCGCCGCCACCGCGAGAGCCGTGGTCACGGTCAGCACGGTCGATCGGACGATGGTGGAACGGGTCACGCGAGTCTCCTCTGCGGGCGGATGGTCGGACCTGCGAGAGCCTGGCTCCGAAGAGTGTCCTCACGGCGGCGGCCGCACGGCGGGTAACACCGGATTCCGGTGTACGTGCGGTGAACGATCGCGCGTCATACATCGTCCGAGCCCCGGGGCGGGGTCCCCCGCTCGCCCCGGTGACGTCGACGGGCTTCCCGCTGGTCCTCTCCCGTCCGTGGACATGCCGGCCGGGTGCGCGTCCTTCGTGCCTGCGCGGGGGCGTTCCCCGGCGGGGAGCAACGACTCAGCGTTTCCTTCGCGTTCGCGAGGACAGGCCCTGCGTCATCTCGGCGAACCACCACGTACCGGCCACCACGCACGCCATCAGGAACCCGCTCACCACCGCCGTACGCCAGCTCGCCTGCTCAACCCGCCATTCCACGAACGTCAGCACCACGCATCCGACCACCAGCACACACGCGACCCGTACACGTCGATGTTTGAACATGTCCACCCGCTACCCGAGACGCCATCGGTCACACCACCATCCCCTTCGTCGGCCGCCGCACCGGGGACCGGGTCCCCCGACCGTGCCGGGTCGGGTTTGTACGCCTGCGCATCTGCGCACCCGAAAGAGTGGTGACGGGCGCATCCGGATGGCCACCGCGACCGGTAGGGGGAAGTAGGAGAGGTCTGCGCGGCGAGGAAGGCGCGGGCACGGACCGTGAACGGATCCAGCCGACACAGGACGGAGACCAGCGCATGCAGGAAGCCCGGACCGCCCGGATCACCCATGCGTTCGAGAGCGGTAAAGGCTCCGCCTCTCATGCCCGGAGCATCGCCGCCGAGTTCCTCGGTCGGCTTCCCGGACAACGCGGCGCGTCCGTTCCGCGGCACGTGGTGGAGTCCACCGAGCTGGTGGTCAGCGAACTGGTCACCAACGCCTGCAAGTACGCCCCGGGGCCGATCGTGCTGGAACTGCACGTGGAGGGCGGCCTGCTGGAGGTCACCGTCCGGGACAGCGAGCCTTCCACACCGACCGTCCGCGCGGCGGATCCGGACCGTATCGGCCGGCACGGCCTGGAGATCGTCATGGCCGTCGCCGAGAGCTTCGAGGCCCGGCGCGAGCCCATCGGCAAACGGGTCACCGCCCGCATCGTCCTGGACGCCGCGGACCCCGCGCGGACGTCGGGCGGCTGAACCCCTTTCGTTCGCCGCCTTCGAAGGCGGCGAACGGTGATCCGGGGACTGACGACGCACCCCGTGTTCACCCGTCGTGAAGACCCCGGACGATGCTGTCGCCGGAGTGGTCGGGTTTGCCGTTGTAGGTCTGGAGGGACACGTCCACGACCGAGTACTCGTCCAGATCGATGGTCGCGGGGACGGGCAGGACCGCGCGGCCGTCGGGTCCGAGGACCCCCATGGAGACGAGCTTGGTGTGGGTGCGGTCCATGAGCCAGACCTCGAAGTAACCGGCCGTCTCGGGAAGGCCCCTGACGGTGATCTCCAGTGAGCGCCGTCCGGTGTCGCCTTTCAGGTGTGCGTAACCGGCCGAGTCGGCGCGCAGGGAGTCGAGCCGTCTGCCGTCGGCCACGGTCTGTTCCACCGGTGCGTCCGGGCGCGTGAGCCACCAGGTGAGCGCACTGCCGGAGGCGGCGCCGAGCAGGGCTGCGCAGGCGGCGAGAACCACCGCGAAGCGACTCGTGCGCCGCAGGCGGCCCGGACCGGGCCGGCGTGCCGGAGCGGTGGTGCCGTGTGCCGGAAGGGGAGCGGGGGGACCGGGGGACCGCAGTTCGGCGGCGATCGAGTTCCAGACCTCTTCCGACGGCAGGACCGGCTCGTGTTCCGCCGGGGCGGGCGTCCTCATGGCGGTCACGATGCGCCGCAGGCTGTCGTACTCCCTGCGGCAGTGGTCACATTCGTGCAGGTGGAGGGAGGCCGCGGGGTCGGTCTCCTCACCGAGGGCCAGCATCGCCAGGGTCTCTTCATCGGTGTGCTTCACGGTCCGCCTCCAACCGCTTCTTCAGGCGCATCAGGCCGCGTCGGGTGTGACTCTTGACCGTTCCGAGCGGCATTCCGGTGCGTTCGGCGATCTGCGTCTGGGACAAGTCTTCGTAGAAGGCGAGCTGAAGCACGAGCTGCTGCCGGTCCGGCAGGCCTTCCATCTCCCGTATCAGCACCATGTGGTCCAGCAGTGTCTCGGTCGCGGGCGCGGGCCGGACCGATATGTCCGCGGCCGCGGTGGCGGCATCGACGTCGCGCAGATGGCGGGAGCGCCTGTCGAAGGCGTCGGCGACCTTCTTGTGCGTGATGCCCATGAGCCAGGTCCTCAGGGAACCGCGACGGGAGTCGAAGGAGCCGCGGTTGTTCCAGGCGCCGACGAAGACCTGCTGGGTGACGTCCTTCGCCTCTTCCGGATCGGCGAGCCTGCGGGCGGCGACGCCGTGGACGAGCGCGCCCCAGCGGCGGTAGGCCTCGTTCAGGCATGCCTCGTCGCCCCTGGCGAACCCCTCACCCAGCTCCTCCTCCGTCGCCGCGGCCACACCGGCTGCCGGCGCTGCCGCACCTTCCCGAACAGCTGTCATTCGGATGCCTCCACTGCTGTGACGACCAGGTTGTTCTGGTATCCGCCGTTGTCGGGCAGGTAGGGACCGGCGCAGGTGATCAGCGTCAGCACGGGGGGTCCGCCGCGGCGGAACGCACCCGATCCGGCCAGGTCCTCCTTGCCCACGGTCCGCCGGGCGACGACCCTGTAGGCGACGGCGCTCCCGTCCCGGCGCGCGATCACCACGCGGTCGCCCCGGCGGACTTCGTTCAGGCCGTTCAGAACGCCCAGGCCGCGTCCTTCGGCGTCGACGTGGCCGACGACGACGGAGGACCCCTCGGGAGAGCCGGGCTCCGGCGAGAAGCGGTACCACCCGACACGGTCGGGGTCCGGCGGTACCTCCGTCAGGCCGTCGTCGTCCACTCCCACCGGATCGACGGGAGCGCGCAGGCCCAGCCGGGGGACGGACAGTTCCTCCGGCGGCGAGGGGTCCGCCGGGCCGGAGGGGCCGGAGTCCGCAGGTGCGGTGCTCGGCCACGACGGCGGTGAGTCCCGCGCCGGCGCCGCACGGGTGGGGTCGGACGACGACGGCTCCGTCGTCGGCACCGTGCCGAAGTCGGCGGCTCGTGTGGGGTGTCCGCGCAGCGCGACAAAGGCGAACACGCCGCACAGGACGGCCCCGACCAGCAGGGCGGCGACTCCGAGGATCGTGCGGTGTCCTGTCCGCTGCGGACTCATCACGGTCGGCCTTTCCGGCACGAGGATGCTCCGGGTGTGCCCGGCCCGGTGGACGGGACGGGCACACCCGGAGATCCGTCTGGGTGTCGTGTGCTCGCCGTCAGGCGGCGTCGTCGCGACGGCGCAGCAGGTAACCACCGGCGCCGAGGGCGAGGACCGCACCCGCGGCGAGGGCGCCCAAGGCCGCGTCGCTGGTCCCGCTCGCGGCCTGGCCCGTTCCGCCTGCGGGAACGCCGCCCGGTGCGGAGTGCATGCCGGTGATGGTCTGGGTCTTCAGCGCGAGGTTCTTGTCCGCGGCGCTGCCCCACGCGTAGACGATCGTGTTGCTGCCCTCGGCCAGGTCCAGCTTGGCCGGGCCGATCGCCACGGTGTCGGTACCGGCGAGGACGACGTCGGCGTTCACCGTGCCGGCCGCCACCTCGGCCTCGGCCTCCTTGGGGTTCTCCAGTCCCTTGAACACCGGGGTGCCACCGGCCCGGACGTCGACGGCGGGGGCGGCCGCGACGTGCCGGACGGTGAGCCTGGCCTTGCCGGCCGGCACCTTGGAAGTGTCGTTGACGAAGGCGTCGAGCGTCGGCTTGCCGTCGGCCGTCAGGTGCGCGACCAGCGTCGCGTTCGCCCCGGCCGGCACCTCGACGGTCTTCTGGATCGCCGGAGTTCCCTTGGGGCCCTCCCCGTCCTTGAAGACCTTGATGTCGTAAGAACCCGCGTCCAGCTTGAGCGGGTCGGTGAGCGTGCCCGGCTTGAAGTCGGGCAGCAGTTCCTTGTCCCCGGCGAACACGTCCACGGTCAGGCCCGGCACGGCGTGCAGCACCGAGACGGTGGCCTGCTCCACCTCGGCCTGGGACTGGGACTGGGCGAACGCGGGAGCACCGGCGGTGACGGACAGTGCGACGGCGACACCGGTTGCCAGGGCCGCGCCTGCGGTGCGAGCAGTCATGGTGATCCTCTCCTTCAAAGTCCGACAAGGTTTCGAACTCCTTGTGGAAATGGGTTCCGTCGCCGTGGACCGATCGGTTTCACCGGATACTTGAAATCTTTACCTCGTCTTGATGGACGCCTGTGAGGGCGACTTCGGGGTCCTCGGAGCACCACGCGTGTCCGGGGACGCAGGCCTTCCGGTCCGACCGCGCCTCGCGGCCCCCGGCGCGAGGACGGGGGCGACGACCCGGATCAGGTGCTCCGCCGTGCTCCACGGCCGGTGAGGGCACCTCTCCGGGTTCACCGCCCCTCCCTCGTACTACCGCGCAGTACGGGTGTCGCGCCGGAGGATCCGGGCGCGCTTGCGAGCGGGTCTCCTCACGCTCACGAAGGGATGCGTACGCGAGGGGCACCGATCGCGGGTCCGCCGTCGCTCGACCGGCGCTCCCGGTCCGTCACGTCCGCGTAGTGTTCGGCCATCACGCGAGCCATCGCCACGGACGAGTACGTGGTCCGGACGAGGCGCCGTGCGCGAGAGGTCATCACGGCGGCCTCCTCGTCGCCGATCCGCAGCAGACGCTTCAGTCCGTCGCCGAGGCTTCGCGAGGTGGACGTGTCGAGCAGCAGCCCGTTGTCCCCGTCGGTGAGGTAGTGCGGGACGCCGCCCCTGACGGGGCCGGCCGTGACCAGTCCGGCCTCCATGGCCTCCAGGACGGCGAGGCCGAACTCCTCCTTCGCGCTGGAGCAGACGTACCGGGCGCGGAAAGGCCGTGCCGGGTCGGCCAGAGCCCGTTCGAGAAGCCGCACCTCCGCGTTGGGGAGGGCCGGCAGCAGGAGCAGCCGTCGACGGGCCTCGGGGCAGGCGGCGACGGCCCGCTCGATCCGTTCGCGCATCGAGCGCTCCACGGAGTCCCCCGTCCGCGGACTGCCGCCGACGATCACGAGGATCGAGTCGCGGTGGCAACCCGACTCCGTCCAGGCACGGACCAGGACGTCCTGCTGTTTGACCGGATGAAGGCGGCCGACGTTCAGCAGCACCATGGGTGCGGGGTCCCCGCAGGAGCTCGCCACCGCGTCGACCGCGCCGAGGAGCAGCTCGCGGCGCCGTTCCCGGTCGGGCGGCGGCTGATAGGGGGCGACGCCCTCCGGTGGCGCGCCGGGCGCCGTGCCGTCGGTCCGTTCCGCGAGCTGCGGGAAGTGGCTCAGCAGCTCGTTCGTCCCGCCGGTGCGTCCGGCGATGCCCACGACCCGGTCGGCCCGCTCGACCAGGCGGTCGGCGAGGAAGACCCGGTGCAGGTCGTGGCGCACGTGGGCGGGGTTCGCGCCGGAGGTGTCGTGCCGCTCGCTCATCTGGCGGTGGGGGTCGGGCGTGGCGGTGAAGACGAGGGCCGCGCCGACCCTTCGGGCGGCTTCCGCCAGGGCGAGGGAGCCGTCATCGGCGTAACGGACGTGCAGGACGTCGATCGGGTGCCGCAGCGACCCCAGCAGTTCGGCGGCCCACCAGGCCAGTGCTTCCCGGTGCCGGCCCATTTCCTCGGGGCCCACCGGGCGGTCGCTGTCCAGGGGGAGCCTGAGGATCCAGTGTCCCCGGCCCCGGCGGTGCAGCAGGACCGGATCCTCCTCCAGTTCCGGACGGCAGGCCGTGACCAGCGTGATGGCGGCGGCGATGCCGTCGGTGCCGGCGAGGGCGTCGCCGAGTGAGCCGAGAAGGACGCTCAGGCCTCCGCTGAGCCCCTCCCCCGGGCTGTCGAAACGGCCCATGAGCATGGACTGGGCGACGAACAGGCCGGGGCGGACCCCTTCGATTCCGGCTCCCGTGAGCGGTCGCCGCCCCAGGGCCTCCAGCAGTACGCGCTCATAGGCGTCGGTGGGGCCGTGTCCCCCGGCCCCGGGGAGCCGCCCGCGGCCGTACGCCGCGAGGAGGCGCCAGGCGGCATGCCTGACCCGCCGGTCGTCCCCCTCCGCGAACCGGAGGACTTCCGCGGGCGGCAGGGGGCGCAGGCCCGTGGCGGCTGCCATGTCGAGCAGGAAGGCCACCGCGTCCGGGTCCTCCGTCGCGCGCAGCCCGGAGCGTACGGCGGCGGTGGTCCACTCGGCCCCGTAACGGCGTGCGGTGGCCGGCCAGCTTTCGAACAGCACGGCCCGCGTGAAATCGCTTCCGGCCGGCAGCCGCACGCATTCGTCGGGATCGGGCACCTGCCCCGCCCGGACCCGGTGCCTGATCCTCGCCAGGGCCGTGTCACGGGCCGTGGCCCCGTCGGTACGGGCCCGCGCCCGGTGGTCGAGGTGGTACTCGGCCGCGAGCAGTTCTCTCAGCAGGCTGGACGACGACGGATCGTGCTCGTGCGGGCCGTGCGACCTCCTTCCGCCGCGCAGACGGTTCCAGTAGGCCGTCCTGGCCTCGACGAACGGATCGCGCTCCCTCCGCCCTTTCCTCGGGGTGCGGAGGCTGTCTCGCGCGGCGGCGACGGACGGAAAGTGTTCCACGGGGGCTCCTCACCGAAGGCTCTCTGCCTGCGGTGTTTCGCCGGCGGGGTGGCACGCGGATGCACAGCGCGTCGCGGCGGGGCCCGGGGTCGGGGAGACCCGTACGGGACCGGGACCCGGCGCGGCCACCGGCCGGCGATCCCCCTTTCCCGCGCATCCGCCGCGCCCTCCGGAGACGAAGACACGGCATGATCTCGCCACGTCACACCCGCGCGGCAGGACGTCCCCCGCGCGTGGTGGTCGTCAGTCCCCCGTTCCACTCGCACGCCCAGCCCCTGTCGGTGCTCGCGGGAGCCCTCGAGAGGGCCGGTGCCCGGGTCCGCTTCGCCAGCGCGCCGTCCTTCGCCCCGATGGCCGAGGGGGCCGGCGTCGGCTTCGTGCCGTTGACGGTGACGAGGAACGCGAACACCGGTGTCGCGCGGAGCACGCGACAGGGTGCGCGGGAGGCGGAGCGCCTGGAGGAGTTCCTCGGCTCGACCCGGAGGGGAGCGGTCGCCGCTCTGCTCGCACAGGCGCGTCACCGCGGCGAGGACCTGCTGTCGGATCCGGAGAGGGTGATGGCCGAGCTGAGGGCCCTGCACGAACGGCTGGCTCCCGACTGGTACGTGGTCGACCAGCTGAGCTATCCGGTGACGCTGGCGCTGCACTGCCTGGGGCTGCCCTTCGCCACGTTCTGTCCCGGGCACCCGACCTACGTGCCCCACCGGCCCGACGCGTTCTTCGGGGTCCCCTACGCCTGGCCGCGGGCGGTCCGTCCCGCGGCGGGGGCGCTGGCGGAGCTGCGGCGCGCGGCCAGGGCCAACGACACGGCCTTCACCGAACGGTTCGCGGAGGTCGCACGAGCGCACGGCGCCTCGGTCGATCCGCCGGGCCGAGCGTTCGCCCTCACCTCTTGTCGTGCCGTGGTGTTCAACTACCCGCGGTTCCCCTGGCTTCCGGAACACGCTTCGACCGGGGCCGAGTTCCTGTACGGGGGCCATTGCGTTCCCGCCGCGGAACCGGATCCGGGCGAGGAGTGGGAGGCTGTCGTCCACCGCCTGAGGTCGGCGGCCCGCCGGGTGGTGCTGATCGCTCTGGGGACCTTCCTGTCGGCCCGCAGCGACGTGCTGGACCTCCTGGTGCGAAGCGTCCTCTCCGGTGTTCCGGACGCGGCGGTGGTGGTCGCGGCCGGTGACAGCGCTCCGGCCCTCGCCCGTCTGTCGGGTCCGAGGGTGCACGTCGCCCGTGTCGTTCCGCAGCGGTGGCTGCTGCGCCGGGTCGACGTCATGGTGCACCACGGCGGGAACAACTCCTTCACGGAGTGCGTGGCGTCGGGGACCCCCGCCTTGGTCCTCCCCTTCTCCAGTGACCAGTTCTCGATCGCGCACGACGCCGAGCGGGCCCGGTTGGCCACGTGCCTCGACCCCTCCCGCCTGGATCCCGGGGAGGTGGGCCGGGCCGTGCGCGAGTTGCTCTCCCGCCCTCCCGAAGGGATGTCGCGGTGGACGGGAGAACTGCGGGGCCTCGGGCCGGACTGGATCGCCGGCCGACTTCTGCGTGCCATGAGACGACGGGACGACGTCGGCGAACCCCTTTCGTCCTGCGCGGGAGGATGAAGCGGGCCGGTCGGTCGCCCTGCCGGCGTCCGCATCCCTCGTGACGGGGCGCGTCACCGCCGACGTCGGCTGTCGCCCCCTCGACCCCGGCGGCGTCCCGCTCAGGGGTCGGCTGGCCCGAGGGCGGAAGCGGAGAGACGCTGGTAAGAGGGCTTCGGGCACGCCCCGTACGCCCGGACCGGGGGCGCCGGAGCCGGGAAGGCGGTTGCCATGCGCATGTTGTTGAAGGTTCAGATGGACACGCAGACGTCCAACGAAGCCATCAGGCAGGGGACACTGGAAGGGACGCTGGGCAAGGCGATGTCGGTGATCCGGCCGGAGGCCGCCTACTTCACCACCGAGAACGGCTGCCGGACGGCTTACATATTTTGCGACCTGGCGGAGTCCGCCGACATGCCGAAGACCGCGGAACCCTTCTTCCTGGAGTTGGGCGCCAAGGTTTCCTACACGCCGGTGATGAACAGGGAGGATCTGGCGAAAGGTCTGGGAGCGATGGAAACCGCCCGCTGAACGGGAGTGCGCAGACGGCGGGCGGCGGGCCCCGGGGCTCCGGACCGCCGGTCGCGGGGCTGTCTGAGCCCGGCGACCTCTGACGACCGGGGGCGGGGCCCGCCGTCCGCCGGCTCAGGCCGCGGTGGTGAGCTTCACCGGTTCGGTGCCGGTCGCACTGTGCCGTTCGGCCCAGCTCTCCAGTGCCGTACGGCAGGCGTGGTCGAGGTGGTGCAGTCCCGACAGGTCGAGCTCGACCGGGCGGTCCTGCGGGAGGGACTCCAGCGTGTCGAGGATCTTCGGCAGGCGGAGGAACGTGGCGTTGCCCGTCAGGTGCGCCTCGACCGGGCCCGCGCCCTTGTCGACGACTTCCAGTTTGACGTGCGAGGCCTCCCAGGCGGTCTTGACGACTGCCAGGGCCAGACCGATCAGGACGCCCTCGAACATGTTGACCACGACGATGGCGGCGGCCGTGACCACCAGGATCGCCGCCTCGCCCCTGTGCTCCCGCCACAGCACGGCGACCTGGCGGAACGGGATCAGTTTCCAGCCCGCGTGGACGAGGATGCCGGCGAGCGCGGGCAGGGGGATCAGCGCCAGGACGAACGGGAACGCGGCGGCGAACAGCAGCAGCCACACACCGTGCAGGACCCGCGACGCCCTGGTCTTCGCACCGGCGTTGACGTTGGCCGAGCTGCGTACGATGACCGCGGTCATGGGCAGGGCGCCGAGCAGGCCGCAGATCGTGTTGCCCGTGCCCTGGGCGACCATCTCCTTGTCGTACTCGGTGCGCGGGCCGTCGTGCAGCCGGTCCACGGCCGCCGCACTGAACAGGCTCTCCGCCGAGGCGATCAGCGCGAACGCGATGATCGTGCCCCAGATGGCGGGACCGGCCAGTTCGCCGAAGGCCTCGGCGCCGGGCGGCTGGACGACACCGAGCAGGCCCTCCACCTCGACGGTGGCGACCGGCAGCCCGAGACCGAGGGTGACGGCCGTCGCCAGCACCACCGCGGCGAGGGCCCCGGGCACGGCCTGCATCCGCTCGGGCAGTCTCCTCCACAGCACGATGACGGCGATGGTGCCCGCGCCGATCGCGAGGGAGGCCAGGGCCTCGGCGCTCCCGAACGCGTCGGCGAACGCGCGGGGCAGACCCGTGATCTTCCCGAGGCCGGTCTCCGGAGCCTTCAGACCCGCCGCGGCGTAGATCTGCCCGGCGATGATCACCAGGCCGATGCCACAGAGCATGCCCTCGACGACGGAGACGGATATCGCCCTGAACCAGCGGCCGATGCGGAAGAACCCCATGGCGAGCTGGAGCAGGCCGGCGATCAGCACGATCACACCGAGCGTGCCCACCCCGAACTCGCTGACCGCCTCGAAGACGATCACGGTCAGGCCGGCGGCAGGTCCCGACACCTGGAGACTGCTGCCGCGCATGAGGCCGGTGACGATGCCGCCGACGATGCCGGTGACGAGTCCCAGCTCGGCCGGCACGCCGGAGGCGACCGCCACCCCCACGCAGAGGGGCACCGCGACGAGGAAGACGACGACGGAGGCGAGTAAGTCCTGTCGCAGATGGGGGAACTTGGACAGCATGGCGTTCACCTGTTCCCTCAGAGCGTCTCGAACGTGTCGGTGTCCGCGCGGTGTTCGCGCACGAGTCCGGTGTGGACCTCGTAGTACCAGCCGTGCAGGCGGAGTTCGCCGGCTTGCAGGCGTCGTCCGACGCAGGGGTAGGAGCGCAACCGCAGGAGCTGCGTCAGGACGTGGTTCTGCACGGCCTCGGCGACCGTCGGGTCGGTGGGGTCGGAGCACTCGGGTTCTTTCGCGGCGTGCGCGAGCCAGTCCCGTACGGCGGGAACCGAGTTCAGGTCGTCACCGCGCACCACGGCACCGACCGCACCGCAGTGGGAGTGGCCGCACACCACGATGTCCTGGACGCCGAGGACCTCCACGGCGTACTCGATGGTCGCCGCCTCTCCGGTGGGGGTGGTGGAGCCGTAGGGGGGAACGATGTTGCCGGCGGTGCGCAGTTCGAACAGCTCGCCGGGCCGAGCGCCCGTGATGAGGGCCGGTACGACCCGGGAGTCGGAGCAGGTGATGAACAGGACCTCGGGGGACTGGCCCGCGGCGAGGCCGGCGAACTCCTCGGGTCGCTGTCCGAAGGTGCGCGCGTTGTCGATGAGGGGCTGCATGGTGTGGTGATTCCTCCTGGCGCGCCGTGACGGCACGTCGGGCTTGCATGACGGAGATGTGGGGGGCCGTTCCGCCCGGTCAGCGGCGGAACATCCGGAGTGGGGCCTCGTAGGGGGCCCCGGATCTGCTCGACGCGCGGACGTGCACGGCGCCGGGTGCGGCGTGGCCGGGTCCGGTCACCCGTCCTCCGTTCGGGATCTCCGACGAACGACGGGCCGGAAGCGTCGAGGTCCCGCCGTGCGGCGCCGGACCGGACGGGGTGGTCCCGGCTCGGCTGCCGACGGCGGGGTGACCAGGGGCGTGGGCGTGCGTGAGGGAAGCCGCGACGGCGAGGAACGGGGACGCGGGCGACGGGACGGCACGGAACGCCGATGTGCTCCGGGTCGTCGTGGCTCGCAGCACGTTCTTCCCTTCCGGCAGGCTCACACCTATGGATCAGACAAAGAGATGCCCAATCAATGGTCAAGAAAACCATAGGCGAGTAAAGTCGCACGCGGGGTCAACCGCACGTGTCGGCCGGGAAAGAGCCCAGAAAGTGAGGGCCGTTTGGCCGGATCCGCGTCCGTACCCGTGTGTCGTGAGCCGCTCGTCGGTCCCTCGTCCCGTCGATCACGCGGCCACCGGTCGCCCCGTGGGCGTCGCCTCTCTTTCCGCGGGAGGCACCGTCCTGGAGGCGCCCGCGTCCCGGGCCGCGCCGCACCCGGGGCGTCCCCTCCGGGTCCGGCGGCATCACGTCGAGCGGCATCGCGTCCAGCAGCAGGTCGTGCCGCCCCTCTCGGAGGAGTTCGAGCCCGGTCAGCCCGTGGGCGGCGACGAGCACGCGGTGGTCGTGACGTTCCGGACCGTCGCGACGGACCGCCGGATCAGCCCGTCGTCCTCGACGAGCAGGACCGTCACGGGTGGTGACGCGGGCGCCGGACCTCTCGTGTCCTCACCCGGTCGTCCGGGCCTTCACGTCGTCCGCCTCCGGGCGGCGGCGCCGCTTGGCCGCGACCACGGCGAGGACCACCGCCAGGGCGAGGACCGCCGAGCCGCGCAGCCACACCTCGGCCTCGATCTGGGTGGCGAGCAGCACGCACGAGGCGGCGCCGAGGACGGGCAGCAGGGTCGGTGCACGGAAATGGCCGGGCTCACCCGGGTCGGAGCGCAGCACGAGAACGGCCGTGTTGACGATCAGGAAGACCACCAGGAGCAGCAGCACCAGGGTGGACGCCAGAGTGGCGACGTTGCCGGTCAGGGCCAGCAGCAGGGCGGGAGCGGTGGTGGCCGCGATCGCGGTCCAGGGTGTGCGGCGGCCGGGCAGCACCCGGGTCAGGACGCCGGGCAGCAGCCCGTCGCGTGCCATCCCGTACGCCAGGCGCGAGGCCATGATGCCCGTGAGCAGTGCCCCGTTGGCGACGGCGACCAGGGCGATGGCGCTGAACAGCTTCGGGGGGACGCCGCCGGCTTCGCGGACGACCTCCAGGAGGGGGCCGCTGGAAGAGGCGAGGACATCGGTGGGCACGGCGGCCGAGGCGGCGACGCCGACCAGGACGTAGACGGCCCCGGCGGTGGCGAGCGCGCCGAACAGGGCGCGGGGGTAGGAGCGCCGGGGGTCCCGGGTCTCCTCGGCGACGTTCACCGAGGTCTCGAAGCCGACGAAGGAGTAGAAGGCCAGGACGGATCCGCTCAGCACGGCCGCCGCCACGCCCTTCTCGGACGTGCCCAGCTGGACGAGACGTGCCGGGTCGCCCTCTCCGCGCAGCAGCAGGACGGCGCCGAGCACCACGACGACCACCAGACCGCCGACCTCGACCAGGGTGGCGACGGTGTTGGCGCGGGTGGACTCCTTGATGCCCCGGGCGTTGACCAGGGCCAGCAGGACGAGGAAGAGCACGGCGACCAGTGCGACGGGCAGGGTGACGAAGGCACCGAGGTAGTCGCCGGCGAAGCCACGGGCGAGCGCGGCGACCGAGACGATGCCGGCCGCCAGCATGCAGAATCCGGCGACGAACCCCACCGCCGGGCCGAAAGCCCGGGTCGCGTAGTGGGAGGCACCGCCCGCCCGGGGGAACTTCGTCGCCAGTTCCGCGTAGGAGGCGGCGGTCAGCATGGCCAGCACCAGCGCCACGAGGAGCGGGACCCACACCGCGCCCCCGGACGCGGCGGCGACCTGCCCCACCAGCACGTACACCCCGGCGCCCAGGACGTCGCCGAGGATGAAGAAGTAGAGCAAGGGAGTGGTCAGGGTGCGGCGCAGCCCGGACGGGGACGCACTGTCCGTTCCGGCGCTCACCGCAGGACCGTCACGACGTGGACGGCGGCGGCACGGCGCGGCCGTACCGCTTCCACTTCGCGGACGCCGCACCCGCCGGCCTGCTCGTTCTTCTCTCGCATCGTGTCCCGCTCTCCGGAAAGGGATGGTCGTTTCCACCGTCGCCCCTACCCCCTCCGGCCGGTGGCAGCGACTCTCCGGGGGAGGAATCGGCAAGGTGGTCGTCCAGGAGGCGAAGGCGCCGGCTTCCGAGGTCCGGGTGCGGATCCCGAAGCTCCTCTCGCCGGGCGTTCCCGGCGTGGCCACCGATCGGGAGCGCCGGTCAGGTCGGGGTGAGGATCGCAACGCACGAAGCCCCCGTGCCGTCGGGGGAGGTGTTCGGCGTCCGACCCGCCGGCCCGGGAGCCCGGTCGGTTTCCCGTCCTGCCGCACCCGGCCTCCCTCACGCCCCGGCCGGGTGGGTCACCGTGCTCGCCGTCCGCGAGGGCGACCGCCGCCGCAGGCTCCCGGCGCACCGTCGACCGGGCCCGGGTCGCGGCCCGGACACCGGTCGTGGGAGTGCTCGCCCGCGACCAGGACAGAGGTGACGCGGACCGGGAGCCCCTGCGCGGTGCGGGGCACCTCTTGGATGGTCCGGCGGGTGAAGCCGAGGGAGACGCCGGGAACGAAGGGGTACTCGGGCTCGGTCGTGTCGACGGTCCGGCCGCGCTCGGCCGCCCGCCGGAAGAGGTCCTCGGCGGGGGGGGCGAAGACGTCGGCGATGTACGTGTCGTGCGTGCCGTACTCGGTGCCGAACTCGCGGCGGCGTTCGTCGACGTCCGTCTTCATCGCCGGGTCCCACCGTCCCGCGCCGGTCAGCGCCTTCTGATCGGCGCGCCGCTCGGTCGGCTTGTGGCCCGATCCGGTGCCGGTCGTCTTGCGGTGATCTCCGTGTCGACGTCCGCTCGCTCGACTACCTCGCCCGGCGGGCCGGGGATCGTCCGGTCGGGTGTCCTCCGTCCGGACCGTTCGTGGGAGGGGCGGGGCCGGCGGGGGAAGGTGTGGTGGGGCATCCGCGCGCCACCGTCGTCGAGGAGTTCGCACATGGCCCGTACGCTCGCCCTGGTCCTGGTCGGCGCCACTGCGCTCGCCGTGGGGCCGGCCGCCGCCGGATCCGAGCCCGGCAGGGCGGCCGCGGACAAGGCGGTCGCCTATCGGGCGACCGCTCCGTACCAGCACCATGCGAACGGTGTGCGGGCCGGCTACAAGCCCGATCGGTACTGCGTCTTCGACCGGGCGGGCGGGACGGGCGCGCTCGGATACCCGCACTTCAACCACGCCCACGACAACTCGACGGACCCGGCCAAGCCCACCGCCCTCTTCTACGAGGACGACGGCAGGGGCGGCAAGCGGCTCGTCGGCGTGGAGTGGCTGGTCCACGACCGCGACCAGAACCCGAAGACGGACGACGACCGGCCGAGCATGTTCGGGGTGCCCTTCAAGGGCCCCCACCGCGGCAACTTCCCCGGGCAGCCCGTCCACTACGCCCTGCACCTCTGGCTGTGGAAGAAGAACCCCGAGGGCCAGTTCACCACGTACAACCCGGCGGTCACCTGCCTCCCGGGGACGACCCGTCCGTAACCGCGCGCGTCTTCCTGACGGCTGGTGAGGACCGCTCGCATCCGGTGAGCGCGGCCAGAAGGGACACGGTCCTTGTCACCCGCGTGCCGGCCGAGGTCACGGTGCCCGGGGTTACGGCAGCTCCTGGCGCACCAACGCACGCGCGAACGGTTCACCGGTCCTTCGCGCGTACGCGATCCGCTCGCGGACCTCGCCGAGTGTGCGGGGACGGTAGCCGGGGCCGCCACAGCAGCTCTTGTGGAAGCGGACACCGGCGTTCAGGAGTACAGCCAGGGTTCGCCAGGCGGCGGTGTCGCGTCGCCGCGGCGTTGCGAAGGCCGACCCCACATGGATCAGGGGCTCGGCACAGCGCGGGCAGATCCGGTCGTGGTCACCGCGGTAGGGCTGCTTGTAGGAGGCCCGGCAGGGCAGGCAGACGTAGGAGGTCTTGGCGTGGGCCATGCCGGTCACAGTACGGCCCGTCCGGGGTGAACTCGACGAGTTTTTGGTGGGGTTCGGCAAGGCCGAGGGGCGGCCCGAGGTCGGTCGGCGTCCTGTCCCGGTCCGCGACCGCCGTCACGCGTCGGCCGATGAGGCGCGCGTCCGGTCCGGCCGTCTCATCGGTCGCGCCTGACCGTGCGGCCTCCGCCGGTCGGTGCTCCGCGACCGATATCCGGGTGAGGGCCGGCGCACGGAGGTGGCACGGTCACCGTCGTGACCTTGACGAGCCTGCTTGTCGACTTCGCCCGGACGGGCCGGATCGGGCCCCTTCACTGCGGCATGCCGCTGTCCGAGGCCGAAGACCTCCTCGGCCCGGGGCGTCCGCATCCCGCCATCCGCCTCCTGGGGCCCGACGTCGACGGTTACCCCTACGCCTGGGGCGGTCTGGAGCTGGTCGTCACCCGGCACAGCGTGAGCGGACCGTGGATCAGGCTCTCGCCGGGCGCGGTGGTCAGGCTGCCGCCCCCGGTCCTGCCGGATTCCGAGTCGTACCCGTCCACGGTGCTCCGCGAGGAGCTGATCGCCGACCTCGACTCGGTCGGTTGCCGTCATGACGTCAACGACCTCCTCACGTTCGGGGAGCAGTCCAGCGTCCTCACCCGGCCTGCCGGCGTCTGCGCGGTGTTCTTCCCGCCGCGCCGGGGCGACCACGTGTCCGGTCCGGAGCAGCACTGTCTGGGTGTGCTCCACAAGCGCGGCGCGTGACTTCGTCGCCCCGGGGGTGTCCTGGCGGGCTCGACCCCGACGTCCCGTTCGAAGGAAACGGCTCAGCCCAGGTGTCGGGACACCGCCTCCTCGATCGCGGACGCGTCCTCCGCCGCCCAGGCCACGTATCCGTCGGGCCGTACCAGGACGGTCGTCCGGCGGTCGCCCGCCCAGCGCTCCACGGTCAGCCGCCCCTCGCGGACAGCGGGGCCTTCGTACGTCCCAGGTGTGATCAGTACGAACCGGCCGCCGCGCAATGCCTCATGGAGCCGGCCGCCCCTCAGGGCGACGTCGGGGACGCGGGTGCCGGTGAGACGGTGGGCGCCGCGGGGGGCCGGGTAGGCGTAGCCGATTCCGGTGATCCGGCCCAGGGCCTTGCGCTGGACGGGCGGGGCCATGGTGACGAACGCCGAGGTCAGGGCGCGGGCGGCGCGCAGGAGCGGGTTCCGCGTGCGGGCCAGCCGGACCAGTCCGCCGCTGCTGCGCAGTACCGACCTGCCGACCGGGTGGCGCTCGGTCTCGTAGCTGTCGAGGAGCCCTTCGGGCGCCCGGCCCCGGACGGTCATGGCCAGTTTCCAGCTCAGGTTGGCGGCGTCCTGGAGGCCGGTGTTCATGCCCTGTCCGCCGGCCGGGGAGTGGATGTGCGCGGCGTCCCCCGCGAGGAAGACCCGCCCGACCCGGTAGTGCGGTGCCTGGCGCTCGTCGCTGTGGAAGCGGGAGAGCCAGCGGGCGTCGTGCATGCCGTAGTCGCTCCCCAGGGCACGGCGGGTGATGTCCCTGACCTCGTCGAGGGCGAGCGGGGTGTCGTCGGGGACCTCGTTCCGGCGGTTCCAGCCCATGATCCGGTACCAGCCGTCGCCGAAGGAGGCGATCATCGCGAAGGCGTCGCCGCGTCCGTCGACGGTGAGGACTCCCTCGGGCTTCTCGGCCAGCCGGACATCGGCGAGGATCAGCGACCTGATGACGGAGGAACCGGGGAAGTCCAGGCCGATCGCCTCCCGCACGGCGCTCCGGTGGCCGTCGGCGCCCACGACGTAGGCCGCCCGGCGGGTGACGACCGTCCCGTCCGCGCCGCGTACGTCGAGGTCGACCCCCTCCTCGTCCTGCCGCAGCCCCACGACCTCGCTCTCGTACGCGAACTCGACCCCGGCCTGCCGGGCCCGCCGCTCCAGGAGCCGCTCGACCTCGTACTGCGGGGTGATGAGCAGGAACGGGAAGCGTGAGGGCAGTGTGCTCAGGTCGAGCGAGAGGCGGCGGAAGAGCCGCAGGCCGGTGATGGTGTCGCCGGTGGTGAGGAGTTCGTCGGCGAGGCCGCGCGCGTCGAGCTGCTCCAGGGTGCGGGCGTGTACGCCGAAGGCGCGGGAGAGATTGCCGATCCCGCGCGGCCGCTTCTCCACGAGGGTCACGGTGACGCCGGCCGCGGCGAGGTCACCGGCGAGGAGGAGGCCGGTCGGGCCGGAGCCTACGACGATCACGGTGCGGTGGGTGGCGGTGCCGTCCATGGTGGCCTCCTGTTGCCGGTGCCTGCTTGCCATCGCCCATGCGCCAACGAATGTTGGCCAACGCTCGTTGACCAACGTACCGAAGGCTCGGAGAGGCGTCAACGGATGTGGGCCAACAGTTGTGGGCCTCTGTTTGTCGGCCTACGCTTGTCGTCATGAACGGCGGCGACAGCACCCCCACGGTTCCCGGCTCCGGCACTCCCCGCCGCTCCGACGCCACTCGCGGCGCGATCCTCACGGCGGCCCGCGAGCGCTTCGCGACCGACGGCTACGAGCGCGCCACCATCCGCGCCATCGCCAAGGACGCGAACATCGACCCGTCGATGGTGATGCGGTACTACGGCAACAAGGAGGGCCTCTTCGTGGCGGCCGTCGCCGTCGACCTCCGGCTGCCGGACATGAGCGGGGCGGACCGCCGGCGGGAGGCGGGGCGGATCCTCGTCGAGCACTTCCTCGACATGTGGGAGGACAACGAGGTCCTCACCGCCCTGCTGCGGGTCGGCGCGACCAACCGGGCGGGGGCGGAGCGCATGCAGGGCGTCCTGCGGGACCAACTGCTGCCGGCCGCCCGGCAGGTGTGCCCCGACCCCGAGCAGGTCCCGGCGCGGGCGGCGCTCATGGCGTCGCAGCTCCTGGGGTTGGCGCTCACGCGGTACGTGCTGCGCATGCCGCCGGCGGTGGAGCTGACGCGGGCGGAGATCGTGGCGTGGCTGGCGCCGACGATCCAGCGTTATCTGACCGCGCCGGGGCCCTGAGCTCCTTCTTCCCGAGGGGCGTTCGGGGGCCGAGGGGGCCGGACGCCTGCCTCCGTGCCGTCAGCGGGATGCGCTCCTCGCGTACTCCGTCCCCTCCCCGGGGAACACGGTCCGGGCCCGCTCCTCCTTCCCGGTTCCGGGCAGCCAGCGGAGGGCCAGGAGTCCGAGTACGAGGTGCAGGAAGGCGGCCACCGTCACGGCGGCGTGCAGGCCGGTGACGAAGGCCGACTTCGCGTCCGTGACCACCGTGGCCGCGAGGCCGGGGAGTTGCAGGGTCTCGTCGAGCGTGGGAGCCAGGCCGGGGCCCTGGAGCCGGAAGAGGAGCGCGGCGAGGGAGCCGATGAGCGCGATGCCGAGGGCGTTGCCGATCTCGTTGCCGGTCTCGGCGATCGCACCGGCCGCACCGGCCCGCTCGGCCGGGACGGCGCCGACCGCGGTGTCGGCGACGACACTGAAGGAGATGCCGTAGCCCAGGCCCGCGACGGACGTGGAGGCGACGTACCAGCCGATCCCGCCGGTGACGGCGGTGGGGAGCAGGAACAGCAGCCCCGCCGCGATGGAGAAGTGGCAGACGAGGAGGATCGCCCGCTTGCCGACGCGGTCGACCACCAGGGGTGTGACGACGCAGGACACGATGAGGACCACCGCGCCGGGCAGGGCCAGAAGCGCCGCCCGCAGGACGGGCAGGCCGAGGACGGACTGGAGGTAGACGCCCGACAGGTAGGCGGTCGCCGACCAGGCCGCCAGGGGCAGCAGGCCCGTGACGATCGCGATGGTGAAGACCCGGTCGCGGAAGAGCGAGAAGTCCACCAACGGGTGCTCCAGGTGCCGCTGCCGGCGCACGAACAGGGTGAGGAGCACCAGGCCGCCCGGTCCCACGAGGACGGAGAGCGGCGAGGGTCCTTCGGCGGCGGCGTGCTTGAGGCCGTACACGAGGGCCAGGAGGCCGATGGAGGAGGCCGCGACGCTGAGGGCGTCCACGCGGCCGGGGCGGGTCGTGCCGACCTCGCGGAGCAGGACGGGCGCGAAGACGAGGAAGAGGGCGATGACGGGCAGGTTGATCAGGAAGACCGAGCCCCACCAGAAGCGTTCGAGGAGGAAGCCGCCCACGACCGGGCCGATGGCGAACCCCGCCGCGAAGGCCGCAGCGAAGACGCCGATGGCCTGCGCCCGGCGCCGCGGGTCGGTGAACAGCTCGCTCAGCACGGCCAGGGCCGACGGCAGGAGGGTCGCTCCGGCCACGCCCATCAGCGCGCGGGACGCGATGAGGAGTTCCGGACTCGGGGCGAAGGCGGACGCCGCGGACGCGAGGCCGAAGACGGTCGCTCCGATCGTCAGGAGCTTCAGACGGCCGTACCGGTCACCGACGGTGCCGAACGCGATCAGCAGCGAGCCGACCGCGAAGCCGTAGACGTCCAGGGTCCACAGGGCCTGGTCGGCCGTGGGGGTGAGGTCCTGGCTGACCCGGGGCATCGCCAGGTACAGGATGGAACCGTCCATGGAGACCAGCAGGACGGGGCCGAGCACGACGAGGAGTCCCAGCCAGGCGCTCGGGCCGGAGGGGGTGCGGGGTGCGTGCCGTTCGGGTGTGTGCCGTTCGGGTGTGTGTTGTTCCGACATGCCTCGACCGTCGGTCGTCGGCCGGCCGGCAGCCAGTCCCCTGCCGTGGGTACACCCGGCAGGTATACCCGGCGGCGGAGGCGATCGGCTTACGCTTGCGGTCGTGGAGAGCCTCGGAGCGTTCTTGAAGAGCCGGCGTGACCGGGTCACGCCGGACGAGGTCGGGCTGCGCGCCCACGGGAACGGGCGTCGTGTCCCCGGGCTGCGGCGGGAGGAACTCGCCCAGCTCGCCGGAGTGAGTGCCGGCTACTACACGCGGCTGGAGCAGGGGCAGGCGGAGACGGCTTCGGGACAGGTGCTCGACGCGCTCGCCAGGGTGCTGCGGCTCGACGCGGACGAGACCGCGCACTTGCACAACCTCGCCAGGCACTCGTCGACGCCGCGGCTCGCCGAGCCTCCGGCGGAGGAGCCCCACAAGCGCGTCCTCGCACTTCTGGACTCCCTGGGCGAGGCGACGCCGGCGATCGTCCTGGGGCGTCGCGGGGACGTGCTCGCGTGGAACCGCAGCGGGCACGCCCTGCACGCCGAGCACATCGCCTTCGAGACACCGGACGATCCGGAGCGCCGTCCGTCGATCCCCCGGATGTTCTTCCTCGACCCGGTGACGCGTGATCTGTACGGCAACTGGCACGCGCTCGCCCGCGCCCACGTGGCGTACCTCCGGCTGACCGCCGGCCGCTACCCCACCGACGCGCGCCTGGCGGAGCTGATCGGCGAACTCACCATGCGCAGCGACGACTTCTCGGCGCTGTGGGCGAACCGGGACGTGGCGGACTGCACTACGGGGACCATGCGCATGCGGCACACGACCGTGGGCGCGCTGAGCGTCGACTACCAGGTCTGGCTGCAGCCCGACAGCCCTGACCACCGCCTTGAGGTCTACACCCCGAACGGTCCGGGTTCCGCCGACGCCTTGCGGGTCCTGTCTCGATGGAACGAGGTTCCACGGTAACGGTTGTCCGGCTGTCCGGCTGTCCGGCTGTCCGGCTGTCCGGCTGTCCGGTTGTTCTGACTTCTCCGTGACGGAGCGGCAGGTCGGGGGCGCGGAAGCGGGTGGTGCGGGGCGGGGCGACCGGGCCCGATCCGTTGGCACCGGCGTTGTCGGTCCCCGGTGTTAACGTCGCCGTCATGGCGAACCGTTCATATCTCTATTCCGCTGACTCGATGCCGAACGAGACGGAGATCCCCCAGGGGATCCGTTGCATATCCGAGCACAACTGGGACATTCCGCTCGCGCACAAGCTCATGGTGGGACGCGGGACGACGATCGTCCCGTCCATGATCTGGAACCCTCCGATCGGCATCGCCGCGGACTACGCCGGCGGGGCGGCCCTGCTCCTGGACCTCCTGGGTGCGGTCGGCAAGGGCCTGGAGGGCGATGCCGAGTTCGCCGAGTGCGTCGCCAGGACCACGGCGCACCTGGAGAAGCAGCAGGCGAAGCACTTCGTCCTGGAGACCGGGGAGATCGTCTCGATGACGGACGACGATCCGGTGGAGAGCGTGCGGCGTCTGGTGTCCGCGGACATCCCCGACGCCGTCGCCCGGGCGGAGGCGGCGATCGCCGGCCGGAACGACCACTGGCTGGCCGCGGTCCGAAACGACTGGCAGAGCCACTTCGCGTCCTTCTACAGCGAGGCGCTCTACTTCTCCTTCCCCGGCAACTGACGGGGCGTGGGGTGGGGTGCCGGGCGGTCACCGCCCGGCCCGAAAGGCATCCCCTGGGTCCCCCTCGCCGGTGTTGCCGGCGAGGGGCATGAACGTTCCCCCTGCCACCCGGAGATCTCCTTGAGCACAGACCCTTCTTCGCCTCTCCGAGGCAGTGCACCGGTCACGGCTTTCGAGGCGCCCGTCCGTACACGCGTCATCAGAGACTGGGCCAACGCCAACGGGTACGACCTGCCCGAACGCGGGCGCATCCCGATCGCCATCGTCGAGGCGTGGAAGCAGAGGGAGCGAGGGGGGCGGAGCGCCACCCGGTGAGAACCCCGGTCTGCGCCTCGGCGGCCTGAAAACGGGATCGCGGGCTTCGGTGTGGCTTTGGGGGGCGCCTGCTGATGGGATCACCTCATGGTGATACTTGTGCTCCTCGTCGTCCTGGCTCTCGTGTGCTTCGGGCTCGCCGGATACGGTTTCGGTCGTCTCGGGCAGGTCGGGGTGCGCCGGGCCGACCGGCAGACCCGGTTGAAGTGCGCGGCCGCGCTGACGGGCGCGGCCGCCGCGGCCGTGTACGGGTGGGGGCTGCTGAACCTCGGCCTGGCGGTGCTCGTCACCGAGGACAGTGGCGCCGACGCCTTTCCCGTCCAGCCCTGCCGTACGGCGGACGCGCCCCGGGCGGCGGACGTCGTAGGCCATCGGGTCGAGTACCTGCCGCCGCGGTACGTCTGTCTGCGGCAGGGCGGTGGGAGTGACACGACCGACGACGTGCCCGCCTTCGTGGGGCCGGGAGCGCTGGGGCTCGCGGCAGCCGCGGGCGTCTGTGTCCTTCTCGCCAACGCGGTGCCCTCCGCGTCGACCCCGGAGCGGAAGGCCTCCGCGAGGTGATCACGGGACATGCGGAGCGCAGGGGTCGTACGTGGTCGTCCGGAGCGCGTGACGGGGAGGTGCGGCGGCCGTCCTCTCCCCCCTCGGCCACACCCTCACCCTCGGCCACACCCTCACCCTCGGTCTCACCCTCACCCTCGGTCTCGCCCTCACCCTCACCCTCGGCCTCACCCTCCGCCACGCCGACGTCGTACGTGCTCGGGCCGTGACGGAGGACGGCAACCGGTTCTGTGCTCGTGCACGGCCCCGGCCCCGGCCCACGAGCGGTTCGGCCGCCGTACCGGGGAAAGGGAAACCCGTGGCCCGTACCCGTAGCACCGACGCCCGGAGGAGACCGCCGATGACGCCCGGCACCGTGACAAGGAAGGACGACGCGTGGTGGAGGTCCGCGGTCGTCTACCAGATCTATCCCCGCAGCTTCGCCGACTCCGACGGCGACGGCATCGGTGACCTGGACGGCATCACCGGCCGCCTGGACCATCTCGCGGAGCTCGGCGTGGACGTGCTGTGGCTCTCGCCCGTCTATCCGTCGCCGCAGGACGACAACGGCTACGACATCAGCGATTACCAGGGCATCGATCCCGTCTTCGGGGATCTCGCGGCCTTCGACCGCCTGCTCGCGGCGGTGCACGGGCGCGGCATGAAGCTGATCATGGACCTGGTCGTCAACCACACCTCCGACGAGCATCCCTGGTTCCGGGAGTCGCGGGACCCCGGGAGCCCCAAGCGGGACTGGTACTGGTGGCGGTCGCCGCGCGACGGCCGGGAGCCCAACAACTGGGGTTCGTTCTTCTCCGGCCCGGCCTGGACGCGCGACCCCGCGAGCGACGCGTACTACCTGCACCTGTTCTCGCCGAAGCAGCCCGACCTCAACTGGGAGAACCCCGAGGTGCGCGAGGCCGTGTACGCGATGATGCGGTGGTGGCTGGATCGGGGCGTGGACGGCTTCCGGATGGACGTGATCAATCTCGTCTCCAAGGACCCGGCGCTGCCCGACGGGGAACTGCGCGGTGACGGCCCGTACGGCGACGGGTCGCCCTCCTACGTCTGCGGTCCGCGCATCCACGACTACCTCCGGGAGATGCACCAGGAGGTCATGGCCCGCCACCCCGGCCGGCTGCTGACCGTCGGGGAGATGCCCGGCGTGACCGTCGAGCAGGCCCGGCTGTTCACCGACCCTGACCGGGCCGAGCTCGACATGGTGTTCCAGTTCGAGCACGTCGGACTCGACCACGGCGCCCACAAGTTCGATCCGCGGCCGCTGCGGCTGACCGACCTGAAGGCGTCCCTGGGCCGCTGGCAGGCCGGCCTCGCGGACGTCGGCTGGAACAGCCTGTACTGGAACAACCACGACCAGCCCCGCGTGGTCTCCCGGTTCGGCGACGACGGCCCCCGGCACCGGACGCGGTCCGCGACCATGCTGGCCACGGTGCTGCACCTGCACCGCGGCACCCCCTACGTCTACCAGGGGGAGGAACTGGGGATGGCCAACGCTCCCCTGCGCACCATCGAGGACTTCCGGGACATCGAGTCCCTCAACCACTACGCACAGGCGCTGCGCGCGGGGGCGGCGCCCGAGGACGTCCTGCCCGGGCTGCGCGCCATGGGACGGGACAACGCCCGTACGCCCATGCAGTGGGACGCCTCCCCGGGGGCCGGCTTCACCACGGGCACCCCCTGGCTCCCGGTCAACCCGGACCACACCGAGGTCAACGCCGCCGCGGCCCGTGCGGACCCCGGCTCCGTCTTCCACCACTACCGGCGGCTCATCGCCCTGCGCCACGCCGAACCGGCGGTCGTGCACGGCGACTTCACCATGCTGCTGCCCGACGACGAGCGCGTGTACGCCTTCACCCGTCACCACGAGGGGACCACGCTGCTCGTCGTCGGCAACTTCACGGGCGACACCGTGGCGGTGGACCTTCCCGGTGGGTGGGAGGGTGCCGAACTCGTCCTGGGCAACGGGCCGTCCCTTCCGGCGGAGGACGGACGCACGGTCCTCGCGCCCTGGGAGGCGAGGGTGCACCGGCGGGTCGGGTGAGGTGCCGTCACCTCGCGGAACGCGCCGTCTGTTCCCCGCACCCCGGGGTACACGCGGCCCATGACCGTCTACGGATTCCACGCCTCGCACGAGCAGGTGCCGCCCGCGGACCTCCTGGCCGCGGCCGTCCGCGCGGAGGAGGCCGGCTTCGGCGCCGCCATGTGCTCGGACCACTTCTCGCCCTGGAGCGTCCGGCAGGGCGAGTCCGGCTTCGCGTGGTCCTGGCTCGGCTCCGCCCTCCAGGCCACCGACCGCATCCCCTTCGGCGTCGTCAACGCGCCCGGGCAGCGCTACCACCCCGCGATCGTCGCCCAGGCCGTCGGCACCCTCGCCGCCATGTACCCGGGCCGCTTCTGGGCGGCCCTGGGCAGCGGCGAGGCGTCCAACGAGCACATCACCGGCGACCGCTGGCCGCGCAAGGACGTGCGCAACGCGCGGCTGCGCGAGTGCGTCGACGTCATCCGGGCGCTGCTGCGCGGCGAGGAGGTGAGCCACGACGGTCTGGTGACCGTGGACCGCGCCCGCCTCTGGACGCTCCCGGAGACGGTGCCGCCGCTGATCGGCGCGGCGTGCAGCGAGGCCACCGCGGCCTGGTGCGCCGACTGGGCCGACGGGCTCATCACCGTCAACGCCCCGCACGAGCGGCTGCGCCGGATCGTGGACGCCTACCGCTCCGCCGGGGGCGCGGGCCGGCTGCACCTCCAGGTCCATCTGAGCTGGGACCCGGACCCGGACACCGCGCTCGCCGTCGCGCACGACCAGTGGCGCACCAACGTGCACGGTCCGCCGGTGAGTTGGGACCTGGACACGGCCGAGCTGTTCGACCAGGCAAGTGAGCACGTGACGCCGGAGCGGGTCGCGGAGGCGGTCAACGTCTCGGCCGACCTGGGGCAGCACGCGGCCTGGCTCCAGGAGTACGCCGATCTCGGCTTCGACACGGTCATGCTGCACCACGTCGGCCCTGAGCAGAGCGCGTTCGTCGACGCGTTCGGGGAGAAGGTGCTGCCCCGGCTCGACGCGGCTCCGGCGGGGCCCGTGCGCGCGGAGGACGTCCGATGAGGCTGACCCGGACCTCCGACCTGTGGTGGAAGAACGCGGTCGTGTACTGCCTGGACGTCGAGACGTACCAGGACGGCGACGGGGACGGGATCGGGGACTTCGCGGGCCTGATCCAGCGGATCGACCACCTCGTCCGGCTCGGCGTCACCTGCGTGTGGCTGATGCCGTTCTATCCGACCGCGGAAAGGGACGACGGCTACGACATCACCGATTTCTACGGCGTCGACCCGCGCCTCGGCACCCTCGGGGACTTCACCGAGTTCGTGCGGACCGCCCGCGACCGGGGCATCCGTGTCATCGCCGACCTGGTGGTGAACCACACCTCCGACCGGCACCCGTGGTTCCGGGAGTCCCGCTCCAGCCGTACGTCCGCCCGCCGCGACTGGTACGTCTGGTGCGACGAGCCGCCCGAGGACGGGCCGAAGGGCGTCGTCTTCCCCGACGCCGAGCAGAGCCCGTGGGAGTACGACGAGGAGACCGGGCAGTACTACCTGCACCGCTTCTACCGGCAGCAGCCCGACCTCAACGTGGCCAATCCCGCGGTACGGGACGAGATAGCCCGCATCATGGGCTTCTGGACGCAGCTCGGGCTCTCCGGCTTCCGCGTCGACGCTGTCCCCTTCCTCCTGGAGACCGACGGCCAGGAGGACGCGGGACAGTTGCCCGATCCGCACGACTACCTGGCCGATCTGCGGTCCTTCCTCGGGCGCCGCAACGGCGAGGCGGTCCTGCTCGGCGAGGTCAACCTGCCCTATCCCGACACCATGAGGTTCTTCGGCGATCCGGAGGCCGGCCGGTGCGAGGAACTCGACATGTGCTTCGACTTCATCGGCATGCAGAAGATGTACCTGTCCTTCGCCCGCGGGGAGGCCGGGCCGCTGGCGGCGGCCCTGCGCGAGCGTCCGGAGGCCCCGCGCGACGGGCACTGGGCGACCTTCGTCCGCAACCACGACGAGCTGACGCTCGACAAGCTGGACGACGGCGAGCGCGCCGAGGTGTTCGCGGCCTTCGGCCCGGACGAGGACATGCGCCTGTACGGCCGGGGGCTGCGCCGCAGGCTGCCCCCGATGGTCGGCGGCGACCGGCGCCGCGTGGAGCTGGCCTACAGTCTGCTGTTCACCCTGCCCGGCACGCCCGTGCTCTTCTACGGCGAGGAGATCGGGATGGGCGAGAACCTGGCCGCCGAGGGCCGGCAGGCCGTCCGCACCCCCATGCAGTGGACGGCGGACGAGGGCGCCGGGTTCTCCACCGCGCCGGGCGGCGACTTCCCCAATCCGATGACCGAGGGCGCGTACGGGCCGGAGCGGGTGAACGTGCGCGACCAGGCGGGCGACCCGGATTCGCTCCTCAGCCGCGTGCGGTCGCTGGTCGAGCGGTACCGCGAGGCCCCCGAACTCGCCTGGGGCCGGACCGATGTGCTCGACGCGGACGACCCCGGCGTCCTGGCCCACTTCAGTTCGCTTCCGGAGGGGGCGGTGCTGGCGCTGCACAACTTCTCGGACCGGCGGGTCGCCGCGGCCACGACCGTGCCGGGCCTGGAGGGCGGCCGCCGGCTCACCGACATGTTCACCGGGGACGTGGTCGAGGCGGCGGCCGGCGGCCGTGTCGGCGTCGAGCTGGCACCGTACGGCTACCGCTGGCTGCGGGTGGACACCCCGCTGGACGATCCGGAACGCACGGGCGGCGTCTGACCGGGGCGCGGGGGCTTCCGGGTCCGCCGCCCCCGGGACAGGGCGCGGCACGACACGCCCGCTCGCGCCGACGCCGTCGTCCTCGGCCCGCCGCATACCGTTGCACCGGCTGTGCCGGAGGCGTTCGCCTCCCGGACGGAAGGTGGATGACGTGCGAGTACTTCTCGTGGGTGCGGGCGGCGTCGGTACCGCCATCACCCGTATCGCGGCCCGCAGGGGGTTCCTCAGCCACATGGTGGTCGCCGACTACGACCCGGCCCGCGCCGAGGCCGCCGTCGCCTCGCTGGGCGAGTGGGGTGAGCGGGGTGAGCGGGGCGGTGGTCGGTTCAGCGCGCTGCGGCTCGACGCCTCGGACCGGGAGGCGGTGGGCCGGGCCCTCACCGAGCAGGACTGCGACGTGCTCCTGAACGCCACCGACCCGCGGTTCGTGATGCCCCTGTTCCGGGCCGCCCTGGACGCCGGCGCTCACTACGTGGACATGGCGATGTCCCTGTCGGTGCCGCATCCGGAGCGCCCGTACGAGGAGTGCGGCGTCAAGCTCGGTGACGAGCAGTTCGAGCTGGCCGGGCAGTGGGAGGGGGCGGGCCGTCTCGCGCTGGTCGGCATGGGCGTGGAACCCGGCCTCTCCGACGTCTTCGCCCGGTACGCCGCCGACGAGCTCTTCGACGGGATCGAGGAGATCGGCGTCCGCGACGGGGCGAACCTCACCGTCGAGGGGTACGGCTTCGCCCCGTCCTTCAGCATCTGGACGACGATCGAGGAGTGCCTCAACCCGCCCGTGATCTACGAGAAGGACCGGGGCTGGTTCACCAGCGCGCCCTTCAGCGAGCCCGAGGTCTTCGACTTCCCCGAGGGCATCGGGCCGGTGGAGTGCGTCAACGTCGAGCACGAGGAGGTGCTGCTGATCCCGCGCTGGGTGGAGGCGCGCCGCGTCACCTTCAAGTACGGGCTCGGTGACGACTTCATCGCCAAGCTGAAGACGCTCCACGAGCTGGGGCTGGACTCCACGGCCGAGGTCACGGTGCCCGGCGCGGACGGCCCCGTACGGGTCTCCCCGCGTGACGTCGTCGCCGCCTGCCTGCCCGACCCGGCGAGCCTGGGCGACCGGATGACCGGCAAGACCTGTGCCGGCACCTGGGTCAGGGGCACCAAGGACGGTGCGCCGCGGGAGGTGTACCTCTACCACGTGGTCGACAACCGGTGGTCGATGCGGGAGTACGGCTCCCAGGCCGTCGTCTGGCAGACCGCGATCAACCCGGTGGTCGCCCTGGAACTCCTCTCCACCGGTGCCTGGCGCGGTACCGGCATCCTCGGCCCGGAGGCCTTCCCGCCCCGCCCCTTCCTCGACCTGCTCACGGAGTACGGGTCGCCGTGGGGGCTGCGCGAGGGCGCGTGACGGGCGGCCCACGACTCCCCCGTACGGCCCCCCGCCCCGCCCGCGTCAACTTTGGTTGACGCAACCGGGATGTCAATGTAAGTTGACACCATGACCGACGCAACCGATCTCGCCGAGCAGGCCGGCGACCGCGATCCACGGGTGGGACTGCGTGCCGTCGCCGCGCTGCGGCGCCTTCTGGAACAGCTGGAAGCCGTTCAGGTGCGCAGCGCGCGCGCCCGGGGCTGGTCGTGGCAGGAGATCGCGGCCGAACTGGGCGTGAGCCGCCAGGCCGTCCACAAGAAGCACGGGAGGCATTGATGTTCGAGAGGTTCACGAAGGGGGCCCGGGCGGTGGTGACCGGGGCCGTGGCGGTGGCCGGGCGCGAGGGCGCGCCCGCGGTCACGGAGGAGCACCTCCTGCTGGCACTGCTCGACGCGGAGGACACCGGGGCGGCCCTCGCGCTGCGGGCGCTGGGGGCGACGGAGCGGCGCGCGTCGCTGGAGGCCGCGCTCGCGGCGGCCCGCCGCAGGGGCGGCCTCTCGGCGGTCGAGGTGGACGCGCTGGCGGATCTCGGCATCGACGTGGCGCGGATCGTCGCCCGGGTCGAGGAGACCCACGGCCCGGGCGCGCTCGCCGCCGGGTCCGACATCCGGTCCCGGAGTCCGAAGCGGCGGCCCTTCACCCGGGAGAGCAAGAAGGTCCTCGAACAGTCGCTGCGCGTCTGCCTCGGCCGGCGGGAGAAGGAGATCGGTGACGAGCACCTGCTCCTGGCCCTGACGGCCCGCCCCGGGATCGTCTCCGAGGCCCTGGCGGACCACGGGGTCACCTACACGGCGGTGGAGCAGGCGCTCGATCGGCCCCGAGCCTGAGGGGCCGGGGCCCTGAGGGCCCTGCGCCAGGCGGGTCGGCGGATGCCCGGGAGCGCGGCCGTCGTCGGCTTCGACGCCATCGGGGCCGCCGCGTACACCGCGCCGGCACTCGCCTCCGTACGCGGCCCGGCCGATCCGGTCGTCGCCGCGGTCCACCCCCCTCCCCGGGCTCGTCGAGGGCGGGCCCGGGAAGCCGGTCGGCCTCCCGGACGAACCGGTGGTCCGCGAGCCGGCCTGATCACGCGTCGCGCCGCCGACGCGGCCGGCCGGCCGGCCCTGTCCCGTCCTGTCCGACCCTGTCCTGCCCTGCCCTGTCCTGTCCGGTCCGGTCCGGTCCGGTCGAGGGAACCCCCGCAAGATGCCGACTCGCCTGTGCGCGGGCGCTCCAGGTGCCACTATGTCCTCCTGGTCCGGCGATGGCACCACTTCGCCGGTCGTGCGCGAGGGGGAATGACGATGGCTGACGGGCCGTCCGCGGCGCTGGACGTCGGCGCCTTACTCGACGGGCCGAGGCTGCCCCTCGGCAACGAACGGGCCCGGGCCCGGCAGGAGCTGCTCTCGGCCTCGCAGCCCGCGCTCGCGTACCTGTGCGCGCGGGTGGCCGCCGAAGACGTGGCCGCCCTCCGCGTCCTGCGGGACGGACGGACCCAGGTGCACGCGCTCCTGACGCCCCGGGCGGCGGCCCGGACCGGCGTCCTCGCCCTGGCGGACCATCCTCCGTACCGTCCGGCGAGGGAGTCGGAACCGGGCCTCTCCCAGGCGCTGCGGGCCTCCGCCGCGATGGGGCTCGCCCTGGTGGACGACGCCGACCGCGCCCCGGAGGAACTGGCCGTCGGTGTGCGCTGGCTGCGGCACTCCTGGACGGTGCTGCCGTCCGCCGACGGCTCGGCGTCCGCGCTGCTCGACCGCGTGCTGTCCGGTCCCGGCCCGGGTGCGGCGGCCGGACACCCGGCGCGGATCCGGCGCCTGGTCGAGGGACTCGGCGCGGAGGACCGGGACCTGGCGCTGCCCGTACTGCTCCGGCTGCTGACGCTCGACGGGGCCCTGCCCGGACTCCGGCCCGTGGCGTCGGCGGGCGTGCTCTTCGACGGCGGGAACACCGGGGTGCGCGGCACGCTGGGCGTGGCGGTGCTGCCGGAGGGGCCGCCCGCGCTCGTCCCGGACCCCCGGACCATGTCGGGTTTCCGCGCCGAGGAGAAGTTCCACGGCTCCCTGCGGAACGCCTGGGCGGCGGCGGGCGGCAAGATCCGCGGAACCGTCCTCTGGTCGCTCACCGACAACGAGGGCGTCACCGCGATGGTCTCCGACTCCTCCCTGGGCTGCGCCTTCGCCGTACTCCTGGACGAGGTCCGGAAGCAGGGCGGAGGACGCGTCCGACGCGCCGTGGCCGTCCGGCGGATCAACCCGCGGACCGCGCTGGTCGGCGCGGTCGACGGGTCCCCCGAGGGCCGGCTGGTCGGCGTCGGCGGCTACGAGCAGAAGCTCCGCGTCGCCGCCAACGGCCAGACCGTCGTCCTCCCCGAGGACGACCTGCCGAAGGCCGGGGAGGTGTGGGAGGACGACCGGGCGGCCCTGCTGAAGGGCGCCGGGACGGTCGCCGAGGCCGCGAAGGCCGCCCGTGCCCCGGACCTGCGCGCCCTCGTGCGGTCCGGGGCGTCGGCCATCGCCGTCCTCGTCGCCCTGGTCCTGGTCGTCGGCTCGACGGCGTACTGGTTCTGGGACCGCGGCAGGGAGCGGGAGCGGCGGGCGCTCGCCGCCGACCTCGTCGCCGAGGCCCTGACGCGGCGCGCCACGGAACCCAGGCTGGCCGGGCTCCTCGCGCTGGCCGGGCAGCGGATCGACCCCGGGACCCCCAACGCCGAGCAGGCCATGCGGGACGTCCTGGAGACCAACTCCGGTCTGCGGCTGGCCTGGAAGGCGAGCCCCGGCAGCGTGGACAGCGTCGCCGTCGACGACGAACGGCACCGGGTGTACACCACCGGGGACGACCCGTACCTCAAGTCGTGGGACCTGCGGACCGGCAAGGCGCTGGGCCGGGTCCCCGGCCGGGTCGGCGGCCTGGTGTACAGCCCGGAGGCCGGGCTGCTGGCCGCCGGGGCCGAGGACGGCATCCGCCTGTACTCGGCGCAGGGCCCCGTGCCCGAGCCGATCGCCACCCTGCCGGAGCCGAGCTGCGCGGGCCCGGACACGCACCGGGTGGCGACCGCGTTCACCGAGCGCGGGGGCCGGCTGGTCGAGGTGCGCAACGACGGCACGATCGCGCAGTTCGACGTGCTCACGCGCGAGGAGTCCGACTGCCGCAGGGCGGGACCCGGCGGCTCGTCACGGGCCCGCTGGCGGGTCGTCGACGCGGCCCTCGCACCGGCCCCGTGGCACTCCGGCCGGCTGCCGGGCGAGGAGCGGGCCGTCCTGCTCCTCGACGAGAACCGGGTGGTCTCCGTCGGCCTGGACACCCACGGGGTCGAGTCCGAGATCGGGAGCGAGGACGTACCGGGCCGGGCCTCCGCGGTCGGGGCCGACGACGAGCTCGTGGTGCTCGCCACCCCGCGCGGCGTGTTCGCCTGGGACCGGCAGCGGAAGCGTCCGCTCGACTACCCCGTCGGCGGACTGGCCGACCCCCCGAAGGTCATGATCGAACACAACGGGAGCGTGGTCGTCGCGGGTGACGCCGGCACCGCCCTCGTCCCGCTGGGCACCGGGGGCAGCGCGGCTTCGAGCCGGGGACTGGAACGGCCCCGCGGCGGAGCGGCGGGCGCCGCCGCGGTCGGCGAACTGTTCACCGTCGTCGCCGCCGGACGCGACGGCTGGGTCGGCGTCCTGGACCGCCGGCCGGGACCGCTCGGCATGCTGCCCGGCGAGGCGTCGAGCACCGCCACCTTCGACGCGGACGGATCGCTGCTGCTCACGGACGTCAGCGGGAACCTGTCCCACGGGCTGCGCAGGGTGCGCCCGGATCCGCTCGCCTACCAGCGGAACCCGGCGACGGCGGAGTACCCGGTCCTCACGGAGTACAGGTCGAAGGGCCACTACATCAACGACGCGGCCTCCTCCCCCGCGTACGTGGCCGCGGCCGGGCAGCTCGGCGGGGCCGCCAAGATCGTCGTGTGGCGGAGGGACGGGACGTTGCTGCAGGGTCTCGAACCGCCCGGCGCCGACCGGGGCACCGCCTCCGGCGCCCATCGCATCGCCGTCGGCGTCGGGTTCGTACCGGGTGAGGACCTGCTCGTGGCCCGGCACGTCGACGGGCCCCTGTACCTGTGGTCCACCCGCACCTGGAAGCCGGTCGGCACGATCCCGCTCGGCGCGAGCGAGGGACTCGGGCTCACCCTGCACGAGAGCCGGCCGCTCGCCCTCGCCCTGGAGCGGCCCGGCGCCGACGACGCCCGTCTCGTCCTCGTGGACCTCGTCACCCGCACCACCAGGGCGGTCGACGCGCCGGGGGTCCACCGGTTCGCCTGGAGCCGGGACGGTTCCCGGGTGGCCCTCCTCGGTCTGGACAACACCGTACGGCTCCTCGACGCCGACCTCCGCGACACCGGGGCGCCGCTGCGCCTCACCGGCGCGGTGAACGCGCCGTCCTCGATCGCGCTGTCGCCCGACGGCGGCCGGGTCGCGGTCGGGTACGCCGACCGGGTCACCGTCCGGGACACGGCCACCGGCGACCTCGCCCTGCCCGAGCTGCGGGTCTCCGGCGCGGACGGGATCATCCACCTGCGCTGGTCGCCGGACGGCGAGGTGCTGGCCGGGATCACCCGGACCTCTCGCGGCCGCGAGGGCGACCGCCCGCCCGGGCCGGTCGAGTTGTGGCGGGTGGGCACCGTCGACTGGGGCGAGGTGCTGTGCCGCTGGACCGGGTCGGGGCTCACGCCCGAGGAGTGGAACGAACACGTCGGCCCGACCGAGGACTACACCGATCTGTGCGAAGAGAAGAAGTGAGGCCGCCGCCGTGCCACGTGTCCGCCTTTTCCGTCTTTCCGGCCTCCTCCCTCCGCCGCCTCCGCGTCCGCCGGCCGGGCGCCGGGCCGGGCGCCGGTCGGTGCTCCTCCTGCTCGCCGGGGTGATCGCCGCCGCGGGCTGCACGGCGACCGGTGACACCGCCGGCCCCCGGCCGTCCGGCGGTGTCACCGGTCCCGGGCCGGACCGCACCCGTCCCGTCCTCGCCTTCGTCCAGCCGGAGGAGCGGGCCGTGATGCTGGCCGACGCGGCCGGCCGCACCTGGCGCGCCGCCCCGACCGGCGCGGTCCCGCCCTCCGAGGTCGTGTGGTCGCCCGACGGGCGCCGTCTGGCCTGGCTCGACGAGGAGGACGAGAGCGGGACGGGCGAGCTCCACGTCTACGACGTGGCCAAGGGCACCCTGCGCTCCGAGGCGTGTCCCTGCCACGGCATCGGCTTCCTCGGCGAGGACCTGGCGACCCTGGCCGTCGACGGCGCCTCCCTCGCCCTCTTCCCGCCGGGCTACCCCGCCGAGCGCGCGCGTCGCGTCCCGCTCGGCAAGAACAAGGGGACGTACGCCCGGCTCGCCACCGGCGGGTCCGACGACGTCGTCGTCTTCGGCGTGCTGCCCGAGGGCCCCGGTGTCTTCCGGGGCCAGGGCACGGTGTCCGCCGTCGACCGGCGCGGCACGGTCCGCGAGCTCCTCCCGCCGGGGAAGCCCTCCACGTTCACCGACGCCCTGCGGGCCCCCGACGGCAAGGCCCTCGCCTGGGGCACCTCCGACAGCGGCGGCGCCTGCTGGACGAGGTCGACCCTGCTCACCCACTCCGGCGGCACCGCCGGGGAGCCCGTACCGCACCTGCCGGACGACGCCGCCTTCCGGCGGGCCCTGATCGGCGACCGGCAGCGCTCCCTCACCTCCTTCGCCTGGGCGGGCGACGGACTCACCGTCACCTACGGGCCGTTCGGAAGCTGCCAGGTCCTCTCCCCCGAGCGGTTCGTCTCGTACTACGTGCGGGACGGGGTCCGCACCTTCCTCGGCAGCGGCATGCTCGGGATCGCGCTCGGCGCGGACGGGCGCGTGGCCAGGCTCACCGGGAGCGTACCGACCACCGGCCTGCCCCGGTCGCCTTCCGGCGTCGCCTACCACACCGGGACGCTGACCCTGACCTCGGAGGGCCGGGAACTGCCGCTGGGGAAGGGGGTGTCCGTCTTCGTCTTCACCCCCGCCGAGAGCGCCGCGGCCCGGCCGCCGGCCGCCGCCCCGCAGCCGCCGGGCGCGGCCGTGACGACCGTGGACGACCACGGCGGGAAGCTGCCCGAAGCCGTGGTCCGGCTGGCCCGGCAGATCGAGGAGGCGGCCGTACGGGGGGACACCGAGCGCCTCGTCGCCCTGTGCGGCACCTGCCGGCCGGGGGTGCACGAGTGGATCCGCGGCGAGGGCGGTGCGGCGGCCGTCCTGCGCGCCGTCCGCACGCATCCCGGGCGCAACGGCGCGGAGGGGCTGATGTATCCCGCCCTGAGCAGTTGCGTGGACCAGCCCGGACAGGACATCACCTGTACGCCGCAGCAGCTCGGCGACGTCGCCCTGCTCGGCCTGCGGCCCGACGAGGACAACGTCGATTACGACGGTGTCGTCTACGGCACGTGGAACGGCGGCCCCGCCATGGTCCCGCTCCTGGTGCGGATCGACGCGAAGGGGGAGGCGCTGTGGACCGGCCTGGCGGCGGGATGAGCGACCGGACGGCGACGGGCTCCGCGGTACCGGCGCCGAGGGGGGCCGAGGCCTGCTCCCGGCGGACGGACGGCGGGCCGATCATGACCGGCGACCTCGTGGACGGCCGTCGCGTACTCGGCTTCGGCCATGCCGACGGGACCGTGTCCTGGGCGGACGGCACCGGGACGGGTGGCGCCGGAAGGAGCGGTGCCGGAGGGGGTGGTGGCGACTCCGGGGACCGGTTGCTGCTCGACGGCGACGAGCGGGCGAGCGGGCCGCCCGCGCGGAGCGCCGACCCCGACCGCCATCCCGCCCTGGAGCGGACGGGCCCTCCCCCGTACCGGCAGATCGACGCCGGGAACGTGCACCACGCGGACGCCCTCGCCCCCGGGCTCGTCGCCGCCTTCGAAGGGCTGCTGTACGGGCCGGACGCCCCCGGCTACCTCGGTGCCCTCCTCGACCGGCTCGACGCCGAGGGCCACGGCGTCTGGCTGGTCGGCGGGGTGCCGCGCGACCTGGTGGCCGGAGCCGCCGTCGGCGCGGCGGGCGGCCCGGCCGCCGAGGGCGGGACGCACGACCTGGACACGACGGGCACCGCGCCGGCCGGCGTCTTCCGCACCGTGGCCGACGAGGTGCTCGCCCTCGACGGCGCCAGCGCGGAACTCCCCCGGCTCTTCAGTCCGCGCTCCCTCGTCTGCTCCGTCCTCGCGGTCCGGCGCGGCCGGCGGACCCTGGACTACCGGGGCCTCGGCCTCACCGGCATGCCGTACCCGGCGACCGGGACCGACCTGCTCCAGGACGCCCGGCAGCGCGACCTCACGGTCAACACGCTGCTGTACGACCCCGTACGGCGGCTCGTCCTCGATCCCCTCGGGTGGGCCCTCGCCGATCTCGGGCACGGCAGCGGGGCCGCGCCGCCGCCGCTCCGGATCGCCCTGCCGGAGAGCCCGACACGGCCCGACGTCTGTGCGGAACTCCTGCTGCGGGCGGCCAAGTTCCTCATCCGCTGGGAAGCACGGCCCGGTCTGGACACCGCCGCGCTGCGGTCCTGGGCCGCCGCTCTGCCCGCGGACCTCGCCGTGCGGCTCGACGGCGGCCCGGAGGGGTGGTCGCGGCTCGCGGAGCTGTGGAAGGCGTGGGTGCCGGGCGGGCCGACGGCCGCCCAGGCGAAGTCGCTCCGGGAGTACGGGCCGGCCATGTCCGGCCTCCTCGACCGGCTCGGCGCACGGGAGCGGTCCGACGTAAGGGGAGAGCCCGATGTACGGGAGCGGTCCGGCGTAGGGGAAGAGCCCGGTGTACAGGAGTGGTCCGACGTACGGGAAGAGCCCCATGTACGGGAGCGGTCCGACGTACGGGAACGGCCTGACGTACGGGAACGGTCCGGCGCGCAGGGGCTGTCCGGCGGGTCCTTCGGGTCCGGTCCGGCCGACGGGGGAGGCGCGTGATGTCCGGAGCCGGCCCCGACGTCCTCCCCGCGCACCGTCCCCTGAGCGGCTGGGTCGCCCGGTTCGAGCCGGGCGGTGCCCCCGGCGCGCCCGGCCGGCTCGGTCCCATCAACGACGGCGACGAGCGCGCCGACGCGAGGGCGGCCGCGCGCTTCCGCGCCCACGGCTGGACCCGCGCCGACGCGACCGTGCGGCGGACGGCCGGCGATCCCGTACGAGCGCTCGCCCTGCGCGCGCCGGACGGCTCCCTCCTGGTCGAACTGGACGACCGGGGCGCCCCCGTGGAGGTCTCGGCGGACGGCGCGGAGCTCGTCGCGCGCCTTGAGGAGCGGTGGGCCGACGTCCCCGCCGATCCCGCGACCGTGGAGCGGCTCGCCCGCGAGAGCCTGGAGCTGCGGTACTTCCTGCTGCACCGGCTCGACCTGGAGACCGACGCCCCGGCGGCCCTCTTCCACTGCCTGCCGTGGCAGCGGGTCGAGGCCGCCGCCCGTGCGACGGCGGCCCTCCTCGACGCGCCCGGTCCCGGGGCCGGGCAGGGGCCGCGCACCGCCCCGTACGGCGAGCTGCGCCACTGGTTCACCCCGGCCGCCACCTCGCTCGCCGGGCCGCTGTCCGTCCTCGAAGCCGGACTCCGCACCGTACGCCCCGGTCCCTGGTTCGGCCGGGAGGCGTCCGCCCTGCTCGCCGGGCTGCTGGCGGTGGATCCGGAGCGGCTGCCCGCGCCGGCCCGCGCCGCGCTGGCCGGGCTCGCCCTGCGGATCGGCGCGGACCCGGCGCTCCACCACAGCGCGCGGCTGGCCGCCGCCCGGCTGACCGCCCCGGAGCCCCGGGCCGCGGTCGACGCCCTGGCGCTCACCGCCCGGCTCGACTCCGCCTTCGTCCTCCGCGCCGCCGACGGCGAGGACGACGGGTCGGCGGCCACGTCGCTGGGGCGGGGGCCGGTCGAGGCCGAGGTGACCGTCACGCGCGGCGGACGGGTGACCGTCGAGATGGAGATCGACGTCTTCGCGGCGGAGGCGTCCGGGGCCGGCGGCGGCCGGGCCGTGGACGCCGCCGAGGGCCCGCCGTGCCAGCCCGTGCGGTTCGGGCCGGTGGACGGGGCGGCCGGAGCTCCGGAGGGCGAGCGGTACTGGATGCTGCTCGACGATGCCGGTCCGGTGCTCCACGGCCGGATCGCCGTGCCCGCTCCGACCGGGCAGTTCGACGTGGACCTGGACGGGCCGCCGGTTCCGCTGCTCTTCCTCGACCGGGTGCCGCCCGCGGAGCTGCTCGCCTCGCTGCGGGCCAACGAGCGGATCGGGCCGGCCCGTTGGCACGAGCTGGTCGACGGGCTGCCGCCGCGCCATCCCGCGCACGTGGCGCTGGCCGCGTACGAGGAAGAACTCCCGGCGTAGAAACGGGCATTCCGCCCCGCCGGTGCCACCGGCCCGGCTACCGTGGGCGGGTGGACACCACACCAGCCGACACGGCGCCGGACCCGGCCTCCCCCGCCCCGGAAGTCCCGTCGGGCGGGGCCTCCGCGCCCGGTGCCGACGGCGGGGCGAGCCGTCGTCAGGCCCTCGACGCCGAGTTCCGCCGGCTGGAGGAGAGCGCCATGTGGAGCGCGCAGTGCCAGTTCGAGGAGGGCAAGCGCTGGCGGGCGACGCACTGGGCACTCGGCCTTCCCGCGACCCTGCTCGCCGCCGTGGCGGGGACGACCGCGCTCGTGGAGTCCACCGGCGCGACCGCCGCCGGCATCCTGGCGCTGCTGTCGGCAGGCCTCGGCGCGGTCCTCACCACGGTGAACGCGCCCCAGCGGGCGAGTCAGGCGGTCGCCGCCGCCAACGTCTACCTGTCGATCCAGACGGCGGCCCGGCAGCACCGCGAGATCGACCTGCCCGACTGGTCCCCCGCCGAGGCCCGCGAGGCCCTGGCCGCGCTGACCGCCCGCCGCGACGAGCAGAACGCCGGCGTCGACCCGCCCAGCCGCCGCGCCTACCGCAAGGCACGGGCCAACCTGGACGCCGGCGGCCAGACCTACGCGGTCGACGGGTCCGTGTCCCCCTGACCGGGCCCCGGGCGCCTCGGCGGCGCCGGATGAGGTGCGGGCGGCGTCTCCTGCGGGCAGAGTAGGGAAGGTCCTGTACCCGTAGAGGTGGCCCCATGGTCCTGTGCGCCGAGAACGGAGCGAATCGATGCGAGGGACTCTCGCGACGCCGGAGTGATCGATGTTCCGCAGATGGCCGGCCGACAGCAGCGACGAACTGCTGCTCAGACTCGGGTCCCTGACCGCCCGGGCGAGGGAGCTGGCCGAGACGCAGCGCTCCCGCGTCGAGCTCGCCGTCGCCCTGCAGCGCGGCATGCTGCCCCCGGACCTCCCCAGCCCTCCGGGCGTCCGGCTGGCCGTCGGCTACATGCCCGCCAACCACGGGCTCAACGTGGGCGGTGACTGGTACGACGCCTTCACCCTGCCCGACGGGCACATCGGCATGTCCATCGGTGACGTGCAGGGGCACAACATCGAGGCGGCCGCCTTCATGGGGCAGGTCCGCGTGGGGCTGCGCGCGCTGGCCTCGGTCACCGGGGACCCGGGGGAACTGCTCAGCCGCACCAACGACCTGCTGGTCTCCCTGGGCGCCGACCTCTTCGCCACCTGCACCTTCCTGCGGCTCGACCCCGCCGCCGGCACCCTGGAGTGCGCCCGGGCCGGTCACATCCCCCACATCTGGGCCACCGCCGACGGACGCTCCGGGATCGACGACGGCGAGGGCGGGCCCCCGCTCGGGGTGCTCCGCGGGGTCGACTACCCCGTCACGTGCCACCGGCTCACCACCGGCGGTGTCTTCGTCCTGCTGACCGACGGGGTGGTGGAGGGGCCCTCGCTCCACCTCGACGACGGCCTGGACCAGGTGGTGCGTCTCGCCGGGATCACCGCCGTCGCCGGACTGGACGTCGACGCGCTCGCCACCGCCGTCATGAAGCTGGCCGGCACGGTGGGGCACGAGGACGACGCCGCCGTGCTGGTCGTCGGGCACGACGGCGGTACGGCGTGGCCGAAGAGGAGGCCGGGGGAGGGAGAGTAAGGGAAGGGAAGAGGGGGCGCGGTCCTGCGCTCCTGCGGTCGTCGCCCCGTACGGCTCGCCGCCGAACGGGTGACGGCCGGTGGCGGTGCCGGGAGCGGGCCGGGAACGTTCCGGGCGGCGGCGTCCGACACGCAGGGGGTTCTTGCCCTGCCGGGGCGGCCCGGTCGGTGTCTGATGGCCGGTGTGTTGGTTACTCGGCAGTTCCGGCCCTCGACGGAAGCGGTCCTGGCCTCGCTGGCCGTGGCCGCCTGCTACTACGCGGTCGGACGGCTCGGCCTGCTGGGCCGCCTCGTCGTCGAAGGGGTGGTCGTCACCCCGATCTGGCCGCCCACCGGTGTCGCCGTCGCCGCCCTGCTGCTGCTCGGCGTGCGGGTCTGGCCCGGTATCGCCCTCGGTTGCTTCCTCGTCATCGCCTCCCTCACCACCCCGGGGCTCACCACGGTGGTCACCGTCGTGAGCAACACCGCCGCGCCGCTGTGCGCCTTCCTGCTGCTGAGACGGGTCGGCTTCCGGCTGGACATGGCGCGGCTGCGGGACGGGCTCTGCCTGGTCTTCCTCGGCGGCTTCGGCGCCATGCTGATCAGCTCGACGGCGGGGGTCGGGCTGCACGTGGCGACCGGCTCCCTGGAGAGGAGCGAGTTCTGGCCCGTCTGGCTGGCCTGGTGGGCGGGTGACACGATGGGCGTGCTGCTCGTCGCCCCGCTCCTGCTCGCGTTCGCGGGGGCGATCGGACGGTTCCGTACGCGGCGCTGGGCGGAGGCGGTCTGCCTGGGTGTCGCGGTCCTGGTCATCGTGCCGGCGGCCGTGCTCAGCCCGATGAGCCTGCTCTTCCTCGTCTTCCCCCTGCTGATCTGGGCGGCGCTCCGCTTCCAGCTCGCCGGGAGCGTGCTGTGCGCGCTCTTCGCGTCCGTGCTCACCACCTTCGAGGCGACCGGCGGGAAGGGCGCGTTCCTCCACCTGTCGGACGTCGAGATCATGGTCAAGCTCCAGGCGTTCAACGGCTCCGCCGCCCTGACGGCCCTGCTTCTCTCCTCCGTCATCACCGAGCAGCGCGCGACGCGCCGGTCGGTGCGCCGCGCCTGCGAGGAACTGGCGGAGGTCCTGGAACACCTCGCGGCGGGCGAGCCCTCGCCGGCTCCCCCCGCCGCCGGTCGTCCGCCCGGCGGCGGGGGGAGCCGGGCGGTCTCGCCCAACGAGCGCCGGGACCCGTGAACCGGCGCCCCGGAGCCGTGGTGCGTCCCGCGTCCCGTACGTTTGCCCGCGGGGAGCGGTGGAAGAGTTGATTCCGACGACCGGTCGGCCGGGGCGCGGTCGGGGCGGCCGGACTTCCCCGCCGCCACGACTCGAACGGGAGCCCTCCGTTGCGCTTCTACGCCCAGACGCCCGTACGCCGGAACCGCCAGGTGCTCGTGGACCTTGTCGCCGTGGCCCTGATCGCCGTGGCGGTGTGGGTGGCCCTGGCCGTCCGCGAGACGATCATGCTGCTGGCCGAACCGGGACGGAAGGTGGAGAGTTCCGGCGACAGTCTCGCCAGGGAGCTCGACCAGGCGGGGGACGCGGCGTCGGACCTGCCGCTGATCGGCGGCGTCCTGGAGAGGCCGCTCCGGTCCGCGGCCGACGCGGGCTCCGGGTTCGCCGACGCGGGCGCCTCGTTCCAGGAGACCGTCGGCCAGGTCGCCGATGTGATCACGGCCGCCCTCATCGTGATCCCGGTGCTCTTCGTCCTGCTGCTGTGGCTGCCGCCGCGCCTGCTCTGGATCCGGCGGAGCAACGCCCTGCGCCGTCTCGCCGGGGCTCCCGGAGGCGCCGATCTGCTCGCCCTGCGCGCCCTCACCGGGCCTCCGGGCGTGCTCGACGGGCTGCCGGTGCCGCCCGGCGGGTGGGCCGACGCCTGGCGTCGCGGTGACCCGCAGGCCATCACCGATCTCAGTACGGTCGCGCTCGAACACGTCGGGCTCCGGCCTTGAGGCGATCGGAGGCCGGGGGAAGTACGGCGGGCGGCCGGAGAACCACGGCGGCCTCGTTCCGCCGCCCCGGTGGAGGTGATACTGATCGTGGTGGGCGCCCCGCCGTCGCGCCGGTCGTGGGTCCGGCCGGTGGGGTCCGCCCTGTCGATGCCTCCGAGGGGAGCCGTTCATGAGCACGGCGAAAGACCTGTTCCTCATCTCCGTGGATCCGGGGCCGGAGCGTGACGTGGGGCAGGGAGACCTGTCGCTGGCGCTCGCGGGAGCCGAGCTGATCGACCTCGTCGGCGCGGGGGCCGTCACCGTGGACGACGACCGCGTCGTGCCGGGCGGGCCGTCGGAGCCGGGCGACCGGCTCCTGGCCGAGGCCGAGGCCAGGCTCGTCCGGCAGCCGCCCTACGAGCTGGTCGAGGACTGGTTGTGGCGCCGGGGCCGGGACCTCGCGTCCGCGTACCGGACCGCGCTGGAGGAGGACGGCGAGCTGAGGCGGAGGCGTAGCGGTCGGCTGCCCTTCGGGCCGGAGCGCGTGGAGCCGGTCGACACGCCCGCCCACCGTCGGGCGGTCGGCCGCCGGGAGGAGGGGGAGCCGGTTCTGGCCGCCCTCGCCTCGGCGGTGGGGATCGGCGGCGGGCAGCCGGGCGAGGAGCCCGGTTTCGCCGACGAGGCGGTGACGAGCGTGGTGGCCGCCGTCCACGACGCGGTGATGGAGCTGGAGGCCGTGCGCCAGCGGCGGACCATCGAGAACACGGCCTTCGCCAACATCTGGCGCGGGCCGTGAGCCGGGGCCCCGGCCGGGACCGGTGACGCCGGGTCTCCTCCGGCCGCGCCGGGGGAGGTCAGTCCGCGTACAGCAGGAGCAGGTACAGGGCCGCGAACGGCACCAGGGACGCGGCGAGCAGGGTCAGCGCCGCCGGGGCCGCCGCCGTCAGCCGTTCCCGTCCCTTGCGCCGGCCCGAGCGGAACACGGCGCGGGCCGGAACGAACAGCAGCAGCAGGAGGGCGAGGAGGAGCAGCGGCACCAGGAACCGGCTGAACGCGGTGGTTCCGGGGTCGGTGGCCAGGTGCCAGGCGGTCGTGCCGAAGACCGTCACCGGGCCGGCGAGGAGGCCGAGCGAGAGGACCGAGGCCGCCGTGACGGCCAGCCCCTCGGTCAGCCGCTCGGCGCGTGTGCGCTTTCCGCGTGGTTCCCCTGCCCGACCGTGTTCCACGTCCGCTCCCCCGGTGCCGCAGCCCGGTGCCGGAAAGGTCCCGGGGGCCGCGGGTGCGATGGTCTCACGGCCCGTCACCCTGCCGATTCGCCGGGCGGGGTCGGGGCGCGCAGACCCGCCAGGAGCCGGTCGAGCGCCTGTTCCGCGGCCTGCGGGTCCCCTCCCCGCGCGATCCAGAGCGCGGCCTCGTTCATCGCCCCCGAAAGCAGTCGGGCCAGGGGCTCCACCGGCTGGTCGGCGAGGGTCCCGGCCGCGACGAGCGCCTCCAGGGCCTCCGCGAGGTGCCGGGCGGAGGACTCCTCGTCCAGGGTCCGCCATTCTTCCCAGCCCAGGACGGTCGGCGCGTCGACCAGCAGGATCCGCCGTACCGCCGGATCGGTCCCGGCGGCCAGGAAGGCCCGGGAGCCGGCCCGGAGCTGCTCCCACAGGTCCTCGTGCCGGTCGGCCTCGGCCGCGACCCGCTCGCCCAGTTCGTGCTGGACCTCGGAGACGACGGCCCGGAAGAGCCCCGCCTTGCTGTCGAAGTGGTGGTAGGCGGCCCCCTTGGTGACCCCGGCGGCCCGCGCGACGTCGGCCAGCACCACGTGGTGGTAGCCGTCGGCGGCGAACCGCCGCCTCCCCTCGGCCAGCAGCGCCCGCCGCGTGGCCTCCCGCTGCTCCGCCCGGTTGACCGCCATCGTCCGCACGTCCTTCCCGTTTCGCGTACCGAGGGTATGCTAACGCCGAAATTCGCGTACCCTGGGTATGCGAAACGGATACGGAGGAACTCGACCATGACGAACGGACCCACCCCTGTGCCCACCACCGCGCCCGCGACCCGGCTCGGTGGCTTCTACCCGGTGCTCGCCACCCGGGACGTGGCGGCCTCCCGGGACTTCTACACCCGCCACTTCGGGTTCGAGACGACCTTCGAGGCGGACTGGTACGTCAGCCTGCGCCGTCCCGACGCCCCGCAGTACGAGCTCGCGCTCCTCGACCACGCCCATCCGACCGTCCCCGAGGGCCACCGGGCCGCGCTCCGGGGCGGCCTGCTGCTGAACTTCGAGGTGGACGACGTGGACGCGGAGCACCGCCGGCTCGTGACGGAGGCCGGTCTGCCCGAAGTGCTGTCCCTGCGCACCGAGGAGTTCGGCCAGCGGCACTTCGTCGTCGCCGCCCCCGACGGGGTGCTGGTCGACGTCATCACCGTCGTCCCGCCCAGCGGGGAGTACGCCGCCCAGTACACCGGCGCCTGACACCCGGGCGGGACGCGGCCACGGCACCTCTCCTCGGCCTCTCGGCCTCAGCCCAGGCGTACGACCGCCTTGTGGGTGGCCGCCAGGGTCCCCGGGGTGACGCGGAGCCGGAGCGCGGCGCCCGTGCCGAGGACCCGGACCGCCGGGTCGTGGGAGAGGACGGCGGAGACGGGCCGGTTCCACGTCAGGTCGATCGCCGCGCCGTCCCGGAGCGGGCCGGAGACGCAGACCGTGGCCGTGGTGCCCGACTCGCGGATCAGGACCGACGCGGGCGCGCCGGTCGTGACCTCGCCGACCGTGCCGGCGAACCAGAGGTTGACGCCGGTGAAGCCGAGGGAGGGGACGCGTACGCCCTGCTGGTCGTCGGTGTTGGCGAGGACGGTGAGCCATCCCCGGTCGGCCGCGCGGGCCGCCGTCCGCTCCCGGCTCGCGCCCGGCATGAGGACGTACGCGTACGTGGCCCGGGTCGGGTCGGTGCCGTGGTCGAACCAGAGCGTCAGGTACCGGCGCGTGACCGGGTCGGTGACGGCGCCCAGGTTGATCTCCGACCACCGGCCCGTGCGCGCCTGGCGCAGGGCCTTGAGGGAGGCGGGCGCGCCGCCGGGGAAGACGTAGCCGGCGTGCCCCGCGAGGTGCGCCCAGCGGGCCCCGGTGAGCGTGGCGCTCCAGCCGGGTGCCGTGGACTGGGCGGCACCGTCGACGGTGAAGGCGTGGACACCGTTTTCGCCGAGGTTGCGGTTGTCCGCGGTCGACTCGACTCCGGTGCCGTCGCGGCCGTGGATCCCGGCGCCCAGGCAGACGATCGCGTCGTCGAGGAAGAACCAGGACTTCTTGGCCAGGAGCGTGGAGGAGAGCCCCTTCAGGTACTGCCCGACCGCCGCGTACGTGCCGTCCGTCGTCCCGCCGACCCAGCGGACGTCGGGCCGCGCGGCGCCCCAGGCACCGCCCTCGCCGTCGGCGAGCGGCTTGCGGGAGGCGGTGGTGCCGGGCAGCCGGTAGGGGTCGACGGTGGGCCAGAAGTCGTCGCTGTACTGCCCGTTGGCGAAGGTGTCGCCCCACCAGTAGAGCATGCCCGAACCGCTGTGCCAGGCGCGCAGGTTCTCGCCGTTGCCGTTCTCGTAGTACGTGATCCGCTTCGAGGCCATGGAGAGCGAGGCCGCCCAGCCCGGCCGCCGGTGCACGGCCCGGTCCATGCCGGGGAAGAGCCGGTGCCCGACCGGTTCGGGACTCGGCGCGGCCGGGCCGTCGGCGGTCTCCTCGAGGCGGGCGAGCGCGGCGACGCCGAGGGCGGGACTCGTCAGGAGCGGGCTGTAGGAGGCACGGGCGATCCAGCCCTTGACCATGCCGTCCCAGCGGGTCTTCTCGGCGGTCGAGGCGCTCCGCGCGAGCAGGGCGACGCAGGCGATGATCCCGTGGCCGCGCAGGTGGTCGTCCTGCCGGACGGCCCGGGTGTCGGTCTTCTGCACGCCCCGGCTGACCGCCCGGCCGGAGACGGCGTCCATGGCGAGGCCGTTGAAGAGGAAGGGCGCGTACGCCTTCTCGACCGAGTCGAGCACGACCTGCCGGCCGCTGTCGGTGACCTCCCAGGCGGAGCCCTTGAGCAGGGCGAAGAGGTGGGAGAGGCCGCCGAGCATGACGGCTCCGTACGAACCGGCGTAGGGGACGTAGGTGTGCTGGACGAAGCTGCCGTCGGCGTAGAGGCCGTCGCCGGAGGTGACGTACGGGAAGACGGGCGAGAGCGCGTCGCGGGCCAGAGAGAGCTTCTCCGGGGACTTCCCGAGGACGCCGCGCAGCGCGAGCACCCGGCAGAGGTCGACGCGGTTGGCGCCGGTGGAGGTGCCCGTGTAGCTCGCGACCGCGCTGTCGGGGACGAAGTGGTCGACGGCGGCGCAGTGTTCGGCGACGCGGGCGGCGCCGAGGTGGTCGTACAGGAGGACGTCGATGTCGAGCAGCGCCTGCGGGGCGCCGATCTGCCAGCTGTACCAGTTGCCGTACCGGGCCCGGCCCGCGCGGTACGCCTGGTCGTGGAGGTGGTCGAGGCCGGCCAGGATCTCGTCGCGCAGTCCCGCGTCGCCGGTGAGACCGGTGCCGGGCTGCGCGTGGGCCTCGGCGAGGGTGCGCAGCCGCGCGTAGCTGGTCTGGAGGTTTCCGGAGTACGTGTACGACTCGGGGTCCGTGTCCGGGTCGGGGTCCGCGTAGGGAAGGTCCGGCCAGAGGGAGCCGTTCGCCGGCGCCATGGCGGCGCGCAGGTCGCGGGCGGTGGCGCCGAGCGCGGCCAGCTTGGCGGCGAAGGGCTCGGCGCCCGGGTCGAATCCGGTGCCGAGGAGCAGGTCGCGCCAGGTCAGGCGGAGGGCGTCGTAGGCGTCGGCGGCGTGCGCGGGGGTCGGTGCGGCGAGCGGGAGGGCGAGGGCGGCGGCACCGAGCGCGGTGGTGCCGAGCGCGGCGCGCAGCAGGCCTCGGCGGGAGAGGAGGGAGGCGGGGACGGCGGGGTCGGGGGCGGAGGCGGAGGGGTCGGGGGCGAAGGCGGGTTCGGGCGATGAGGACATGGCGGGGCAGACCTCTCGGGGACGCGGGAAGGAAGCCCGGGCGGGCACCCGGCGGTGGCCCGGTGGCCGACAGCATGCCCGCGACAGAAAGCGATTTCTACCCCTGGGCGAGGGAGGAGTTCCGTTCTCTCGGGAGCGGGCCTCCCTGCCGGTGGGGACCTTGAAGCTCCCGGCGGGGTCCTTCCGCTCCGGCCCCTCCCCGGGCACGGGAGCGATTCAGGGGGCGCCCGCTCTGCGGGCGGCGCTCAGCCGCACCCGGTGGCGCCGCGGGTCGACCTCGGTGACCTCGACCGCGATGGACTCGCCTTCCCCGACGAGTTGTTCCGGGCTCTCGGCCGTCTCGCCGGCGGCCAGTTCCGAGAGGTGGAGGAAGCCCACGACCTCCGGCGCGAGCCGTACGAACACGCCGAAGGGCACGACCCTGACGATCGGCCCGGTGAGGGTCCGGCCGACCTGGTCCGCGAACCGCACGAGCGGATCCTCCCGCAGGGCCTTCAAGGAGATCGCCACCTGTCCGGAGCGCGTCTCGGCGATGATCACCTCGGCGGTGATCCGCCGACCGGTTTCGACCACCTCGGAGGGGTGGGCAATCCGGTCCCAGGTCAGGTCCGGCACCCTGATGAAGCCGGTGCAGAGGCCGTCCGGTTCGCCGTCGAGGTGAACGAAGACCCCGAAGTCGTGCACCCCGGCGACCGTTCCGGCGACGACGTCGCCCGGTTCGAGCGCGAGCAGGAAGGACCGCAGGGCCGGGTTCTCGCACGCCCTGGCGGAGAGGAGGAGCCGGTCCTCGTGCCAGCGCCCGATCTCCTCGGCCTCGATCTCCTGGCCGACCTCGAACAGTTCGGCCGGATGCGCCGTCGAGCGCGTCGACGCCTCGTGACGGGGGATCCGGGCGGTCTCGCCCTCCTCCCCCACGGCGTCCAGGAGCCGGACCAGGACGTCCTCTCCGTCGAAGCCGGTGACCCTGACCCTTCTCACGGTTCCCGGCAGAAGCCGGTCGATCAGGAACTGCATGCGGGGATCACGGGACGGCTCGGACATGGGGTGACCCTGGTCGGCGGGGGTTGCGTTCGGGAGACCGGGCTTGTTCGTTGGGCATGACGTCACTCCCGACACCCCTTTCCGGAGGCCTTCGTGCACGCTTCGCCCCTTGCCCGGTCCGCCCGCCGCCCGGGAGGTGCCCGTTGAGCGCCGGTGGACGGCACACGGTGCCGGTGGACGTGCATCTGATCGCCGTACGCGACGGGGAGGAGGGGCCGGAGGTCCTGCTGTCGCGGCGGGCCGGTGACGTCTACGCCTCGGGGCACTGGCACTTCCCCTCCGGTCATGTCGACGGACCCGCCGAGGACGTCGTCACCGCGCTCGTCCGCGAGACGCGGGAGGAGACGGGCCTGGTCGTGGAGCCGGACGACGTGCGCGCCGCCGTCGTCGTGCACCACCGCGCGCCGGCCGGGAGCGCGCGGGTCGGGTTCTTCTTCGAGGTCCGCCGCTGGGCCGGCACGCCGACGGTCATGGAACCGCGGGTGTGCGACGGCATGGGGTGGTTCCCGTTCGGCGCCCTGCCGGAGCCGATGGTCGCCTACTGCCGTGCCGGACTGGACGCGTACCTGGCGGGTGCCGGGGTCGCGCTGCACTTCCAGGAGCCGGGCGACCCGGTCGGCCATGCCCCGGAGGCCGACCGGCTCCGCTCCGTCCCCGCGTCGGGTTCCGCCGGTGCGGCTCCCGGCCCCGCCCCGGGGGACGGCGTGAGTCCGGAGACCGTCGCCGCACCCCCTGTGCGACCGCATGCGTGAAACTCCGCTCATGATGCTCAATCATGCGCACAACGAGCTCCAACCGAACACCTATTGACACACCCCTGATCGCCCCGCCAGAGTCGTGACGCGTCCGACGCCGTATGCACTGAGGAGCGATGAACCCATGTCAAAACTCCCCGCAGTCTCACGCCGCCTGCTCCTGGGAGGCGCCCTGGCCACCACCGGGGCCCTGGCGACCGGGGTGGGATCCGCCCCCGACGCGGCCGCGGCGGTGACGGCGGCGCCCGTGCCTCGCCGGAGGCCGGGCCAGAAGTCCATGGTCGACGTGCCCTACGCCGTCCACCGGACGGTGCGCGTCGGCGTGATCGGCCTGGGCAACCGCGGCGCCGGCATGACCACGGGCTGGTCCGTCGTCCCCGGCTGTACGGTCACCGCCGTCTGCGACATACGCGCCGACCGGGCCAAGCGGGTCGCCGACGGCCTGGCCGCCGCCGGGAAGCCCCGCCCCGCCGAGTACGGCGGCTCGGACGACGCGTACACGCGGATGCTGCGGCGCGACGACGTCGACCTCGTCTACATCGCCACGCCCTGGGAGTTCCACTACGCCCAGGGCAAGGCCGCGCTCCTCGCCGGCAAGCACGTCGTCGTCGAGCTGCCCATCGCCACGGAGCTCGACGAGCTGTGGGACCTCGTCGACACCTCCGAGCGCACCCGCAGGCACCTCATGCTCTCGGAGAACTGCAGCTACGGCCGCAACGAGCTGGCCATGCTCAAGATGGCGCACGAAGGCCTGTTCGGCGACATCACCAACGGGCACGGCGGCTATCTGCACGACCTGCGCGAGCTGCTGTTCTCCGACACGTACTACACCGACGCGTGGCGGCGGCGGTGGCACACCCGCAGCACCGCCTCCTTCTACGCCATGCACGGCCTCGCGCCGATCGCCGCCGCCATGGACATCAACCGGGGCGACCGCATGACGACGCTGCGCGCCACGGCGACCGAGCCGAAGGGCCTGGCCGACTACCGGGAGCGGTTCGTGCCCAGGAACCACCCCTCGTGGAAGGAGACGTACGTCAACGGCGACCTGGTCACCTGCCTGATCGAGACGGCCAAGGGCCGGGTCATCCGCGCCGAGCACGACGTGAGCTCCCCGCGGCCGTACAGCCGGATCAACTCCCTCGCGGGCAGCCGGGGGATCTTCGAGGACTACGCGGGCGTGCTGTCGTCCGGGGGCGGCCGCGTCTACGTCGAGCCGGACCACAGCGGGCACTCCTGGCGGTCCTTCGACTCCTACCGCAAGGAGTTCGACCACTGGCTGTGGAAGAAGATCGGCGACGACGCGGCGAACAACGGCGGCCACGGCGGCATGGACTACGTCCTGCAGTGGCGGACGGTGCAGCTCATGCGGGCGGGGCTCGTACCCGACATCGACGTCTACGACTCGGCGGCCTGGTGCGCGCCCGTCCCCCTGAGTGTCATGTCCCTGGCGGCGAAGGGGCGTCCCGTCGAGATCCCGGACTTCACCCGGGGCGCCTGGGTCAACCTCCGCATGGGCCTCGACTCGCGCGCCACCGAGATGCCCCCTGTGGTCTGAGGCCGCCCCCGCTTCCCTTCCCCCTTTTTCCCGTCTCCGCCCCTGCCGTGAAGGAGCAGCACGTGAGACCAGCAGGATTGATCCGCTCGCTCGGGGCCGTCGTCGCGGCGGGCGCGCTCGCGCTCCTCCCGGCCACGGCTTCGGCCGCGACCCCGTCCGTGACTCCGAGCCCGTCCGCGGCCACGGCCACGACGGTGTCGATCTCCCCCGTCGACCTGGACGGCCCGGCCGTCTCGACGGTGAAGGTGACCGTCACCAACGCGGGCCCGGAACGGATGCGTTCGCTGAAGGTGTCCTTCGGGGGGCCGGTCGGCTGGGCCGTCCAGCCCTCGGTCCTCCAGGTGGACGGTTCCCTGGCCAAGGGCGCCTCCGCCGAGGCCGCCTTCCGGATCCAGGTGCCGGAGCGGCGCGCCGGCTTCACCGTCCGCACGTTCACCGCGACCGCCACCTACCGGGGCGGCGACGGAGCCGGGTCGGCCACCGGCACCAGGACGCAGCACAGCGGCACTCCCCTGGCGAACCTGGCCGCCGCGTACAACAACGTGGGGGTGACCGACGAGAGCGACACGAAGCCCGGGAACTACGACGGCGAGGGCAACAGCTTCTCCGCGCAGAAGCTCGCCGCCGCCGGACTGCGTCCCGGCGGGACCGTCGACGCCCTGGGCGCCGAGCTGCGCTGGCCGGACGTCCCGAGCGGTACCGAGGACAACGTCTCCGCCGCCGGCCAGGCCATCGCCCTGAACGGCAGGGGCAGCAGGCTCGTCTTCCTCGGTTCGGGCGTCACGAGCGGGGCCTCGGGCACCGCGACCGTGTACTACGCGGACGGAACGAGCGGCAGCGGCTCGTTCGGGTTCCCGAACTGGTCGTTCGACCCGGCCGACGCCCACGGGGCGACCCTGGTGGCGTCGAGCGACGGGCGCAACCGGCCCCATGGGTACGGGAACGCCGGCATCGCGTACCGCGTGTTCGCCCACTCGATCCCGCTCGACCCCGCCAAGCAGGTGGCGTTCGTGGTGCTGCCGGGCAACGGCAACATCCACCTCTTCGACCTGGCCGTCGCCCCCTGACCGTCGCCCGGTCGCACCCCGGCCCCGCCCCGGACGCCCCCCTGCGTCCGGGGCGGCCCGTCTCCGCCGGGAGGGACGGCGGAGACGGTGGTGAGGAGGGGTGCGGCCGTTCACTAGGGTGAGTCGCATGCCTGCCCCCTTGAGTTCAACGAAGACCGCCTCCGCGCTGCGCACGGCCGCACGCGTCTCCGCCGAGTCGCTGCTGGTGCTGCTGATGGCGGCGGTGGCCCTGTGGATCCTGGGCCGTATGTGGTCGGTCGTCTGGCCGCTCATAGTGGCCCTGTTCCTCACCACCATGACCTGGCCCCTCGCCCACTTCCTGCGGAGACTCGGCTGGGCACCCGCCCTGGCCGCGGCCGTGGTGACCGTCCTCTTCCTCGTGGCCGTCGCGGGCATCGTCGCCCTGATCGCGGTGCCGGTCGCCTCCCAGTCCGGGGAGTTGGCCGACGGGGTGGTCGAGGGCATCCAGAAACTGCGCGAGTGGGCCGCCGGGCCGCCGCTGAACATCGGGGACGACCAGATCTCCAAGGGCTTCGACGCGGCGGTCGCGCGGGTCCAGGACAGCGTCGGCAGCATGGTCACCACCGTCGTCACGGGGGTGAGCACCGTGTTCAACGGTCTCGTCACGGCCGTCCTGGCGCTCTTCCTGATGTTCTTCTTCCTCAAGGACGGACCGCGCTTCCTTCCGTGGCTCACCCGCCAGCTCCCCGGCCGCCTGGCCACCGACGTCCCCGTCGTGGTGGAGCGCGGCTGGGACACCCTGGGCGCGTTCGTGCGTTCGCAGGCGTTCGTCGGCCTGCTCGATGCCGTGTTCATCGGCCTGGGCCTGTGGTTCCTCGACGTGCCCCTGGTGCTCCCCCTGGCCGTGCTGACCTTCGTCTCCGCGTTCGTGCCGATCGTGGGCGCCCTGTTCGCGGGTCTGGTCGCGGTCCTCATCGCACTGGTGTCGAACGGTTTGACGGACGCGCTGCTCGTGCTCGCGATCATCGTCGTGGTGCAGCAGTTGGAGGGCAACGTGTTCCAGCCCATGATCCAGAGCCGCGGCCTCGGTCTGCACGCGGCGGTCGTCCTCCTCGCGGTGACCCTGGGCGGCAGCCTGGCCGGCATCGTGGGCAGCCTCCTCGCGGTGCCCGCGGCCGCGCTGGTCGCGGTGGTCTGGAACTACGTCCGCGAACAGCTCGCCGGTCCCCCGCGCGAGCCGGACGCCGAGGAGCCGACCGCGGAGGGCCCGAACGCCGACGGATCGGGCACCGGCGAGCCGCACACCACCGCCGTACCGTCGTAGGCCCGGCCGCCCCGCCGCCCTTCCGGGCATTCGGACCGTGCGGGGAGGGACGGACGGAGCAGGAGGGGCGGGACCGGCCGGATTCGAACCGGCGTCCTCGCAATTTTGGAGACCGCGCGCGTCGACCTCTGCGCTACGGCCCCACCCCGCGGCGATCCTACGGGCTCGGCGGCTCGCGCGGTCAAGGACGGCGTATCGAGGACGGCGTATCGAGGACGGCGGACGCGGCCCCGGGCGCCCGCCCCCTACCGTCCCCGCCAGAAGGGGGACACGTCCAACGACCACACGTCTCCCGCTTGGTGGATGTCCGGATCGCCGGTGTCGTGATCGCCGTCCCCGTACGGGTCGGGGTCGGCGATCACGTGGATCCGGGTGCCGGACTCCGGCACCCGGTAGCGGTGGATGTCTCCCGAGAGGTCGTCGGGCTCGACCGCGTGCCCCAGGGCGAGGACGGCGGAGCGCAGGTCCTCGAAGCGCACCCGGGGCGCGAACGTCCCGTACCGGCTCACCAGGAGCGGCGGCGTGCAGGGGCCGTGGACCAGGCGATGGACCTGCACCATGATGCCGAAGCAGGTCATGGAGCCGTCCGTGCCGCCGGTGCCGCCAGTGTCAGAGAAGAGGACCTCCAGCAGGCCGTAGTCCCGCCGCAGCACGCCGTCGCCGGGATCGTCGAGGCAGTCCGTCCCCAGCGCGATGTCCCAGGCTCCGGGAGTGGAGCCGGCACCGGTCCCGAAGACGTCGCGGCGCGTGGCGACGTGAGCGTAGAAGTCCAGGTCGGACACCGGTCGTTCTCCTCGTTCGGGGGGGTGCGGAACCCACCGTACCGGCCGATCCGCACGCCGCCGGACCCGCACTCGTACCTGCGCCCGCACCCGCACCCGCACCCGGTCGAAAGGCGTCGGCGCTGTCTCGAAACGGTTCCCTCAGCGCCCTCTTGTCACCCGTAAGTTGAGGTGATGGGCCGATCACCGGACCGCCCGGCGGGTCCGGCACCACAATGCGCGCATGGACGAACACTGGAAGCGACGTCTGGACGAGGTGCGCGCGGGGCTGGTGCGGGAGGGCGATCCCGTCGCCTGGGTGACCGAGGCCGACGCCGTCGAAGCCGTCGTGCGGTATCCGCGGCTCGCCGTGCGCGGTTCGCTGTTCGGCGTGGTGGCACGGGACGCCGAGGAGGGCTCCCCCTGGCGGGTGGTGCTGCCGGTGCAGGCGGGGATGCCGCAGGAGGCCCGGGACAGCCTGCACTCGAAGTTCTTCTTCCGGGCCAAGGACGACACCGACGACCGGAAGGTGCGGCGCGAACTCCTCGCGGCCGTACACGTCCTCGAACGGAAACCGGTCGACGAACTCGTCGTGCTGGGGACCACGTACCGGATCGTGCGCGGCAACGAGGTCGCGCGCGTCGGCGACGACGGCCTGGAGCCGCCGCGCCCCACCGACCCCGAGCCGGTCTTCCGGGTCTGGGAGCGGCAGGCCGGCGCCCGCGGCTGCCTCGACACCGGCGCCGTGCTCGACCCGGAGAAGGCGCGCGGGCTGATGGCCGAGGCCCTGCGGATCGGGCTGCGGGAGTTCCACTACGCAGGGAAGCGCTACCCCGCCGCCGTCCGGGCCGACTCCCGGAAGGCGGTCGCCACCCATCCGGACATCGCGATGCTGCCCGTCGGCTTCGGCGTCGTGGAGCGCTCCGGCGACGTCTGGCAGCCGCAGGGCTCCCTGTCGCCGACCCCGCACGAGGCGCGGCGGGGCCTGTACACCTGCCTCACCGACCTGTGGGGCCGGCTGTACGAGTGGGACGACGCGCAGCGGGAGCGGTACCGGCGGGCCGGTGAGCTGTTCCGAGCCGCCCAACGCGCCGACGAGGTACGGGTGGACGGCCGGGAGTTCCGGATCTGCCGCGTCGAGCGGATGGTCCGGTTTGGTCCCGACGGCCCCGAGGGGCCGCGCCCCTCGGACATCGACGAGTACGGGCCGACGAAGATGCATCCGCGCATGGACGAGGACGGCGTCGTGTACCACGGGGAGGACGCGGAGGAGTAGGCGGCAGGGGGCCGGGGCCGCCCCTCGTCCTGTCCCCGTATCCGTATCCGTATCCGTATCCGTATCCGTATCCGTATCCGTATCCGTATCCGTATCCGTATCCGTATCCGTATCCGTATCCGTTCGGAGCAGGTCGCGGCCGACCGGAAGAACCTCAAGTCGCTCGCGGTGTCGGTGGGTTATGACGGCGGGAGGACCTGGAAGTCCATGGAGGTCCGGAACGGACGGATCTCCGTGGAGAGCCCGGCGAAGGGCAGCGGCGTCTCCCTCTCCCCCGAGGTCGTGGACGAGCGGGGCAACGCGTCGAGCCTGACGATCCGCGACGCGTGGTACGGCAGGTGGCTCCGGTCGCGTGATCACCCCGGCCCGGCGCCCCCGACTCGGTCGGCGCCGGGCCGCGGTGTGTCCGGGGGTGAGTGAACCGGCGGAGGGGACGGCCCGTCAAGATCCCCTGTGTGTTCATGCCTTGAACGCTCGAAGGGGGCCGTGGGGGCCGCATCACGAGAGCGGCGCGGTTTCAGTCGTTGTCGGTGTTAACTCTTGACGACGTGGCGGGGTGGCGGTTGACTCACCGCACCGCGCTGAGAGCGCTCCCAAAACTGTTCCGACCGGCACCGGGACGGACTCCGCGCTCGCAGACCGCGTTCGTGAAGTGGAAGTGATCGAGGGATCCCGCCCGGCTCTCCGCCCGTACCACCGCACCCCGTACCGAAGGAGCCGCAATGCCACGCACCAGACACCACAGCCGCTTCGGGAACCGCGTCCGGGGCAGAACCGCGACGGCGGTGGTCGCCGCCGGCGCCGTGCTCGGCGGGCTGCTCGCCGGGGCGCTGCCGAGCGCCGCCGCCGACGAGCCCGTGCCGGTGGCCGTCGACCGGTTCGAGGGCGAGGTCCCCTTCGGCAATCCGCCGGCGGAGGGCATCTTCACCTGGGGCAGCGACGCCGACGACCATCCGGCGCTGCGGCTCTCCGAGCGCGCCGACGCGCCCGAGGGCTCCAAGGTCCTGGAGGGCACGTTCGACATCAGCGGCTGGGGCGGGTTCACCCACGACTTCGCCTTCGACCGGCCGGCCCACGACTGGACCGCGTTCAAGGGCATCCGCTTCTGGTGGTACGGCCAGAACACCGCGCCCCTGCCACCCGGTTCGGGCAAGCGGATCAACTTCGAGCTCAAGGACGGCGGCGCCAACGGCGAGGCGTCCGAGCTGTGGACCACGTCCTTCACCGACGACTGGGAGGGCTGGCACCTCGTCGAGATCCCGTTCTCCGAGTTCCAGTACCGGGCCGACTACCAGCCCGTCGGCGGCATCGACCAGGTCCTCGGCCTGAACGAGATGTGGGGCTACGCCCTGACCCTGCCGCCCGGCTCGCCCGGCTCGTTCGCGCTCGACGGCGTGGAGCTGTACGGCAGGGCGGAGCCCGCGCTGAACACCAAGGTGATCACCGACGCCGCCGTGTACCCGGTGGCCGAGGGCGGCAGCGCGCGGGTGAAGGTGACGGTGGCCACCACCGGTTCCGGCCCCATCGGCGAGCCGGTCACCGTCGCGTACGCCACCGGGAAGGGGACCGCCGAGGCCGGGAAGGACTACGCGCCGGTCAGCGGCACCCTGACCTTCCCGGCCGGCACCCCGTCCGGCACCTCCCGGGTCGTCACCGTGGCGACGGAGAAGGACCGTTCGGCCGAGGAGGCCGAGACGATCCAGCTCACCCTCGACGTGACCGGCGCCAAGGCGCCCGCCGAGACGCCGCAGGTCGTCGTGGACGCCCACGGCCTCCCGTACCTGGACAAGCGGCTGCCGGTGAAGAAGCGGGTCGCGGACCTCCTCGGGCGGATGACCCTGGAGGAGAAGGTCGGGCAGATGACGCAGGCCGAGCGCAACGCGCTGCGGTCGCAGGGCGACATCGCCTCGTACCGGCTCGGCTCGCTGCTCTCCGGCGGCGGCTCGGTGCCGGCGCCCAACACGCCCGAGGCGTGGGCGAAGATGATCGACGCCTACCAGCTCCGGACGCGGGCCACCCGCTTCCAGGTCCCGCTGATCTACGGCGTGGACGCGGTGCACGGGCACAACAACGTCATCGGCGCGACGATCATGCCGCACAACATCGGCATCGGCGCCGGGCGCGACCCGAAGGTCGCCGAGCGGACCGGGGCCGTCACCGCCAAGGAGGTCCGGGCCACCGGCATCCCGTGGGACTTCGCCCCCTGCGTGTGCGTCACCCGGGACGAGCGCTGGGGCCGTTCGTACGAGGCGTTCGGCGAGGACCCGGCCCTGGTGAAGGCCATGGAGACGGTCATCGACGGCATGCAGGGCGCGCGCGACGGATCGGACCTGGACCGCGACGACAAGGTGCTCACCAGCGCCAAGCACTTCGTGGGCGACGGCGGTACGGAGTTCGGGTCGTCGACGACGGGCTCGTACACGATCGACCAGGGCGTCACCAGGGTGACCCGGCAGGAGCTGGAGGCGGTGCACCTGGCGCCGTTCGCCGAGGCGGTGAAGCGCGGGGCGGGCACGGTCATGCCCTCGTACTCCTCGCTCGACGTCATCGGGGACGACAAGGGCCCGGTGAAGATGCACGCCAACGCCGAGATGATCAACGGCGTCCTCAAGGACCGCATGGGCTTCGAGGGGTTCGTGATCAGCGACTGGCAGGCGATCGACCAGATCCCCGGCGACTACGCGAGCGACGTGCGGACCTCGGTCAACGCCGGGCTCGACATGATCATGGTGCCGACCAACTACCAGGACTTCACCCGGATCCTGGCGGAGGAGGTGACGGCCGGGCGGGTCTCCCGGGCGCGCGTGGACGACGCGGTCGCGCGGATCCTGACCCAGAAGTTCCGGCTCGGCCTGTTCGAGAAGCCGTACGCCGACACCACCCACCTCTCCTCGGTCGGCTCGGCCGCGCACCGCGCGGTGGCGCGGGAGGCGGTCGCCAAGTCGCAGGTGCTGCTGAAGAACGACGGCGGCGTGCTGCCGCTGAAGAAGTCGCAGAAGGTGTACGTCGCCGGCTCCAACGCCGACGACCTGGGCAACCAGGCGGGCGGCTGGACCATCAGCTGGCAGGGCTCGTCCGGCCGGAACACGACCGGGACGACGATCCTCGAAGGCATGCGCAAGGCGGCTCCGGACGCGGCGATCGACTACTCGAAGGACGCGTCCGCCGCGACCGAGGGGTACGACGTCGGGGTCGTGGTGGTCGGCGAGACGCCGTACGCCGAGGGCATCGGCGACGTGGGCAACGGGCACGACCTGGAGCTGACGGCGGCCGACAAGGCGGCGGTGGACAAGGTCTGCGCGGCGATGCCGTGCGCGGTCCTGGTCGTCTCCGGGCGGCCGCAGCTGATCGGGGACCGGCTCGGGGCGATCGACGCCCTGGTGGCGTCCTGGCTGCCCGGCACCGAGGGCGACGGCGTGGCGGACGTGCTGTACGGGACGCGGCCGTTCACCGGCCAGCTCCCGGTCACCTGGCCGAAGTCGGAGGCGCAGCTGCCGATCAACGTCGGTGACGCCTCGTACGACCCGCAGTTCCCGTTCGGCTGGGGGCTGACGACCCGGCCGGTGCCGCAGGCCGGGGGCGAGCTGACGCTGAAGGCGATCGGGGTCGCGGCCAAGGTGCTCCAGGCGGCCGGGCGCGGGACGTCGCCGGAGGGCCGGGAGCTGCTGTCCCGGGCGCGGGACGTGGTCCAGAAGAAGATCGGGCAGGACATCACCCCGGCGACGGCCGGGCCGTTCGCGGAGGCGGACCGGCTGCTGCTCTCGGGTGACCTGACGGGTGCGGTCGCACGGCTGACGGCGGCGTACCGGGCGGCCTGAGGCGGTGTGCGAGAGGGGCCCTCCCCGTGTACGGGGAGGGCCCCTCCTCCTGTCGGTGGGGGCGCCGGCGGGGACGGTCCGGGAAACCGGGGTAGAAGGGCGGCATGGACAGCTCTTTCTGGATCGTGGTGGCCGGGGTCCTCGCGCTGGTGGTGGCGGGGTACGCGGCCGTTCTGCTCGTGCGCGTCTTCCGGGCCCGCAGGCTGCTGCTCGACGCGGGTGTCCCGCTGCAGTCCAAGGCCCTGTTCTGGGCGGCCGTGGTGTACACCGTGTCGCCAGTCGACCTGATCCCCGACCCGGTCTACCTGGACGACGTCGGCGTCCTCCTGCTGGCCCTGCGGGCGCTGCACTCGGCGGCCGCCAGGAGCAGGGCGGGCCGCGAGGAGCTGAAGGGCTGACGCGGTACGAGGCGGCCCCCGCGATCGGGTGCGGGGGCCGCCTCGTCGTGTCCGGCCGTGGGTCAGGCGGGGTGCGGTCCGCCGCCGAACGGCCCGCCCGTCCGGTAGTGCACGGCGATCTCCTCCCGGTACTGCCGGTCGGCGAGGTGCTTGTCGGAGTGGAACTCCGGCGCGTCCTTGATCTGCTCCTTGGTCAGGTCGAGGTGCACCGCCTCCTCCTCCAGGTCGATGCGGGTGACCGCACTCGCCGGGATCAGGACCTCCTTGCCGAAGATCCACACCCCGGTGTCGACGACCAGGTAGGCGTCACCGACCTCCGCGGAGTGCTTGTCGACCTTCCCGATGTGCCCGTCGGCCGCCTCGACCCGCCACCCGGTCAGGTCCGTGCCCACCAGGTGCCCGAACGCCTGCCCGTAGTTCCACACGTTCTCCGCCATATCGCTCACTCCTCCGTTCTCGGACGTCTCCTGAGGGGGACCGCCTGCCCGGAGGAACGGACCTCACACCCGTGCGGGCGGTCCGCGACGAAGACGATCGACCGGGGGAAGACCAGGGGCGAGTGCGCAGCCGCGAGGAGCAGTAACAGCGGCGGAAGGGGCCGGGCGCGCGTCATGGTGACGCAGGCTGTCGGGGAGCGCCCAGCGGCTCACTGGGGGTGTCCGTCAGTGGTGTGCCCGGCCCCTTCGCGGGTCAGAGGCCCGGTACGACCAGGCCGCTCTCGTAGGCGACGACGACCGCCTGGGCGCGGCTGGCCAGGCCGAGCTTCCCCATGGCTCGGTTGAGGTGGGTCTTGACGGTGGCCTCGCTGATGTGGAGCTCCCCGGCGATCTGCCCGTTCGACAGGCCCCTGCCGGTCAGCTGGAGCACCTCGCGCTCCCGGCCGGTCAGCGCGTCGAGTCCGGGGCCCCCGGACCGTACGGTCTCCTCGGCGGCGGGGGCGGCGCGGTGGGTGAACGCCTCGACGAGGCGCCTGGTGACGCTCGGCGCGAAGAGGTGGTCGCCGCCCGCCACGGCGGCGACGGCCGCCAGGAGCCGTTCGGGCCCGGAGTCCTTGAGCAGGAAGCCGGAGGCGCCGACGCGCAGCGCCCCGTACACGTACTCGTCGAGGTCGAAGGTGGTGAGGATCAGGACGCGGGGCGCCGGGTCGGGCGCCTCCGCCAGGATGCGGGCGGTGGCGTCGATCCCGTTGACGCCGGGCATGCGGATGTCCATGAGGACGACGTCGGGACGGAGTCGCGCCGCGAGGGCCACGGCCTCCTCTCCGTCCACCGCCTCGCCGACCACCTCCGTGCCCGGGGCGGCCTTCAGGAGCCCGACCAGGCCGGCGCGGATGAGGAACTGGTCGTCGACGACGAGGACCCTGATCACCTGGCTCATGCGATGAGGTGGTACTCCTGTCCGTGCCGGCGGGTTCAGCCCTCCCGGGCCGCCGGCGGAAGCCGGTCGTCCGGGACGGGTTCGCCGCGACGGGCGGTGGCGGGCGGTGCGCCGGCCCGCGCCGCGAGGGGCAGGGTCAGTCGCACGGCGAACCCGTCGCCGTCGTCGCGCGGGCCGATGTCGATCCGCCCGCCGTACAGCTTGGCCCGCTCCCGCATGCCGATCAAGCCGTGACCGGTTCCTGTGGGCATTTGCGCGGGAATCGTCCGCCCTCCCCCGTTGGTGACGCTCACCTCCAGGTGGCGCGGTCCGTAGCGGACGACGACCTCGGTCGCGGCGCCGGGCGCGTGCTTGAGGACGTTGGTGAGGGACTCCTGGACGACGCGGTAGGCGCAGAGGTCGGCGCCGGAACCGAGCGGACGGGCGTCCCCCAGGACGGTCAGCCCGACGGGGGTGCCCCCGGACCTGACCCGCGCCACGAGTTCGCCGAGGCGCGCCAGGCCGGGCATCGGACGGTCCGGTGCGCGGGGGTCGGCGCCCTCGCGCAGCAGCGTGAGCATGCGGCGGAGTTCGTCGAGCGCTTCGGTGCCCGTGTCGGCGATGGTGTCGAGGGCGGTGCGCGCGGTGGCGGGGTCGCTGTCGAAGACGAACCGCGCGAGGCCCGACTGCACGGAGATCACCGCCATGTGGTGGGCGACCACGTCGTGGAGTTCCCGGGCGATCCTGCCCCGCTCGTACGCGACCTCGCGCAGGGCCCGTTCCTCCTGCTCGGCGGCGAGCGCGCGGGTGAGTTCGGTGGCCCTGCGCGAGAGCGTCCCGAACCACCAGAGCACCGCGGGGAAGACCACCGCCTGGCCCGCGGCGGCGGCCAGCGAGCCGTGGTCGGCGCCGTTCAGCTCGTCGAGCAGACCGGCGCCGAGCCACGTCAGGCCGGTGACCGCCGCGCCGGGCACCGAGATCCGGGCCGGGCGCTCCGAGGCGAGGGTGTAGGTCGCCAGGAGCGTGGCCAGGGAGTTGACCACGGGCCAGTACCCCAGGGCCGCGTAGACCGCGAAGCCGCTCTGCGCGAGGACGAACACGGCGACGGGGAACCGCGTCCGGACCACCGCGGGCAGGTTGACCACGACGACGAGCGCGTAGGCCACCGGGTCGAGGGCCGGCCAGCGCTGGGCGGCGGCGTCCTGCCCGAGGAGCAGGGCAAGACCCGTCATCGCGACGCCGATGAGCGCGTTGACGAGGGTGCTGCGGAGCGGGCGGAGCTTCATCGCGGCAGCCTAGCCAGCCGCCGCGGCCCGGGCGTCAACCCAGCGGCATACCGCCGTGGTTGTACGGGGCGGGGGGGGCCGCGCGGCTCACGGGCCGGGGGCGGTACGGGCGCGGGCACAGCACGGGACGGGGTGGTGCGGGGCGCAGGCAGCGCGGGACGGGCCGGTACGGGGTGCGGGGCGTACGGGGCGTGGGGCGTACGGGCCTTGCGGCGTCGTGGTCCGGTCGCGGGGCGGACGTACCGCGCGTGTTGCAGGCGCACGGGTCCTACCGCGCCGGATGGACGAACGAATCGTTCCAGGACGGGACGACCGCCCGCCGATGTGTGCCTAAGATCGAGTTCCGGCAGGTGGCCGGTGGAACTCCCCTTCTTCCCGGGGGCGTTCGCGGGAACGAGGGGGCGGGAGATGACGACGAGCGGGGGATCCGGAGAGGAGCCCACCAGCTACGGGCTGCGGCCGCCGGTGCCGTCACCACGGGCCGGAGCCGCCGCCCCGCACCCGGCGGTCTCCGGGGGCCCGGGGGAACGGGACGAAGGGGGCGAAGGGGGCGGCCGGAACGACCGGCACGAGCGGCCGGTGGACGGTGGCGGACCGGCCGGTGCGGGGCCGACCGGTGCCGGGCCGTCCGGTGCGCCGTCGTCGCCGGAGGCCGGTGCCGGGCGGCTGCTGGGCGGTCGCTACCGGCTGCTCGAACGCCTGGGCGCGGGCGGCATGGGCACGGTGTGGCGGGCCCGGGACGAGGTCGTGGACCGTGACGTGGCCGTCAAGGAGCCCCGCGTCCCGGAGCACTTCTCCGCCGCCGAGCGCCGCACCGCCCACCAGCGCATGCGGCGCGAGGCGCGGGCGGCGGCCCGGATCGACCACCCCTCCGTGGTGACCCTCCACGACGTCGTGGTGGAGGACGACCGGCCGTGGATCGTGATGGAGCTCCTGCGGGGCAGGTCCCTGGCCGAGATCCTCGACGAGGGGACCCTGGAGCCCAGGGAGGCGGCACGGATCGGGCAGGCCGTCCTGGGCGCGCTCCACGCGGCCCACGAGGCCGGCGTCCTGCACCGGGACGTCAAACCGGGCAACGTGATGGTCTGCCGCCACGACCGGGTCGTCCTGACCGACTTCGGCATCGCCCAGGTCGAGGGCGAGCAGAAGCTCACCGAGACCGGGTCCTTCATCGGCTCCCCCGAGTACATCGCCCCCGAGCGCGTCCTGGGGCGGCGGCCGGGCCCGGAGTCCGACCTGTGGTCCCTCGGGATCACGCTCTACCAGGCGGTCGAGGGCGTCTCGCCCTTCCGCCGCCAGACCACCCCCTCCACCCTCCAGGCGATCCTCCTCGCCGAGCTCCCCCCGCCCCAGCGCTCGCGGGAGATGACGGCGCTGATCACCGGCCTGCTGCGGAAGGAGCCCGAGAACCGCCTCACCGTCCAGACCGCGCGGCCCCTTCTGAGCGCCCTCGTCGCTCCCCCGGCCCGGCCCGTGCCGGAGCGCACCCCCACCGAGGTGGTGGGCATCGCGCCGGACGAGCCGACCGCCCCGCTGCCGGTGCGGCTGCTCCGGAGCCGTTACGGCGTCGGGGCCGCCGCGGCGGTCGTCCTGGCCCTGGTCGTCACCCTGGTGCTCCGGCTCGGGGGCGACGGGCCGCCGGAGGGCTGGAAGGAGTACGACGAGTACCGGATGGGGCTGTCCGTCGCGGCCCCGGCCGATTGGACGATCGCCGTCGAGGACGACCTGGACAACGAGAGCGGGGCCTACCGCGGCACCCGCTACACCACGCCCAAGGGGGACGTGTGGCTGCTCGTGGACCGGATGGAGAACGCCACCGAGACCCCGCGGGCGATCGCCGAGCGGTGGAAGAAGGAGCACGAGTCGGCCAGTCCGCCGACCAACGGCACCGCCAGTGTCGCCACCGTCGAGTCCGGCACCCACCAGGGCCGTGACGCGGCGGTCATCACCGAGTCCTACAGCCGGCAGGAGGAGAACGAGGTCACGCGGCGGCTGTGCAAGACCCTCATCGTCGTCACCTCCCGGCAGGAACGCGTGACCCTGGGGGTGGACGTGCCCGACGGGAAGGGCGCGGCGAAGACCGCCGGGGACCTGCTGGAGAAGGCGCGCTCCGCCTTCGAGATCCGGAACCCGTAGCGACCGGGCGGCGCCCCTCGCACGGCGCGCTGCCGTGTGCCGTCGTCACCCCGGCCGTACGGAGGGCGCACGGGGAACGCACGGAGGTCGTACGGCGGTGGTGCGGCGGTCACAGGCTCCTCAGGAGGTCGTCGAGGGGGCCCGGCACCCGCTCGGCGTCGAGGGCCTCCACCAGGAGGCGGCCGTAGCGGATCTTGCGGCCCTTCTTCGTGCCGAGGAAGCGCCGCAACTGCCGCTGCCGGGGCCGGCCGTGCTGTGCGGGCTGGTTCAGGAAGGTCTGCCAGGCACGCAGGTCGCCCTCCGCCCGGACGATCTCCTCGACCCGCTCCGGGCCCAGCGCGCGGACCAGTTCGTCCTCCAGGTCCGCCGCGCAGACGAAGAAGTCCCCGGACGGCGCCCCGGCCCGCTCCAGGCCGCGGGCGTAGAAGCCCCGCTCGCCCTCGTCGCACAGCCCGGTCAGGCGCAGGCCGAGCCCGGGCGGCCCGAGCAGCCCGGCGTAGCGGGCGACGTTCATCGCCCCGCCCATCGACACCACGCACACGCCTTCGGCGGCGAGGTCCCGGCCGCGCCGCGCGGCCAGCGCCTCCACGGCCGCGAAGTCGCTCGGCCCCTCCAGGAGCACCGCCGTCCGCAGCCCCAGGGCCTCGGCCAGTTCCCTCGTCGTGCCGCCGGGGCCGCCGGCCGCCCGACGGTCGATCTCGTCCCGGAACGCCCTCATGTCCGCCATGGGGCGAGTCTGCACGTCCGCCGGCCGGTGCGGTACGGAATATCCCGGGGCGGCGGCTACGCCTTCCTGGGGATCAGGCGGCAGCGGGCCGGGCCCGCCGCCTGGAGGGTGATCGCGGAGGTGAGGGGCACCTCGGTGTCGACGGCCTCGAAGTCGTACCGCTGGAGGATCATCGCCAGGGCGATCACCGACTCCAGCATCGAGAAGTGCTGCCCGATGCAGGCGCGCGGGCCGCCGCCGAAGGGGAACCAGGCGTACCGGGGGCGGGCGGCCTCCGCCTCGGGCGTGAAGCGGTCGGGGTCGAAGCGCTCCGCGTCCTCCCAGTAGTCCGGGTGGCGGTGGGTGACCCAGGGGGCCACGACGACGTCCGCGCCCGCCGGGACGGCGACGCCCCCGATCTCGGTGGCGGCGACGGCGCGGCGGCCGATGACCGGGGCGGCCGGGAAGAGGCGCATGGCCTCCTTGAGGACCCGGGTGACGTAGGGCAGCACGTCGAGGTCGGCGGCGCCGGGGGTGCGGCCGTCGAGGACCCGGTCGACCTCCTCCTGGGCCCGCTCGCGCTCCTCCGGGTGGAGGGCGAGGAGGTGGAGGGCGAAGCCGAGGGAGGTGGCGGTGGTCTCGTGTCCGGCGAGCAGGAAGACGAGGACCTGCTCGCGCAGTTCGGTGGCGTCGAAGCTGCCGTCCTCGGCGCTCTCGGCCCCGATGAGGAGGGTGAGGAGGTCGTCCCCCTCGTCCGACGCCCGGCCCGAGGAACGGCGTTCGGCGATGATGCGGTCGCAGACCTCGTACAGCGCCCGGTGGACGGCCGCGGCCCTGCGGTTGCCGGGGGTGGGCCAGTGGCGGGGGACGTTGAGGGGGGAGAAGCCGCGGCGCAGAACGTAGGCGCCGAGTTCGGGGAAGCTGCGCTCGACGATCCGCACGGCGGTGTCGACGTCCGTGCCGAAGAGGATGCGGGCGACGGCGCGCAGGGCGAGCCGGGCCATCTCCTGGAGGACGTCGACGGATTCGGCGCCGGCGTCCCGCCACTCCTCGGTGAGGGTGGTGACCTCGGCGGCGACGGCGGCGGCGTAGCCGTCGACGCGGCGGCGGGTGAAGAGGGGCTGGACGAGTCGCCGCTGGCGGAGGTAGTCCTCGTCCTGGCTGGTGAGGAGGCCGTTGCCGAAGGACTCGCGGACCTCCTGGTAGAAGGCGTTGTCCTTGCGGAAGTTGGCGGATTCCCCGGCGAGGACCTGCTGCGCGCCCTCGGCGGAGAAGACGCCGTAGAGGGTGGCGCGGACGCCGGGCGGTCCCGCGGTGATCCGCACGACGTCCCCGTGCTCGCGCCGGGCGCGCAGGAAGGTCGCCAGGGAGTCGTTCTTGAGGTCGAACATGGAGCCGAGCAGCGGGAGTCCCGCGAGCTCGGGCGCTTCGGTACCGGCGGTGACGGCCATGGACGGCTCCCCCTCGATCGTCGATTGCCGGTGATTCTCCCCCAGGAAGTGACTCACGGGTAGGGACGGGTGGACAGTGGTCCGCATCTGGCCTGCCGGGGTGGGAAAGGCGTCTGCCGGTGGCGCACGGGAAGCGGGGAGGCCGTCTGTCAGTGGCGTCTGGGAAGCTCGCGCCATGGACCGGAACACGCCGTCGGAGCGCCCCGAGATGACCCTGCAGCTGACCATCGACTGCGCGGACCCCCAGCGGCTCGTGCCCTTCTGGCTGGAGGCCCTGCGGTACGTCCCTGATCCGCCGCCCGCCGGCCACGCCACCTGGCGGGCGTACTGGGAGGCCGTCGGCGTCCCCGAGGAGGAGCTGGACGGGGACGCGGGGGAGCTCCCGGAGTCCATCGTGGACCCGGAGGGCACGGGCCCCCGGGTCTGGTTCCAGCGCGTCCCCGAGCCGAAGACGGTCAAGAACCGCGTCCATCTCGACCTCAAGGTGGGCGGCGGCCGCGACGTCCCGCTCGCGCTGCGCCGCACGCGGGTGGACGGCGAGGTGGCGCGGCTGACGGCGATCGGCGCGACCGTCCTGTACACGATGGACCGGCCGAACGGCATGGACCACTACGCGGTGGTCCTCCAGGACCCGGAGGGGAACGAGTTCTGCCTCGTCTGAGCGGCCGGGGCGGCCCTCGCACCGGATCCCCGGGGGGTCCCCGGGCGGGAGAACGGCTCCGGGAGCGGGCCGGGCCCGACGACCCCGGGGCCGGTGGATCGGGGGCCGGGGCCGGGCCCGGTGGATCGGGGGCCGGGGCGGGGCCCGGTGAATCGGGGGCCGGGGCGGGAGCGGGGGTCGTTCCGTACCCTGGCGGCATGCGGATGCGCCCCACTCTGAGCTGGACCCCCACCGAGGACCTGCCGCCGGGCAGCACGGACCCGGGGCCGGTCGCCGACGCGCTGGGCGCCGGCGGCGTGCTGGTGCTCAGCGGGGCGGGCCTCTCCACGGAGTCCGGGATCCCCGACTACCGGGGCGAGGGCGGGAGCCTGAGCCGACACACCCCGATGACCTACCAGGACTTCACCGCGAGCGCCCGGGCCCGGCGCCGCTACTGGGCGCGCAGCCATCTGGGCTGGCGCACCTTCGGCCGCGCCCTCCCCAACGCCGGGCACCGGTCCGTGGCCGCCTTCGGGCGGCACGGCCTGCTCTCGGGCGTGATCACCCAGAACGTCGACGGTCTGCACCAGGCCGGCGGCAGCGAAGGCGTCGTGGAGCTCCACGGGAGCCTGGACCGGGTCGTCTGCCTCTCCTGCGGCGCCCTCAGCCCCCGCCGTGACCTCGCCCGGCGGCTGGAGGAGGCCAATCCCGGCTTCGAGCCGGTGGCGGCCGGGATCAATCCGGACGGCGACGCCGACCTCACCGACGAACAGGTCGGGGACTTCCGGGTGGTGCCCTGCGCGGTCTGCGGCGGCGTCCTCAAACCGGACGTGGTGTTCTTCGGCGAGGCCGTTCCTCCGGCGCGGGTCGAGCACTGCCGCGAGCTGGTCCGCGGGGCGGCCTCGCTGCTGGTCCTCGGCTCCTCCCTCACGGTGATGTCCGGGCTCCGGTTCGTCCGCCAGGCGGCCCAGGCCGGAAAGCCGGTGCTGATCGTCAACCGGGACCCGACCCGGGGCGACCGGCACGCCGTCACCCGCGTCGCACTCCCCCTGGGAGCCACCCTCACCGCCGTGGCCGCGCACCTGGGCATCCCCGTCGAGGACCGGTCCGGGGCCGGAGGGCCGGACGCGTAGTCCTCCTCGCCGCCTGCTCCGGATCCGCCCAGGAGTTCGGGTACGGGGAGAAGGCCACCGGTGAGGAACATCGCCGTCCGGAAGCGACCGGGCCGCGGGCCGTCGGCGGCGCCGCGGGGCGGCCCCGCGCCCGGGGCCGGTTCGGGCCCCGGGTCAGTTCGCGCGGCGGGCGGCCCAGACGGTGCGTTCGGTGCGTACGGCGAGATCGTCGCGGCGCAGGATGCCGTGGGGCCCGTCGGCGTCGAGCAGCCGGTCGAGCGCGGCGAGGTCCTCGGGCGGGAGCGCGTCGGCGACGCCGTGGCGGATGCGTCGCAGACCCCCGAGGGCGTACGCGCCGACCCGGTCGTCACGGGAGGCGCCGACGTGCGCGGTGATCGTGCGTTCGCCGGCGAGGACGAACCCGGCGCCGGTGAGCATCGGCCCCCAGTCGGCCCCGCGGTGGGGCATGCGCCCGGCGTGGAGGCGGTCGCCCGCGGCATGGCAGCGCCCTTCCAGACCGGGCCGCTCCTCCGGGGCGTCCTCGGGGAGGAAGCGGGGGAAGCCGGCCTGCTCGACCACCGTGAACAGCCCGCCGGGGGCGAGGAGGTCGCGGACCTGGCGCAGGGCGCGGTCGGGGTGGAGCATGTGGTGCAGGGAGGCGGAGGCCCACACCAGGTCGGGGGCGCCGAGGTCGGGCCAGTCGGCCCCGTCGAGGTCGGCCTGCACGGTGCGCACGCGCCCCTCCGCGCCCCGGGCGCACGCCTTCTCCCGCAGCCGCTGGAGGTGCCCGGCCGAGGAGTCGACCGCGGTGACGCGGGCCTCGGGGAAGTGGTCGAGGAGGGCGAAGGTGCCCGCTCCCGTACCGCAGCCCAGGTCCACGATCTCGCGCGGGGGCGTCCGGACGGGCAGCCAGGAGACGAGGTCGGCGATGTGCTCGGCGAGGACCTCCGCGTCCAGGTCGAGGAGGTCCGCCTGGTCGTTCGCCTCGTGGGAGTGCGCGGGGGAAAGGGTGTGTGCGTGTGCGTGTGCGTGGGTCATGCCTTCACGCTAGGACGCCCGTGCGCCTGTGGCACGACTTCATGCCGTTTACGCAAGAAGGTCGCCCCGTCCGCTGCCCGAGGCGCAAGAACCGCCCTCCCGCGCCGCCTCACCGGCCGGGCGGCGCCTGGGCGTCGCGGTCGCCGTCGTCACGCTGGTGGCCGCGGCGGGCGTCGCGGTCGAAGATGCCCAGGATCTCGCACGGTCCCCCTTCCGCGCCGATCGCGTGCGGCGTCATCGTGGGGAACTCCGCGGCCTGGTTGGTCTCGACGCGGAAGCGGCGGTGTCCCAGCACGAGGGTCGCGGTGCCGGACAGGACGACGAGCCATTCCCGTCCCGGGTGGGCGCGCATGCCGGAGGGGTGCTCCGGCGGCGGCTCGGTCATGCGCCGGCGCACGACGGTCATGCCCGGCTCGCCCTTCATCGGCCAGCGCATCGCCCCGTGCGCGCCGTCGATCATCGGGCTGACGACGACGTCGTCGGCGGCGGTCTCCACGAGCTGGTCGAGCGTGGTGTCCAGGGCGCGGGCGAGGACGACCAGCTGGTCGAGGGCCAGACGGCGCCGGCCGTTCTCGATGCGGCTGAGGGAGGACTGGCTGAGCCGGGCGCGCGTGGCCAGCTCTTCCAGGGACCAGCCCTGCGCCACCCGCAGGGCACGGATCCGCTTGCGTACCAGACCGTCCAGGTCTTCGTCCTCTTGCTGCATGAGCAGCACTTTATGCCTTCAGCGCAAAGTCGAGCCGGTGCCGCGCCTGCCCGTCACGGCTGCGGGGCGCCGGAGCGGCGCTGGTCGCTCTCCTCGCGGAGGGCCGCGGTGCGGTGGGCGAGGGTGCCGACCCGTTCGGCCAGGTCCGGGTGGAGGGGGGCCAGGTGGCGGTGGGTGCGGGCGAGGGGCTCCAGGAGGAGGGCGGGGTCGTCGTCCGCGAGGGCCGCGCCGAGGTCGTGCCGGAGGGCGGCCGGGAGGGTGTCGAGGGCGGTGATCTGACCGGCGAGGCGGCGCAGGTCGGCGGCGTTGCCCCGGGCCCAGGTGGTGACGCTGCGGTCGGCGGCCCGGCGGTCGCGGGTGGCCTGCACGCGCTGTTCCCCGGTGGTTCCGGGGCGGCCGGGACGCACCCGCAGGTAGCGGCGCTCGGCGGCCTGCCGGCTGGTGACGCCGAGGGGGTGGGCGAGCTCGGCCCAGCTGGCGCCCGCGTCCCGCGCCGCCTCGATGAGACCGGGCTCCCAGCCGGCGAGCTGCTCGCGCAGTTCGCGCAGGAGGAGAAGGGCGGCCAGCGCCTCTTCGGAGGAGGTGCCCGCGGGGGCGCCCGAAGCATCCGGGACGTCCGGAGCACCAGGAGCGCCAGGAACGCCGGGAACGTCCGAGGAGGTCGCGGACCGGGCCTTCCGCGCGGTCTCGCCCATCGCGGCGAGGGCCGTGAAGGCCGCGTGGAAGCTGACGGGGAGGTCGGCTCCTGTCATGGGATCACACCCTTCCTTCCGCTTGTCGTCCATCCGTTGACGATGGAGTTGTCGTCCATCCGTTGACATGTTACAACGGTGTCAGGTGAAGCGCATTGGCAGTCACTGCCTGAACCGACTGGAGGTGTTTCGCGATGTTGATGCGCACCGACCCGTTCCGCGAGCTCGACCGCCTCACGCAGCAGATGCTGGGCACGACCGGCACGTGGTCCCGTCCTTCCGCGGTCCCGATGGACGCCTACCGCGAGGGCGACGCGTATGTGATCGTCATGGACCTGCCCGGGGTGTCGACCGACGCGATCGACATCGACGTCGAGCGGAACATGCTGACGGTCAAGGCCGAGCGACGGCCCGTCCCCAAGGCCGACGACGTCCAGATGGAGCTGTCCGAGCGGCCCCTCGGCGTCTTCTCCCGGCAGCTGATGCTGGCCGACACCCTGGACACCGAGAAGATCACGGCCGACTACGAGGCGGGCGTCCTCACCCTGCGGATCCCGATCGCCGAGCGCGCGAAGCCCCGCAAGATCGCCATCGGCCGCGGCGACGGCCGCAAGCAGATCAGCGGCTGAGCCGCCACGGGGTGGGGGCGGAAGCCCGCCCCCACCTCCTCTCCCCCGCTCACCGTCACCCAGCCTCCCCGCCGAAGGAAGGGGCCCGTGATGAGACCGCGATGGCACGCGTTCCTCGACCAGGTCAGGGAGCGCGGTGACCACGACACGCCCCAGGAGGCCGAACGGGCCGCCCGCGTCGTACTGGCGCTGCTCGGCGCCCATCTGGTCGGCGACGTGCGGGCCGCGCTCGCCGCCCGCCTCCCGGAGACCTTCGCCGTCGTCCTGCTCAACCCCCTCCAAGCCGCCGAACCGCTCTCGCCGGAACGCTTCGTGCGCGCGACGGCCGCCTGGATCGAGGGGGCCACCGAGCGGACCGCGGCCTGGGACGTCAGCGCCGTCCTCAGCGTCGTCGCCGACGCCGCGGGGGAGGAGCTCACCGGCCAGATGCTCCTGCAGCTCCCGCCCGGCTACGACCTCCTCTTCGGCCGGCCGCACCTCTCCCGATGAGCCCGCCGCCCCGCCCTCGTGAGCCCGGCGCCCTCCCGGCGGGCCCGGCCCGCCCCACCCGTCGAAACCCGTCCACTGCGCCCGGCCCGACCGGCCGGGCCCGAAGAGAACGGCGATACGCACGATCATGACCCTCCGGACCGAGACGACGACCTCCCCCACCACTCCTGCGGCCCGCACGGTCTCCCCGACCTCCCCGGCCTCCGTGACCGAGTCCGCATCGGCGCGCGGCGGGGTGTCCTACTCCGGCCTGCTCGAACGGGTCCGCTACGAAGGCGCCTACCCCACCCGCGAGCGGGCCGAGGAGTCCGTGCGCTCCGTCCTCGCGGCCCTGGGACGGCAGCTCGTCGGCGACGAGCGGGTCGACCTCGCCGCCCGCCTCCCCGTCGAGGCGGCCCTGGTCTTCACCGCCCAGGTGCCCGCCACCGCACCGCTCACCGGCTGGGAGTTCGTCAAGGACCTCGCCCGGCGCACCGGCGGCAGCCCCGCCACCACCCGCTGGGACGTCGGCGCCGTCCTCGCCCCCGTCGCCCGGCTGGCCGGCCCCGAGCTCGTCGACCGCGTCATCGGCCAACTCCCCTCCGGCTACGCCCTCCTCTTCGGCCGGGCCGAACTCGCCCCGCGCCGGCGCGCCGCCCGCCCGGCGAACCCCATCGCGGACCGGGGAGCCGCGTAGGGGGTCGCCGGAAACGTCACCCGAACGAGGGGTGTGGCCTTCCCGCCCCGTTCCGCCGGAGCCGGGCGGGTAAGTATGATCAAGCGATGGCTGATATGACCGAGACCACGCCCGGCTGGCTGTCCACGGACGAACTGGAGATGGCCAGGGGCCACATGCCCATCCTGTACGTCGAGGCCGTGCCCGTGCGCGTGGACGACAGCGGCGAAGTCACCAGCGTCGGGCTGCTCCTGCGCATCGGCGCGGACGGAACGATCAGCCGCACCCTGGTGTCCGGCCGTGTCATGCACCACGAACGGGTCAGGGACGCGCTGCTGCGCCACCTGGAGAAGGACCTCGGCCCCGTGGCCCTGCCCCGGGTCCCCGCTTCCCTGCAGCCCTTCACCGTCGCCGAGTACTTCCCCACGGCGGGCATCACCCCGTACCACGACCCCCGTCAGCACGCGGTGTCCCTCGCCTACATCGTGCCGGTGACCGGCGACTGCCGGCCCCGTCAGGACGCCCTCGACCTCGTCTGGTTCAGCCCCCAGGAAGCGGCCTCCCCCGCCGTGCAGAGCGAGATGCCGGGCGGCCGGGGAGCCCTCCTGAAGCAGGCCCTCGCGCACGTCGGCCACACCTACTGAGGCCGCGCCGGGACGGCGTCCGGACCAAACCGGGGCGGGCGCGCCGCGTGGCGCCGTCCCGGCCTCGGCCCCCGTGCCTACGGTGCCCGCATGACGACAGAACCCGAAGGGGACCGGGCCGAGTCGGCCGACGTCCGTGCGGCCCGCGCCGCCATCGAGGCCCATCTGAACCGTACGGACCCGGCCCCGGAGGGGGAGCCGCACGCCGCCGGCCCCTCCGTTCCCCGGGAGGACCGGGGCGACACCGCGCAGGGGGTCCGCCGCGTCGACGACGCCACGGCGGAGCGCATCGCCCGCGAGGCCTGGGACGCGGTCCTCGCGGCCACACCGCCCCCGCCCGACCCCGGCACCGACCCGGCTCCCGCGCGGGGCGCCCGGGAGCCCGCCGAGGTCACCGAGCTCCGCGCGCGGGCGATCGCCGTCACCCGCGGCCTGCGGGAGCTCGGCCACCACCTCGACGAGACCCTCCTGCCCGGGCCCGACATGGCCGCCGGATAGGGCCTGCCCGGCGGTTCGGGGACGGAAGAGCGGCCGGGCTCCGGCTCCGTCGGGCGCAGAACCTTCACACGAACCGCCGCGCGTCGGACGCGGATCCGGGCACCCGCACGGAGAGCGAGGAAACGCGGTCCGGCGAGGCCGACGCGTTCGACGAGGAGGAAATGTGCCGTGGTTGCGATCGCCGTTCTCCTGCTGCCCCTGCTGGGACTGCTCCTGTTCCTCATGGACCGGGTCGAGGACCGCGTGACGAGTCCGCCGAAGGCCTCGCGCCACGCGGGCCGGCGCCATCTGCGGCTGGTGGCGGAACCCGGACGAACGGCCGGGGAGCGCCGCCCGGCCCGGCACCGGTCGGTCCGGGGCGGGTCCGCGCGCGGCGGGAACGGGCCGGGCACGGGCGCCGGGAGCGCCGACGCGGCCTGAACGACGTGGGCTTATGCCCGCCGAGCGGGGGCACCCGCAGGGGCATGGCCACATCTCACCATGCAGGAGACGAAGAGCGCGGCGGCGAGGCCGGAGCGCGGGAGAAGCCGACGCCCGAGGAGGTCGGGCCGGGGCCCGAAGTGGAGCGGCGCGCGCCGGACGCCCCGACCGAGCTGAAGGGCCGGTCCTGGCTGGGGATCCTCAAGGGCTCGGTGCGGGAGTTCAAGGACGACGAGCTGACGGACCGCGCGGCGGCCCTCACGTACTACGGCATCCTGGCCCTCTTCCCCGCGATCCTGGTGCTCCTCTCGCTGCTCGGCATCAGCGGGAAGTCGACCACCGACCGGGTCATGGAGAACCTGCGGCAGCTCACCCCCGGTCCGGCCCGCGACATCCTGAACAACGCCGTGGAACAGCTCCAGGGGCAGGCCGGCACGGGTTCGGTCATGGCGGTCGTCGGCGTGGTGCTCGCCCTCTGGTCGGCGTCGGGCTACGTCGGGGCGTTCATCAGGGCGGCCAACCAGGTGTACGACATCCCGGAGGGCCGCCCGGTGTGGAAGCTCCTTCCCGTACGGGTCGGGATGACGGCCGTCCTGATGGTCCTCGCGGTGGTCAGCGCCCTGATCGTGGTGTTCACCGGCACCCTGGCGCGCCAGGCCGGGACCGCGCTCGGCGTCGGCGACACCGCGCTGACGGTGTGGTCGATCGCCAAGTGGCCGGTCCTGGTCCTGCTGGTGTCCGCCATGATCGCGCTGCTGTACGGGGCCAGCCCCAACGCCAAGGTCAAGGGGTGGAAGTGGATCACCCCCGGCAGTTTCCTGGCCCTGCTGATCTGGATGCTCGCCTCCGCCGGGTTCGCGCTGTACGTCGGCCAGTTCGCCTCGTACAACAAGACGTACGGCACGATGGCCGGCGTCATCGTCTTCCTGGTCTGGTTGTGGATCAGCAACCTGGCCCTGCTCCTGGGTCTGGAGTTCGACGCGGAGGCGGTGCGGCAGCGGGCCGTGCTCGGCGGGATGCCGCCGGACCGGGAGCCGTACACGGAGCCGCGGGACACGCGCGCGTGGGACGAGGACGACCTGCGGCGGTTCGAGGGGATCGACCGGGAGCGGGACGCCGGGGACGCGGAGGGGCGGCGCGGGCCGTCCGGTGACGCGCCGGGGAAGCGGGCGTAGCAGCGGGGCCCGATCCCGCTCCGATGGACCACCCCGGGTGCATGAACCCTTCGAAACAGGTCAGATGCCACGCATGAGGACAGGAGAGAACGGGTTCGAACCCGGCGACGTCGTCGTGGTCACGGGCGCGTCGAGCGGGATCGGACGCGCCGTGGCACGGGCGTTCGCCTCGTGCGGCGCGCGCCTGGTCGTCACCGCCCGCAGCGCGGACGCCCTGGCGGAGGTGGCGAGGGAGTGCACGGCCGCGCACGCCCGGGCCGAGGCGGTGGCCGTCCCCGCCGACGTCACCGACGCGGCCGCGACGACCCGGGTCGCCCGGGCGGCGCTCGACCGGTACGGCCGGATCGACGTCTGGGTGAACGCGGCGGGTGTCGGCGTCCTGGGACGCCTCGACCGGGTGCCGCCGGACGACGTGCGGCGGCTGTGGGAGGTCAACGTCCTGGGCGTGTTCCACGGGATGCGGGCCGCGCTCCCCGCGATGCGCCGCCGGGGACGGGGCGTGGTCGTCACCGTCTCGTCCCTGCTCGGGGGTGCCGTCGAGGCGCCGTACCAGGGCCCCTACGCGGCCTCCAAAGCCGCCTTGATCACCCTGGACGAGGTGCTGCGCCAGGAACTGGCGCTCTCCGGGGACCACGGGATCGCCGTGTGCACCGTCCTCCCGACCGGCGTCGACACCCCGTTCTTCCAGCACGCGGCCAACCGCACCGGCCGCCGCGTCCGGTCCCTGCCGGCCGTCGCCACCCCCGAACGGGTCGCGGCGGCCGTCGTGCGCGCGGCGGTCCGCCCCCGGCGGCGCGTGGTCGTCGGACCGGGCGCACGCCTCCTGCCGGCCGCCCACGCCCTGGCGCCCGGCCTGGTGCGGCGTGTGATCCGGCGGCGTACCGAGAACACCTACTTCGGCGACCCGGGCACGGCCCCGGAGACCATCGGCATCCTCCACGAACCGTCCGGGGACACGGCGGCGGTGTCCGGCGGCCGGCACGCGCGGCTCCGTACGGCGGGCCGCCGGGCCGCCGCCCTGGCCGTCGGGGCCGGTGCCGTGGCCGGAGTCCTCCGCGTCCGCTCCCGACGCCCCTCCCCTCTTCCCTCCTGAACCTCCCTCCCGACTTCCCTCCTGAGGAGATCGCAGCCATGGCACAGTGGAACCGTCTCGTCGAGGCCACGCCCGAGGACGTCTGGTCGGTCCTGAGCGACGGACGGCTGTACTCGCGGTTCGTGACCGGCACCCACGACACGTGGGAGGAGGACGGGCAGTGGCCCGCCCCGGGTGCGGAACTGGGATACGTGCTGAAGCTCGGACCGAAGTCCTACCGGGGCCGCACCACCTCCCGGATCTGCGAGCCGAGCCGCCGCCTCGAACTGGAGGCGAAGACCGACCTGGGCACCGCGCGCATCGCCTTCCGGCTCGAACCGTGGGGCCGCGACACCCTCGTCGTTGTCGACGAGCATCCCCTCCGGGGCCCGGCCGCCCGCTGGCACAACACGGCCGTCGACGTGCTGACGCGCTGGCGGCACCGCAGCATGCTGGCACGCCTGGAGGAGGTCGCCACCTCCCGGGAGGTCCGGGAGCGGGGAGCGCGGACGTGACGGCGCCCGACGCCGTGGTCGTCGGCGCCGGGCCCAACGGCCTGGTGGCGGCCAACCTCCTCGCCGACGCCGGATGGCACGTCGTCGTCCTGGAGGCCCGGGACGAGCCGGGCGGGGCCGTGCGCAGCGACCGGGGCGTCCACCCCGACTACGTCCACGACACCTTCAGCGCCTTCTACCCGCTCGCCGCCGCGTCGCCGGTGATCCGGGACCTCGCGCTCGACCGGTACGGGCTGCGCTGGAGCCACGCCCCCGCCGTCGTGGCCCATCCGCTCGCCGACGGGCGCTGCGCGGTCCTCGACCGCGACGTCCACGAGACCGCCGCCTCGGCGGCCGGCTTCGCCGCCGACGACGGCGCGGCCTGGGAGCGGCTGCACCGGCTCTGGCGCGGTGTCGCCGACGACCTGATCGGGTGCCTGTTCACCCCGTTCCCGCCGGTGCGGGCGGGGGCGCGGCTCCTTGCCCGCACCGGTCCCGGCGACGCGCTGCGGCTGCTGCGCACGATGCTCCTGCCCGCGCGCCGCTTCGGCGAGGAGAACTTCGCGGGCGAGGGCGGGAAGCTGCTGATCGCCGGAAACGCGCTCCACGCCGACCTGGGCCCCGAGTCGGCCCTCGGCGGCGGTTTCGGCTGGCTCATGAGCATGCTCGGGCAGGACCACGGCTTCCCCGTGCCCGTGGGCGGGGCGGGCAGGCTCACCGACGCGCTCGTGGCGCGGCTGCTCGCCCGGGGCGGCGAACTGCGCTGCGGCCACCCCGTGGTCCGGGTGGTGGTCCGGGGCGGCCGGGCGGTCGCCGTGCGCACCGAGGACGGCACCGAGGTCCCCGCGCGGCGGGCGGTCCTCGCCGACGTCCCGGCGCCCCAGCTGTACGAGCGCCTCGTCGGCGAGGAGCACCTGCCGCCGCGGCTCCGCGCCGATCTGCGCCGCTTCCAGTGGGACTTCTCCACGGTCAAGGTGGACTGGGCGCTCGACCGTCCGATCCCCTGGACCTCCGAGGGCGCGCGCCGGGCCGGGACCGTGCACGTCGCCGAGGGCATGGACGCGCTCACCCGTTTCGCCGGGCAGATCGCCATGCGGCAGGTGCCGGAGGTGCCGTTCACCGTGCTCGGGCAGATGACCACGGCGGACCCGACCCGCTCCCCCGCCGGTACGGAATCGGCGTGGGGCTACACGCACGTCCCGCAGCACATCCGCTCCGACGCCGGGGAGGACGGCATCCGCGGGCGCTGGGACGAGCGCGAGAAGGAGGCGATCGCCGACCGCGTCGAGGCGGGCATCGAGCGCCTGGCCCCCGGGTTCCGCGCCACCGTCCGCGCCCGGCGGGTCCTGGCGCCGCCCGATCTGGAACGGCTCAACCCGTCCCTGGTGGGCGGGGCCGTCAACCAGGGCACCACCAACGTGCACCAGCAGCTGGTCTTCCGCCCCGTGCCGGGCACCGGACGCCCGCGCACCCCGATCCGGGGCCTCTACCTCGCCTCCGCCACCGCGCACCCGGGCGGCGGGGTCCACGGCGCTCCGGGCGCCAACGCGGCCCGGGCCGCCCTCAGGGGCCCTCACCTGCCCCGGCGGCGCCGCTGAGGCGGTGCCGGGCCGCTCGGACGCGGTACGGGGCAGTAGGCGGTGTGCCGGCAGAGGGAGAGGGGCGGACCGCCGCCACAGGGGCGGGCCGGGGCCCTCCGCCCCGCCGCACGAGGAGGCACCGCCATGACGCTCTTCGTCCACGCCGTCGTCCCGGGAGTCTCCACGGAGCAGTACGACGAGCTCAACGCCGCGCTCCAGCGGACGCCCGGTGTCTTCGACGGCTGCGTGGCGCACGCGTGCGTGTCGACGGACGACGGGATCGAGGTCTTCGACATGTGGGAGACCGAGCAGCAGATGAACGCGTTCGTCGAGAAGATGACGCCCGTCGCCGTCGAGCACGGCCGGCCCGAGACCGGCATCGCCCCGCGCATCATGCGCGTCCACAACCACTGGGTCCCCGGCGCGACCGGCTGACCTCCGCCCCGGGGCGGCTCCGGACCGGAGCCGCCCCCTCGCACGCGTACCGCGGGAAAGAGTCCGGGCGGCGATGTCGAGAACCCGTGCCCCGCTCCGTCCCCGGGGTGAACGCGACCACAATGGGCCGCACCCCCTCCGAGGAGAGACCACGATGGCGAAGTACCTGCTGCTGAAGCACTACCGGGGCGCCCCGGACCCGGTCAACGACGTGCCGATGGACCGGTGGACGCCGGAGGAGATCTCGGCGCACGTGCGGTACATGAACGACTTCGCGGACCGGCTGCGGGAGAGCGGCGAGTTCGTCGACGGCCAGGCGCTGGCCCCGGAGGGGGCGTGGGTCCGGTACGACGGCGAGGGCCGCCCGCCGGTCACCGACGGGCCGTTCGCCGAGACCAAGGACCTGATCGCCGGCTGGATGGTGATCGACGTCGACGGTTACGAGCGCGCCGTCGAGCTGGCGGGCGAGCTGTCGGCGGCCCCCGGGGCGGGCGGGAAGCCGATCCACGAGTGGCTGGAGGTGCGCCCGTTCCTGACCGCGCCGCCCACCGCCGCGGAGTGGTGCCACTGATGGACGAGGCCCTGCTCAGGGGCCTCGTGCCGGGCGTCCTCGGGATCCTCGTCCGCCGCGGGGCCGACTTCGCGGCGGCCGAGGACGCCGTGCAGGACGCGCTGGTCGAGGCGGTCCGCACCTGGCCGGCGGATCCGCCCCGGGATCCGAAGGGCTGGCTGGTCACCGTGGCCTGGCGCCGGTTCCTCGACGCGACCCGGGCGGACGCCGCCCGGCGTCGGCGTGAGGACCGCGTCGAGGAGGAGCCGGCTCCCGGGCCCGTGCCCGCCGTGGACGACACGCTCCGGCTCTACTTCCTCTGCGCCCACCCGTCGTTGTCGCCGTCGTCCGCGGTCGCGCTCACGCTGCGCGCCGTGGGAGGGCTGACCACGCGTCAGATCGCCGGGGCCTATCTGGTGCCCGAGGCGACCATGGCGCAGCGCATCAGCCGGGCCAAGCGGACGGTCTCCGGCGTGCGCCTCGACCGGCCCGGCGACGTGGCCACCGTGCTGCGCGTCCTCTACCTCGTCTTCAACGAGGGGTACTCGGGCGACGTCGACCTCGCCGCCGAGGCGATCCGGCTCGCCCGGCAGCTAGCGGCCGTGATCGACCACCCCGAGGTGGCGGGGCTGCTCGCCCTCATGCTGCTCCACCACGCCCGGCGTGCGGCCAGGACCGGGCCCGACGGCGGTCTGGTGCCGCTCGCCGAGCAGGACCGGGGCCGGTGGGACACGGCGGCGATCGCCGAGGGCGTCGGGATCCTGCAGGCGGCCCTGGCGCGCGACCGGCTGGGCGAGTTCCAGGCCCAGGCCGCCGTCGCGGCGCTGCACGCCGACGCGCCCACCGCGGAGGAGACGGACTGGGTGCAGATCGTCGAGTGGTACGACGAGCTGGCGCGCCTGACGGACAGCCCGGTCGTACGGCTCAACCGCGCGGTGGCGGTCGGCGAGGCGGACGGGCCGCGGGCCGGTCTCGCGGCGCTCGCGCCACTGGACGGTTCACTGCCCCGGTACGCGGCGGTGGCGGCGTACCTCCACGAGCGCGCCGGCGACGCGGCGACGGCGGCGCGGCTGTACGCGGAGGCGGCCCGCAGGGCGCCCAACCTGGCCGAGCGGGACCATCTGACACGGCGGGCCGCCCGGCTCAACACCGACCGGAGCGACCGGAGCCGCTGACGGGGCCGTCGCGGAGCGCGGGGCCGCCGTGGGTGCGGGGCTCGGGGCCGTGACGAAGCCGGGGTCGTCACGGGCGCCGGGCCGTCGTGAGGCCCGGGGCCGTGATGGGCGGCGGGGGCCGGGCCGGTCGTGAGGGCCGGGGCGGTCGTGAGGGCCGGGGCGGTCGCGGCCCCGGGGCCGGTCGCGGGGTGGTTCGGCCGGGCGTGGCCGTTGTTCCGTGCATGGATCACCTCGCGATGGGCAGCCGCCTCGTGGCGGCCGGGGCCCTGGCGGCCGTGCAGGCCGCCGTCAGGCGAGTGGCCGGTGGAGCCGAGCGAGGCGCCGCCGGTGCTCGGAGGCGAGCGGCACCTCGTGTGGTTCGCGGAGGCGGACGGTGAGCTTTCCCCTGCCCGACAGCGTCGATGCCCTCAAGGACATGATCGGCCGCGAGGTCACGTCCCTGCGCGCGGCGGTACGCCGGAACGCGGAGCGTCCATCGGGAGCGCCGGCCAGCACCGAGCGGGCGTCCCCGGTGCGGTCCCTGGCCGTGCTGCCGCCCTCCGTGGAGACGGGCGAGGCCTCGCCGTGCCTGTGCGGCAGCCATGAGCCGGGCGCCCGCGGGGTCTGCTCGATCCTCGCCGCGATCCCGGCCTCGGCCGTGCTGCTCGAACCGCTGTGGAACGAGTCGGGCGGCATCCCGGACTTCCGGATCGTGGCGGGCAACCGCATCAGGTCGGCGGACTGGCTGGAGGAGCCGGACCACCAGGTCGGGCAGCGTTTCCTGGAGGCGCGGCCGGGCGCGGCGGACTCCGGCCTGCTTGCCGCCCTGACGGACGTGGTGGGCACCGGCAAGTCCCTGAACGGCCAGGTGGTGGACTACACGGAGCAGCGGCTCGGACGGATCCACCGGACCCCGCTGCTGTACACCGCCGCCCGGTGCGGCGAGCAGCTCCTCGTGACGTGGCGGCCCCTGCAGAGCACGGCCGAGATGATGACGATCGACGCGCAGTTCATCGCCTCGATGGGCTGGGGGAACTGGGACCTGCTCTCCGGGAAGGTGACCTGGTCGGAGGGGCTCAGCCGGATCCTCCACACCGACGTGCGCATGCCGTGGTCCCTTGAACAGCTGTGCGACGCGCTGCTGCCGGACGACCTGACGGCGTTCGCCGAGTTCCTCACCTCGGTCCTCGCGGGCGAGGAGCCCGCCTGGACCCGGATCCGCTTCGTGGTGCTCGGCGAGGTCCGCACGCTCGACCTCCTGGGGCGGCCGGCCACCGGGACGGACGGCCGGGCCTGGGCCCTCAACCTGGTGGCCCGCGACCTCACGCCGCAGATCCGCAGCCGGCGGCGGCTGGCCGAGACGGAGCGGGAGACGGATCTGCTGCGGCGGCAGACGGAGGCGGAGCGGAGGATCGCGGACACGCTGCGCGAGGCGATCCTGCCGACGCATTCGGAGGCGCTCGCGGCGGTCGGCCTCACGGTGGCCGCCGCCTACCGGCCGGCCGAGCCCGAGGCGGCGGTGGGCGGCGACTGGTACAAGTGCCGGCTGCTGCCGGACGGCCGGGTGCTCGTGGCGATCGGCGACGCGTCGGGGCACGGTCTGGAGGCCGTGGCGCGGATGGCGCAGCAACGCCACGCCCTGGCGGGCCTGGCGCAGACGGGCGCGTCCGCAGGGGAGATCACGACCTGGCTGAACGAGCTGGTGTGCAGCGACCCGGCGGGACAGACGGCCACGGTGGTGGCCGGCCACCTCGACGACGAGAAGGTGCTGCACTGGGCCGACGCCGGCCATCCCGCGCCGCTGCTGCTGCGCGACGGCCGCGCCGAGCCGCTGGAGGCCAAGCAGCGCGGTCCGCTCCTCGGCGCGCTGCCGGGGTACGCGTACGAGACCTCGTCCGTGCCGCTGCTCCCGGGCGACCTGCTGGTCCTCTACACGGACGGGATGGTCGAGCACCGGGGCGAGGACGTGACCGTGGGGATCGGGCGGCTCGCGGAGGCGGTGGCGGCCTCGTCCCACCTGGAGCCTCGGGAGCTGATCGACGCGCTGCTGGCTGATCCCGAGATCGCGGGCCACGAGGACGACGCGTGCGTCCTGGGGATCCGGGTGAACTGAGCGGCGCGTACGGCGTGCCCCGCCGCGGCCGGGGAGGGCGCGCGGGCGGAGCGTGCGGGCGGGGTGAACGGCCGTGCGGTCCGCTCCTCCGCGGGGGGCGTGACGCCCCGCTCCCCCGCCCGTTGAGCGGACGGGGGCGGGCGTGTCGCCGCCGGACCGCCGGGGAACGAGACGGTGTCCGCGGCGCCGGCGCCCCGTACCGGCCCGCCGTCCGCGCCACGGCCCCCTTCTTCGCCGCCCCGCCCCGCCGGGGCGGCGCACCGATCGGAGAGAGATGACGACGCCTTCCGCCCCCGACGGGTCCCCCGGCCCGTCGATGACCGACGAGGAGTACGGGGCCCTGCGCACCTCGGCCGCCCTGTGGGCCGGGACGTCGGTGCTGATCACCGACGCGTGCGGGCGGGTCCTGGTCCAGCGCGTCGACTACCGCCCCTCGTGCCTGCTGCCGGGCGGGGCCGTCGACAAGGGCGAGTCCCCCGCGCGCGCCGCCGCCCGGGAGCTGTGGGAGGAGCTCGGCGTGACGGCGGTCGTCGACCGGGGCCTCGCCGTCGACTGGGTCTCCGCCGAGGGTTTCGGCGCGCCGGGGGTCATGCGGTTCCCGGGCGAGATCCTGCACGTCTACGACGGAGGCGTCTGGGACGAGGGGCGGATCGCCGCGATCCGGCTGCCCGGGCACGAGGTCGAGGCCGTGGAGTTCGCCGAGCCCGCCGACCTGCCCGGTCTGATGACCCCGGGCGACGCCCGCCGGGTCCTGTCCGCGCTGCGCGCCCGTATCGACGGCGCGGGCCCCGCGCTCCTGGAGGACGGCGTCCCGATCGCCCCCGGTGTCCTGGACCGGGTCGGTGTCCTGCGTACCGCGCGGGTCCGCGAGCACTTCCCCTTCCGTCCCGCCCCGGCCCCGGAGGGCCTTCCGGTGCGCCGGTCGGAGGGCTGGCTGCTCGCTCCGGACGGGCGGGTCCTCGTCCTCCTCGACCCCGGCACCGGCGCGGCCCGGCTGCCCGGCGGCGCGCCCGGGCCGGCGGACCACGGCGACCCCTGGGCCACCCTGGTGCGCGAGGCCGGCGGGGAGGCGGCGGCGACGGCCGCCCGCCCCCTGTACCTCGGGCACCTCCTCGGCCCGGAAGGCCCGGACGGGTCGGAAGGATCGGACCGGTCGGACGGCCAGGACAGGTCAGAAGCGGCGGAAGCGGCGGAAGGGTCGTACGCGCTCGTCTGTCACGCCGCCGTCCTCACCCGCCTCGGGCCTCCGCCCGCCGGCGCGGGCGCCGATCGCACCCCGGTCCGGGTCCTGGCCACCCCGGAGCAGGCCCTGGAGCTCTTCGACCGGGGTCCGCACGGGGCCGCGCAGCTCGCGGCCGTCCACCGGGCCCGCGCCCTCCTCGGCATCCCCCGGGCCGACCGCCGGGCCGTCACCGAACTCCCGGGCCCCGTCACCTTCCAGGCTTCCGGGGACGTCCGGCGGCCCTGTCCGAAAGTGTGCGGGTGACGGCGCTTCCGGTTCTGGTGCCGATGATCCACCCCCGCCAGAATGATTCAAGGTTGAACAATCAAGAGCGGCGGGAGAGCTGTGATGGGGACGGGTCGGGTCGTGGCGGTCTTCGGGGCATACGGGCACACCGGGCGGTTCGTGGTGGCGGAGCTGCTGGAGCGGGGGTTCACACCGGTCCTGGCCGGGCGCGACGAGGGCAGGCTGCGGGCGCTCGCGGCCTCCCGTCCGGGGCTCGGCGTGCGGCCGGCCACGGTCGACGACCCGGCCTCCCTCGACCGCGCGCTGACCGGCGCGGACGCCGTGGTCAACTGCGCCGGCCCCTTCGCCACGACCGCGGCGCCGGTGATCGAGGCGGCGCTCCGCGCCCGGATCCCGTACGTGGACGTGGCCGCGGAGATCGAGGCCAACCTCGACACGTTCGCGCACTTCGCGGAGCGCGCCGCCGCGGCGGGCACCCTCGTGGTCCCCGCGATGGCGTTCTTCGGCGGCCTCGGCGACCTGCTGGTCACGGCGGCGGCGGGCGACTGGGAGGAGGCCGACGAGGTGCACGTCGCGTACGGGCTGAGCGGCTGGCACCCCACCGCCGGCACCCGTACGGCGGGCGCGGTCTCCCGGGAGCGCAGGGACGGCCGGCGCGTGGTGTTCGAGGGCGGCGGGCTGCGGTACCGCGACGACGCCCCGCCGGCCCTGGAGTGGGCCTTCCCCGAACCGCTGGGGGTCCGGTCCGTGATCGGGGAGTTCACCATGGCCGACGTCGTCACCGTCCCCAGCCACCTGGCCGTCCCCGAGGTGCGCACCTACATGACGGCCGAGGCCGCGCGGGACCTGGCCTCGCCCGACACGCCGGCGCCTGCCGCGGTCGACGGGCGGGGGCGGTCCGACCAGACGTTCCTCGTCGAGGCCGTCGTGCGCTCCGGCGGTGAGGAGCGGCGGGCCGTGGCGCGCGGCGGGGACATCTACGCCGTCAGCGCGCCGCTCGCCGTGGAGGCGGTGGACCGTGCCCTCACCGGCCGGGCCGGGACGGTCGGCGTCGCCTCCGCCGGCGCGGCCTTCGACGCGGCCGCCTTCCTGCGCGCCCTGTCCCCGCACGTTTCGGTCGAACTGCCCCGGTGACCCCCTCGAAACGCCTGTACGGCGACGCGTTTTCCGCCGTACGGGCGTTTCGAGGTGCCCTTTGCGGCCAGACGCGACATTGGAGGCATTCACGAACCGATGCGAGGAGGACGACCGGGATGGCCAAGGTGTCGCATCTGCCCGGGCGGGCGGAGCACCAGTGGAACTGGCAGATGGCGGCGGCGTGCCGGGGCGTGGGCACCGAGGTGTTCTTCCACCCCGAGGGCGAACGGGGGCAGGAGCGGGCGGCGCGCGAGGAGGCCGCCAAGGCCGTCTGCGAGTCTCGTGGGCTCGGAGATGTGTATAAGAGACAGGTTCGGGCCCGCCCCTCGTTCCCGTCGCGTTCCCGTCCGGCCCGTCAGACGAGACGGCCGCCGAAGGGTCCGCCCAGGCCGTAGTACGTGACCAGCTGGTCGCGGTAGGCCGCGTCGTCCAGGTGCTCGTCGCGGCGGAACTCCGGGGCGTCCTTGATCTGGTCCTTGGTGCGGTCCACGAAGATCGTCCGCTCCTCCGGGTCGATCCGGGTCACGGTGCTCGCCGGCAGCAGGACCTCCTTGCCGAAGATCCAGGGGCCGGTGTCCACGACCAGATAGGAGTCGTCCACCTCGTCGGAGTGCTTGTCCACCTTTCCGATGCCGCCGTCGGTCGCCTCGACCTTGTAGCCGGTCAGGTCGGCGCCGGCCAGGTGCCCCGCGGTCGAACGGTAGCTCCACGTGTGCTCGGTCATTTCTCGACAACTCCTCCGGTGGGGAAGGACGGTCGGCGGTCCACCGCCGCCCGGGGTCCGCCTGCCCCGGTCCCCCCGGCTCATTCGCGTGCCCGCCCCGGGGGGGGGGACAGCCGGACGGCTCCTGCCCGGCCGCACGGCTCCTGCCCGGCCAGATGGCCCCTGTCCGCCCGGAAAGCGGGATACGGACCGGGCCGCCGGGTAGCCGAACCCCATGAACACCAGCGAGAACCCCCCGCACCACCCCGTCCCCCCGTTCCCCGACCAGCAGCAGGAGCATCCCGGCTCGACCGAGCGGATGGATCCGCGGCCCGACCACGGCGAGGAGTCCTACCGGGGCCACGACCTGCTCCCCGACCGGGTGGCGGTCGTCACCGGCGGCGACTCCGGGATCGGCAGGGCCGTGTGCCTCGCGTTCGCCCGCGAGGGCGCGGACATCGTCTTCACCCACTTGCCGGAGGAGACGGACGAGGCGGCCGAGACGGCGCGCCTGGTCCGCGAGGCGGGCCGCAAGGCCGTCCCCGTCGAGTGCGACGTCCGCGACGAGGAGCAGTGCACGGCCCTGATCGACCGGGCGGCGGGCGAGTTCGGGCGCGTCGACGTCCTCGTCAACAACGCCGCGTACCAGATGGCCCGGCCCGACGGGATCGAGGCCATCAGCACGGAGCAGTTCGACCGGGTGATGAAGACGAACCTGTACGGGATGTTCTGGCTCTCCCGCGCGGTCCTCCCCCACATGCCGCGCGGCGGGTCCATCATCAACACCACCTCGGTGCAGGGCTACCAGCCGAGCCCGCACCTCCTCGACTACGCGATGACGAAGGCCGCGATCGTCTCCTTCACCCACAGCATGGCGCAGCTGCTCGCCGAGCGCGGCATCCGCGTCAATGGGGTCGCCCCGGGTCCGGTGTGGACCCCGCTGATCCCCGCGACGATGCCGGACGTGAAGGACTTCGGCGGCCAGTCGCCCCTGGGGCGCCCCGCCCAGCCGGCGGAGATGGCGCCCGCGTACGTCTTCCTCGCCTCGCCCGGGGCGAGCTACATCACCGGGGAGATCGTCAACGCCACCGGCGGCACTCCCCTGCCGTGAGGCGGTCCGGGAACTGTCGCCACGCGGCCCGGGCCCCTTCCGTGAGGCGGTCCGGGGCCGCTGCGAAGGGGGCCGTACGACCTTCGGGTCGTACGGCCCCCTTCGTCGTACGGGGTGGCGGCCGGTGTCACATCGGGGCGTCGGCCGCGGGAGGCCGACCGGCCCTCCCGGGTGCGTTCCCGGCTCCGGAGGGCTCCGGCGTCCGGGTGAGGGGCAGGTGGTAGAGCGCGAAGGCCTTGCCGATGACGGGCTGGGCGACGTTGCGGACGCGCACCCCGCCCGCCGTCATGCCGTGCTCGGTGCCCAGGTGGGCGTGGCCGTGCACCGCGAGGTCGGCGCCCGCCCCGTCGATGGCCTCGGCCAGGAGGTAGCTGCCGAGGAACGGGTAGATCTCGACCGGCTCGCCCGCGAGCGTGTCGGGGACGGGCGAGAAGTGGGTCAGGGCGATCCGCGCCTCGCAGTCGGCCAGGTCGGACAGGGCCTCGTGGAGTCCCTCGGCGGCCCGGCGCGTGGTGCGGACGAAGTCCTTCATCTCGCGTTCGCCGAACTCTCCGGCGCTGCGGCCCGCGAAGCCGCCGCAGAAGCCCTTGGTGCCGGCGATGCCGAGCCGGCCGCCGTCCACCGGCAGGACCGTCCGGTCGCCCTCCAGGACGGAGACCCCCGCGTCGGTGAGGACGCGGGCGATGTCCGCCTCCCGGTCGGAGTGGTAGTCGTGGTTGCCGAGGACGGCGACCACGGGGACGCCGAGGTCCCGGACCTCGTCCGCGACCACCTCCGCCTCGGGGACCGTTCCGTGGCGGGTGAGGTCCCCGGCGAGGAGGAGGACGTCCGCGCAGAGCGGCAGGGTCTCGAAGGAGGGGCGCAGCAGGCCCCGGCAGTCCGGGCTCAGATGGATGTCTCCGACGGCCGCCACCCGGACGACGGCTCCGTCCTCCTGTCGTTCCGGGGCGGTCACAGCAGCTCCTCGGGGCGCTCGGGGGGATCGATGCAGGCGACCGTCAGGTCCGCGCGGACGAGGAGGCCGGCCAGTTCCGTCTCGGCGAGCCGGAGGATCTCCTCCCGCTCTCCGGCCGTCGGTACGGTGCCCGTCAGGAGCACGGCCCCACCGCGCGTCTCGACGCGTACTCCCAGTTCGGCCGTGTCGTCGCGTGCGAGCCGTTCCCTGAACCGGGCGATCCGGTACTCGTTCTCGCCGCTGTCCATCGCGTTCCTCCGTCCTGTCGTCCTGCCGTGCGGTCCTCCGGGCGGGCGCGTCCCGTGCGGGCGCGTCTCGTAGGGGCGCGTCCTGTGCGGGTGCCCCCGTGCGGGGCGGCCGCCCTTCACCGTCGCGTCTCCCCCGTCCCGTACGTACCATTCCTCCCCCTGCGCGGGGCCGCGGGCGGACGGGTCGGGGCCCGCCGGGGCCTCAGTCCTCCAGGGAGCGGGTGGCCGGGCCCTGGAGGACGCTGCCGTCGGCCGCGAAGCGGGAGCCGTGGCAGGGGCACTCCCACGTCTGCTCGGCGTCGTCGAAGCCCAGTTCGCACCCCATGTGGGTGCAGCGGCGGCCGGTCCGCAGCCCGGCGAGGAAGTGGCGGGCGACAGCGGCCTGGTGCCGGACGGCCCCGGGCGTCTCGCGGACGGGGAGCCGGCGGCGCGGGTCGAAGAGCTCCGTCCAGTCCGGGCGGGGCGCGCCGGTCACGTGCGCGGCGAGCAGCCGGCCCGCGGCGACCCCGTTGCTGAGCCCCCATCCGCCGAAGCCGGTGGCCACGTACACGTGCTCGGTGTCGGGGTGCTCGTGTCCGACGCAGGGGACCCCGTCGACCGTGTCGACGTCCTGGGCGGCCCACCGGTGGACGACGGGCGCCCGGGCGAAGCCCGGCAGCCGGTCGCGCGCCCAGGCCTCCAGGCGCTCGTACCGGGCGCGGACGCCTCCGCTCCCCGGCTCGAAGGACTCGCCCGAGACGATCAGGAGCCGCCGGCCGCCGGCAAGGGGGGCGGTGCGCACCGAGCGGACGTCGTCCTCGTCGCTCCAGTACATGCCGTGGGGGGCGTGGCGCTCCTCGACGGGGGCGGCGACGACGAGTTCCCGGCGCAGCGAGAGGCGCATCAGGAGGGTGGGGTGGCAGCGGAGCGGGAAGTGGGTGGCGAGGACGACGTCGCGGGCGTGGACCGTGCCCCCGCCCTCGAGGGTGAGGCGGCACTCGGCGCCCTCCTTGAGACCGGTGACGCGGGTGCCCTCGTGGATCCGGCCGCCGTGGGCGACCAGGTCGCCGGCCAGGGCGAGCAGGAAGCGGCGCGGGTGGAACTGCAGCTGGTCCTCCACGCGGACCGCCGCCGCGACGGGGAACGGGAGCCCCGTCCCGGCCTCGCCGGGCTCCCCGTCCACCTCGACGGCCCGCAGGCCGGCTCCGGCCGCGGCAGCCGCCTCCGCGCGGATCTCCCCGGTCCGCTCCTCGTCGGAGGTGTACGTGTACGCCGGGCGGTGTTCGATCTCCGCGTCGACGCCGAGCTCCTCGCACAGCCGCACGACCTCCCGCAGGGCGTCCTCCTGGGCCGCGGCGTACCTGGCGGCCGCCCTGTCCCCCTGGGCGTGGCGGAGGGGCTCGTAGCGGAGGCCGTGGAGGGAGGTCAGTTTCCCGGTGGTGTGCCCGGTGACGCCGGATCCGATCCGGCCGGCCTCCAGGACCACGACGTCGCGTCCGGCGCGGTTGAGCGCGCGGGCGGTGCAGAGGCCGGCGATCCCGGCGCCCACGACGACCGCGTCCGCGGTGAGGCCGCCCTCCAGCGGCGGGTGGGCGGGGCCGGGCGGCGCCGACTCCATCCAGTACGAGCTTCCGGATCCGGGCATGATCCCTCCTCCGGCCGATCGGACGTCCGCCCGGCGTCTACCCGGGACGGGCGCGCGCAGTCACCGGGCGGACTCGGCCGTCGGGGAGCGCAGCCGTCGGGGGCGGTGCGAGGGCGCGTGTCGAAAGTCCCGCCTGCCCGGCGGGCAGGCGGCGCTACTTCCGGCACACGTCCTAGCGCTCCTCGGTCTCGGCCTCGCCCCTCCGCCCGTGCGGGCGGCGCTGTTCCTCGCGGCCCAGGCCCGGGGACTGGCGCTTCTCGGTCATGCCGCCCTCGTCGTCGGGGGCGCCGTCCCGGGTCGCCTTCTCGGCCTCCCGGCGCGCCGCGACGTCGCCGCTCTCGCCGACGGCCTCCGAGGGCGTGGTCCGCGGCGGGCCGTCCGCGGGCAGGGTGCGGCGGCGCTCGTGACGGGTCATGGTGGTCCTCCTCGGTCGTACGGGCGGGCACGGGGGCGGCTGCCCCCGTGCGTCACGCGGAAACAGCGCCGGTGGGGGCGAGCACGAAGGCGTGGCCGGCCGGGTCCGTGTAGCGGCGCGTGTCGGTGCGCCGGTCGAGCCGGGTGCCGTTCTGGTCGGCGGAGACGGGGCGCGCGCCCAGGGAGACGGCTTCCCGCTCGGCCTCGTCGAGCGCGTCGGGCGCCACGAGGATGAGCAGGTGGGCCTGCTGGGAGTCGTCCGGCCGGGGCCAGCTCGGCGGCGCCTGGCCGGGGTCGCGGCGGATGCCGAGGACGACGCCCGCGGAGCCGGAGACGAGGAGCAGGTCGGGGTCGCCGGAGCTCGGTTCGACGGTGGCGTCGAGCAGGGCGGCGTAGAAGCGCGCGAGGGGTTCGGGGTCGGTGCTGTCGAGGACGAGGACGCCGGTCTTGGAAACGGTCATGCGGTGCGTGTGCCCCGCCAACGCCCTTTCAGGCCGCGGGAGTCGGCGTCCGTGCGGCCGCTCTCCGGGTTGGGGGTCGCGCGGCGCGTGAGCTTGCGCGGCTCTCGGCACTCCATACGCAGTACTCTTGCTGAAGTGGTATGAAGTCGACAGCACAGACGGAGTGGGTCCATGGTGAGACGGAACGACCAGCGGCGCGCGGCCCTCGTCGACGCCGCGATCGAGGTGCTGGCCGGGCAGGGCGCCCGGGGCCTGACGTTCCGGGCGGTAGACACCGAGGCGGCCGTCCCCGCCGGGACCGCCTCCAACTACTTCGCCAACCGCGACGACCTGCTCACCCAGGCCGGCGCCCGGGTCTACGAGCGCCTCCGGCCCGACGAGGCCACGATCGCCCGGCAGCAGACGGCCGGCCGGGACCGGGAGACCTACGCGGAGCTGATGCGCGAGCTCGTCGGCCGGATCGCCGCCTTCCGCACCGGCTACCTCGCGCTGCTCGAACTCCGCCTGGAGGCCACCCGCCGCCCCGAACTGCGCAAGGTCCTCACCGAACGGGTCCGGGCCGACGTCGACGCCAACGTCGCCCACCACGAGGCCTCCGGCCTCCCCGGCGACGCCATGGGCGTCAAACTCCTCATCCTGACCCTGAACTGGCTGATCGTCGAACAGCTCACCCTGCCGGACGTCTTCACCGAGGCGGAGCGCGAGCAGCTGGTCGCGGCGGCGGTCGAGCGGATCGTACCGGCCGGATAGGCGCCGCCCCGGGCGGTGGTGACGGCCCGTCGCGTGCCCGGCCGCATCGGGGGTACGAGGAAGTGACGGCCGCCGTGTCCGGGGGCGCCGGGGAGCGGCGCTCCCCCACCGGACATCCGCGGATGGCGTACGAGTACAGGAGGCTCCATGTCCGCACTGTTGGCCCGCATCAAGCGGTTCGGTCGCAGCCCCCAGGGGCGGCGGGCGATCGCGTCGGTACGGCGCGCCGCCGCCGACCCCCGGACCCGGGCCCGGGCGCGCCGCGCCCTCGGGAGGCTGCGGGGGCGCCGCTGACGGCTCGTTCCCCCGCCGGCTCCTCGGCCGTGCGGGCCCGGCACCGGCCGGGCCCGCACGGCCGAGCGCATGGGCCGACGCGCGTGGGGCCGACGCGCGGGGGCTCACGGCGGCGCGTCGGACGGACGGACCTCGCGCAGCCGGTCCAGACGGCGGATGACCGGAGTGGCGCTCGCCCCGTGGAGGAGTACGGAGAACGCCACCGTGGTGGCGGTCAGGACCCACAGCTCGTGGGCCCGGTCCTCGAACCCGTGGTGGCCGAGCGCGTAGGCGAGGTAGAAGAGGGAGCCGATGCCGCGCAGTCCGAAGGCGGCGGTGACGACGCGCTCCCGGGGGCCGGTGACGAAGCCGAGCTGGGCGATCCAGCCCGTCACCGGGCGGACGACCACGACCAGGGCCAGGGCGAGCAGGACCATCGGCCAGGTCAGCGAGGCGAGGCCGGTGGCGGCGAGGTAGTGGCCGAGGAGGAAGAGCAGCGCCGCCGTCAGGAGGCGTTCGACCTGCTCGGTGAAGCCGTGCAGCACCTTGTGGTAGCCGTGGCCGCGCTCGGCGGCCCGGACGGCGCAGGCGGTGACGAAGACGGCGACGAAGCCGTAGCCGTGGGCGAGTTCGGTGAGGCCGTACGAGAGGAAGGTCGCGGCGAGCGCGACGAAGCCCTCCATGTGCTCGGACAGCCGAAACGATTCGGCCCCGGCCCGGAAGAACATCCAGCCGAGCATCCGGCCGAGGACGACCCCGATCACGACGGCGATCACCGCCTTGCCCACGAGGTCCACGCCGAACCAGTGTCCCCAGTCGGCCTCCGCCCAGGCGCCGCCGGCTCCGGCGAGCGCGACGGCGGCGAGGACGAAGGGGAAGGCCAGGCCGTCGTTGAGGCCGGCCTCGGCGGTGAGCGTGAAACGTACCTCGTCCTCGTCGTCGTCCTCGTCGGTCGGCTCCCCCACCCGCACCTCCGCGGCCAGCACCGGGTCGGTCGGCGCGAGCAGGGCTCCCACCAGGAGCGCGGTGGCCACCGGCCAGTCGAAGAGCCACCAGGTGAGCGCGGCGGTCGCGGCGACGGTCAGGGGCAGGGTGATGCCGAGGAGCCGCCACGGCCCGGCCCAGGAGCGCAGTCCGAAGCGCCGGTTCAGCGCGAGTCCGGCGCCCATGAGGGAGACGATCACGCAGATCTCGGTGACGTGCTCGACCCAGACCCGGTCCGCGACCGGGTCGAGTTCGGGCATCGGGAGGGGCAGCAGGCCGGACAGGGCTCCGACCGCCAGGAACACCATGGGCATCGAGAGCGGCATGCGCCGCACGAGCCTGGGCAGGACCGCCGCCGCCAGCGCTCCGAGTCCCAGGGCCGTGAACACGAGGTCGGCGGGGCTCACGGGTGGGACTCCGTTCCGGTGGTGGTGGTAGGGGGGCGAGGGGGCGGTGTCCCGGTCAGTCGGCCGGCTCGTCGGGGGTGGGGTGTTCGGGGTTGACGGTCCCGCTCTCGGGGTGTTCCCGGGGCCCCGTGCCGGACACGTCGGTGTCCGGGAGGTCCTCGTCGCCCGGGTCCCGCACGACGGGGATGGCCAGCGGGTCCTCGCCCTCGGCTGCCTGCTCGTCCTCGCGGTCGCGGGGTATCGGGTCCTCCGAGTTCCCCGGGGTGTACGCGTCACTCATGCGGGTCTCCTCTCCGTCGTCGGGTGCGGCACGGCGCGGCGGTCAGCGCGCCGTCGCCGGCGATCCCAGGCGGACGCGTTCCATGACGTATCCGCTGCGCGGGAGCGTCGGTACGCGGTGCAGGGGGATCGACAGGTCCTGGTCGGGCACGTCGTGGGGCAGCCGGGCGAGGCGCGGGACCAGGGAGGCCAGGAGGGCGAGGGTGATGTCCTCGCCGGGGCACCGGTGGCCCTCCGCCGGGTCGCCGCCGCCCTGCGGTACGAGGTCGTCGCGGCCGACCGCCGCGCCCGGCCGGGTGAAGCGGGTCGGGTCGAAGGCGTACGGCTCCGGCCACAGGTCGGGGTCGTGGTCGTGTCCGTACAGGTCGAGGAGGACCAGGCTGCCCTTGGCGATCGGGACGCCGCCCCACCGGGTGTCGGCCGCCGCGAGGCCGCCGGTGAACGGGGCGAAGGGGTAGAAGCGGCGGACCTCCTGGGCGAAGCCCCAGGCGTACCGCTCGTCCGCCGCCAGGAGCCCGCGGTGCTCGGGCCAACGGTGCAGGGCGTGGGCGGCGAAGACGAGGAACCAGGTGACCGCGACCGTGGGGCGCAGGACGTTCAGGAGCTCGACGGCCGCGGTGTGCGGGTCGAGCTGCCGGCCGTTCGCGTCGGTGTGCGCGGCCACCACCTGCGCGATCGTCGCCTGCCCCGACGGGGCGCCCGCGTGCCGCAGCTCCTCGATCAGCGGGGCGAGCCGCTCCTCCTGCCGCGTCCTCGCGCGCCGTGCGCGCACATGGCGGGGTCCGACGGCGGCGAAGCCGTCCACCATGGCCGCGAGGTCCCGCGCGGCGGTCTCCGCCTCGTCCTCGGACAGCGGGACGCCGGCCCAGTCGTGCACGGCCCGGGTGAGGACGCGGGCGGCCTCGTCGAAGAGGACCACCCGCTCCCGGCCCTGCCAGCCGGCCTCGGCGCGGTCCCACGCGCCCTGGGCGTGCTCCACCAGGGCGGCGATCCGCTCCGGGTCCTTGAGCAGTGTCAGGAACAGCGCCTTCCGGCCGCGGTGCGGCCCACCGTCGAGGGTGTGGACGGCCCCGCGGCCGAACAGGGTGTCCAGGACGGGGCCGGGCAGGGCGTCGTGCCGGCGGACGTGCCGCTCGTCGTAGAAGAAGTCCACCGCCTCCTTGCCGTGCAGCGCGACCCCGCGTCGGCCGAGGATCCGCACGGGCACGGCGGGCGCGTTCCCGGCCCGCCGACGCAGGTCGGGAAGCCATCCGTACCCCTTCACCAGGAGGGACGCGGTGCTGTCGAGCAGCGGGGGGCGGGTGGGGCCGGACATTTCCTGTGGTGTCGCTTTCATGAGAGACGGGTTCCACGAAGTCGTGATTTCACACCGTTCCGTGCCACCCGGCCGGGAGGGGGCCGGACGGCACGCGTCCGTTCAGCGGCCGGGGGTGAGCACCGCCTTGACCATGCCGTCCTTCTTGTCCTGGAACGTCTTGTACGCCTCGGGGGCGTCCTCCAGGGGGAGGGTGTGGGTGGCGAAGTCGTCGACACCGAGCGGGTCGGCGTCGTCCAGGAGCGGGAGGATGTCCTCGACCCACCGCCAGACGTTGGCCTGGCCCATGCGGAGCTGGATCTGCTTGTCGAAGAGGCTGAACATCGGGACGGGGTCGACAGCGCCGCCGTAGACGCCGGAGAGGCTGATGGTGCCGCCGCGGCGGACCACGTCCACAGCCGTGTCGAAGGCGGCCATGCTGTCCATGCCGGCCCTGGTCATCATCTTCTGGCCGACGGCGTCGGGGAGGAAGCCCGGGACCTTCTGCGCGGCCTTGGTGAGCGGGGCGCCGTGGGCCTCCATGCCGACGGCGTCGATGACCGCGTCCGTACCCCGGCCGTCCGTGAGGTCCCGCACCCGGTCACCGAGGTCCTTGCCGTGCTCCTTGAGGTTCAGGACCTCGACGCCGCGGCCGCGGGCGCGGTCGAGCCGTTCGGGGACGAGGTCCACGCCGATGACCTTGCTCGCGCCCTTGTGGAGCGCGACGCGGGCGGCCATGTCGCCGATGGGGCCGAGCCCGAGGACGGTCACGGTGCCGCCGGGCGGGACGTCGGCGTACGCCACGGCCTGCCAGGCGGTCGGCAGCACGTCCGAGAGGTAGAGGTAGCGCTGGTCGGGGGCGTCCTGGCCGACCTTGATGGGCAGGGTGTCACCGAAGGGGACGCGCAGGAACTCCGCCTGGCCGCCGGGGACCTGCCCGTAGAGCTTGGTGTACCCGAAGAGGGAGGCGCCCGTCCCGTACTCCCTGACCTGGGTGGTCTCGCACTGGGACTGCAGGCCCTGGTCGCACGTCCAGCACGTGCCGCAGGAGACGTTGAAGGGCACCACGACCCGGTCGCCGACCTTGAGGTTACGCACCTCGGGGCCGACCTCCTCCACGATCCCCATGGGCTCGTGTCCGAGGATGTCGCCGGGGTCCAGGAAGGGTCCGAACACTTCGTACAGGTGCAGGTCGGAGCCGCAGATGCCGCTGGACGTGACGCGGACGATCACATCCGTCGGGTCGACGATCCGGGGGTCGGGCACGGTGTCCACGCGTACGTCCCGGTGTCCGTGCCAGGTCAACGCCCTCATGGTCGAGCTCCTCACGTGCGGCTTGCGGGGTCACGGCGCGAGTGCCCCGGACGGGCGGTCGTATGCGTCCCGGCGGTCCGCCGCCCGGCGGGGACGCGCGGTAGCCGCGCGCCTTCGCGGGTAGCGGCTCCGTGGGAGGACCCGCGGGACGAGCCCCCGGAACGGGCCCCGGAGCCGGGGCCCGGGCGAGCGCGCGGGCGCCCCGTACGGACGACGGACACGGACGACGGGCACGGAGAGGGAGAACGCGATGACGGAGACCCTGAAGGTACGGGCGGGCAGGCGCGCCGTCACGGTCGGCCGGCCGGAGAAGGTGCTGTTCCCCGAGGACGGCATCACCAAGGCCGACCTCGCGGAGTACTACCGCGCCGTGGCCCCACGGATGCTGCCGCACCTGCGCGGCCGCCCGCTGACGCTGGAGCGCCATCCGGGCGGCATCGGCGAGCGGGGCTTCTTCCAGAAGGACGTGCCGGACCACTTCCCGGACTGGGTGGGGCGCGCCGAGATGCCGAAGGAGGGCGGCACCGTCACGTACGTCCTGGCCGAGGACGCGGCCACCCTGGTCCTCCTCGCCGACCAGGGCTCCGTCACCCTGCACCGGTGGCTGTCGAAGACCGACCGCCCCCACCACCCGGACCGGCTGGTCTTCGACCTCGACCCGTCCGAGGAGGGGTTCGGGGCGGTACGGGACGCCGCCCGGTGGCTGCGCGACCTCCTGGACGGGCTGGAGCTGCCGTCGCTGCTCATGACCACCGGCTCGCGGGGGCTGCACGTCCTGGTGCCGCTGGACCGGAACGCGCCCTACGACGACGTACGGGCCTTCGCCTCCGACGTCGCCGGGGTGCTCGCCGCCCGCCACCCCGACCTGCTCACCACCGAGGTGCGCAAGAAGGCGCGGGAGGGGCGGCTCTATCTCGACGTCCAGCGCAACGCGTACGGGCAGACCGCCGTGGCTCCCTACACGGTGCGGGCCAGGGCCGGCGCGCCCGTCGCGGCTCCGATCGGCTGGGACGACCTGGACGACCCGGAGCTCGACGCGCGCTCCCGGCGCCTCACCGACGTGGACCTGCTCCTGAGGGAGGACCCGTGGGGCCCGGCTCCGCGCGGGCGCTCCCTCAGGGCTGCGGCGGACCGCCTCCGTCGTACGGGTCTCCGTGCTCGTCCCTGAGGGGGTCGCCGCCGTCGAAGCGCCCCTCCTCGGACGGGCCGCCGTCGTCGAAGGGGCCGTCGTCCCCGGGCGGGTCCTCCTCGCCGCTTCCGTCGACGAACGGCCGTTCCTGGTCGAACGGGTCCTCGTCGCCGCGCGGCGCGAGCGCGATGCACTCCACGTCGATCCGGTCGGCGACTTCCGTCAGCGCTCCCGCCAGGGCCACCACCGTCTCCGGTGCGAGGTCGAGGTCGTCTTCGCCGGTCGACTCCAGCCACCCGGCCGCGAGGTGCCGGAGCAGGCCGGTCACCTCGTCGGCGGGGAGCACGAGATGGCCGTCCGGCAGAAGCACCAAGGACATGGATGCGTTCATGATGATCCGACCTCCGTGTCACCGACGCGCGTTCGGACGCGTCTTCAGGGGGTGTCGCCCGCGGGCGGGGTGCCGTCGGCCGTCTCCGGGCGGACGATGACGACGGGGCAGGACGCGTGCGCGGCGCACTGCTGGCTGACGGAGCCGAGGAGCAGGCTCGCGAACCCGCCCCGGCCACGGCTTCCCACGACGAGCAGTTCGGCGCCGTCCGACTCGCCGATCAGCACCTGGGCCGGGTTTCCCCGCACCACGTGCTGGACCAGGGGGACGTCGGCGTCCGCGGCGAGGACCGCGCCGAGTTCCTCGGAGAGTGAGCGCCGGGCCTGTTCCTCGTCGAACAGCACGTCCACGGCCGACGCGGACCATCCCCCCGCCCCGGGGAGGTCGTAGGCCCCCACCGCGCGCACGGTCGCTCCGGTGCGCCGCGCGTACCGGAGCGCCCAGCGCAGGGCCGCGTGCGAGGCCGGCGAACCGTCCACGCCCACGACCACGCGGGAGGTGCCGTCATCGGTGCTCATGTCATGCCCCTTCTCGCTCGCGCCGGGAAGGCGGTCCGGGCCCGGACGGCGGGGTTCGGCTCCGTCTCGGTTCCGCCCGCAGCCGGAAGGGCCTCCTGCCGACCGACTACCCGGCAGCACGTGCCGTACGCGCGGACGGCCCGGCGTAGGGGCGGTCGCCCCTCCGTACCAATGTGCCCCGGGCGGGGCCGGCCCGCCCGGCAGCCGCCGCCGTGCGCGTCCGTCCCGGGGGTCTGCGGGGGCCGTCCGGGAGCGGGATCAGTCCAGGGCCTCGTCGGCGAGGCGGATGCGCGCTCCCATGTTGGTCTCCATCATGCGCAGGGCGGCGTCGGCCAGGTCCTCGTGGATGTGGGCGACGGCGTCCCGGGCGATCGTGACGGAGAGGTGCCGGATGTGGGCGTCGAGGGCGGAGTAGAGCACGCACTGTTCCGTGACCTGGCCGCAGAGCACCAGGTGGTCCACGTCGAGCGTGCCCAGGAGGTAGGCGAGCGGGGTCTCGTAGAAGACGGAGTGGCGCGCCTTGACGACGAAGTAGGACGTCTCGTCCGGGCGCACCGGGTCGACCAGTTCGGCGTGGGGGCCGCCGAGGGCTGCCTCCAGGATCTCCCCGTGGTGGGAGCGCCATTTGCCGAAGTTGTCGTTGGCGTAGACGACGGGCAGACCCCGCTCGCGGGCCCGTTCCAGGAGGCGCACCACGGCGGGCAGGGCCCGGGTGACGGAGGGGACGAGGAGTTCCGCGTCCGGGTGGTCGTAGCGGTTGAGCATGTCGATGACGACGAGGGCGGTCTTGCTCATGTTCTCCAAGTTTCCAGATCGTCGGTCCGGGCGCGCGTCGGGCCTTCGGTGGGGTGGAGGCGGGCGGTCGGGCGGACGGGACGGACGCGGCGGTCGGGGCGGTGGGCGGTTGCGGAAAGGCCGCGGGGCCGGTCGCGGGACGTCGTCCGTCCACGCGACCGGCCCCCGGCCCGTCGTCTCGGCACTGCCCGTACCGCGTACTGCCCGTACCGCGTACTGCCCGTACCGCGTACTGTTCGTACCGCGTACGTCCGTACTGCCCGTGCCCGTCGTCCTCAGGACCGGTCGGCGGGCGGCCAGGTGCCCGCGCCGTGCGCGGACCGGTCGACCTGGCCCGGGACGGTGGGGACGCTACCGGTGGAACCGGTCGTGCCCGGGGTGCCGCCGGTCGGGGCCGGGCCCGCGGCGTCCGAGGGGCTGACGCGGCCGCGCCAGCCGCCGGTCGCCCGTCCGCGCTCCTCGATGAACCCCTTGAACCGCTTCAGGTCCCCCTTGACCCGCAGGTCGAGGATCCCGAGGGCGTCGCCGGTCTTCTCCACCACGCCCTCCGGCTCCACCTCCATCGCGAGGCGGACCCTGGTGTGGCTCTCGTCGAGCGGCTGGAAGGTCACGACGCCCTTCTGCCGGACCTCGCCACCCACGGTGCGCCACGCGACGCGCTCGTCCGGCAGCTGGTCGACGATCTCGGTGTCGAACTCGCGCCGCACCCCCGCCACCTTGGTCCGCCAGTGGCAGTGGCGGTCGTCGACCTGCCGCACCTCCTCCACGCCTTCCATGAAGCGGGGGAACTCCTCGAACTGCGTCCACTGGTCGTAGGCGCTCCGCACCGGGACGTCCACATCGATGGTCTTCTCGACCGTGCTCACCGGTTTGCCTCCTTCGTTCCGTTGTGGTCGTTGCCCGCGTACCCGGCCGTCCCCGCCTCAATCAGGGCTTCGACCGGGTCCCGAACTCCGGTGCGCGGTCCCGGAACCGGAAAGGTGCAGGCAGGCGCGTTCCTTGCATAATGGAGGGTGGCAGCCACCTGTCGAGCTGCTTCAGGCTGGACACAGAGCGTCCTGCGGCGGAGAACGGCCCCGGCGGCCGGCTCGCGCCGAGGATGCGGCGCTCGCGGTGTTCCCGTCGAGTTCCACGAACCGCTCACCGTGCGCCGCACCGGGACCGCTCGCCGGTCCCTCCCACCGATCACCCGATCACCGGCCTCGTGCCTGATCACCGCCTCGTGCCGCGTCCGCGGCGCCCACCCGGTCCGGGAGGTAGACCATGCTCGTGAGCCATGCCCTGAAGGACGGCGTCCTGCACCTGAGGCTCCTCCGCGAGCTCGACGTCACCAGCCGGGCCGCGGCGGCCCTGGAGATCGAGGCGATCGTCTCCGCCTACCGTCCCGAGCGGGTGCTCCTCGAATTCCCGACCCCCTCCCCGTCCCCGGCCTCCTTCAGCGCGCTCGCCCGGGCCCGCAGGATGTGCGCGAGCCTCGGCATCGCCCTGGCGGTGAGCGGACCGGGCTCCGTGCCGCTCCAGGCGCCGGGGAGCGCGCCTCCGGCCATGACCGCCTGAGTGCCCTTCGGGGCGCATGTCCCTCGTGCGCCTCTCGTACGCCAGGGAGGGCCGTGATGTCCTCACGGCCCTCCCCGGCTTCGCGTCGCGACGGGTCTCCTCTACGCGGAGTCCTCGTCGCCCTCGTCGCCGTCATCGTCGTCGCCCGCCTCGCCGACGACCGCGTCGGCCGCCTCCTCACGCGCCTGCTCGTCGCCGCTCTCCCCCGGGGCCTCGGAGGGAGGGGTGGTGCGCGGGTCGGGTTCGCCGTTCCGGTGCTGGCTCATGTCTGTCGCTCCTCGGTCTCGATCGGGGTCGGTGTCGGTGTCGGAGGGGGAGTCGGGGTGGGTCTCGGGGTCAGGACGGCGGGTACGGGGCCGACTTGAGGCGGCGGGCCAGGTGGGCCGTATTGGCGGCGAGGGTCGCGGTGGTGCCGGCCGTGGCCTTGGGGGTCTTGTCGAGGTCCTGGTAGTCGGTGCCCTGCATGGCCTCCCCCACCCAGTAGGTGACGGCGTTGGGGGCGAGGGAGAAGCCGACGTCGTTGAGGCCCTGGAAGAGGTCCGCGCTCACCTTGTGCGCGCCGTCCTCGTTCCCGACCACGCAGACGGCCGCCACCTTGCCGTAGGTGAGCATCCGGCCCTCGTCGTCCGTCTCGGAGAGTTCGGCGTCTAGGCGTTCCAGGACGCGCTGGGCGATGCTGGAGGGGTGGCCGAGCCAGATGGGGGTCGACAGGACCAGGATGTCCGCGCCCAGAACGGTGTCGCGGATCTCCGGCCAGTCGTCCCCCTCCCCCATGTCGGTCTTCACGCCGGGCAGGACGTTGTGGTCGGCGATCCTGATGGTCTTGCCGGTGACTCCGTGCTCGCCCAGTGCCGCCATGACCTGCTCCGCAAGCAGCTGGGAGCTGGAACGGGCGGGCGACGGGGACAGGGTGCAGACGAGGGCGACGGCGCGCAGGGGTGTCGTATCCATGGAGGTGCCGCTACCCCGCCGAAGGGGCCTTATGTCGCACAGGCAGCCCATATCGCGCGTTTGCCGGGCGGCCATCGGGGCAGGCCGTTCCCCCCTCCGGAGAAGCGCTCCGGGACCTCGGATCCCTCAGGAGCCGACCGTGACCGACGGTTTCACCGCAGCGCTCGACCATCCGATGTACGTCGTCACGGCGGCGACGGCGGACGGGGAGCGTCCGGTCGTCACGGCGGAGCCGCTCCTGCCGCGCCCTGGCGGCCTCCCGCCGCTTCCGCAGCACATGTCGCACCCCTTCGTCCCGCCCTCCTGCCCGCCCGTCGCCCGGTCCGGGACACGCCGTTCCCGCCCTCCGCCGGGCTCTCCGCCCGCCGGACGGGTGACGCGGGCCGGAAGCACGGTGCCGGCGGCGGGCCACCGGACGCCGATCCCGGGCGGACGGGCCGTGTCGCACCCTCCCCGCGACGGGGGCGGTGCCGTGCGGGGCGGGGCCGGGCGTGTCCCGCACGGCTCGGTCCCGTCGCGGGCCGGTGCGGTTTCCCCGTACGCGTCAGGACCAGGACGCCGCCACCAACGACCTCTCCGCCGCCGCCAGATGGACCGCCGAGGCGAGCCAGGCCCGGGCGTAGCCGTCGGCCGAGGCGTCGGTGAGGCGGCCGAAGGCGTCACGGGGGCGACGGTCCGCCTCCGCCGTCAGGGCCGCCGCGAGCTGCGCCGCCCCGCCGAGGCCCGCCCGGCGCAGCGGGGCGAGGAGGGCGGCCGCGTCCGTCCCCCGCCCGGCCTCGGCCACGGCGCGCCGCCCGCCCGCGACCCCCGTTTCGAGGAGCCGCCGCACCCGCCACAGCGGCGCGTCCGCCAGCGGATCCGGCACGGCGTCCACCGGGGCGAGCGGCCCGGCGGACGCGGCCCCGCGCGGGAAGTGACTTCCCTGGAGGCGGTCGTACCCCAGGTCGGCCCTGCCGAGCCACTCCTCCGGCAGCCGCAGCGTGTACGGCTCACCCGGCACCGGGCCGACCGCCAGCGGCCGGAGCGTCGCCGCCCGGTCCAGGTCCGGACGCCCGAGGACGCGCAGGACGAGCCCGGGGTGCTCGGCGATCCTGCGCAGGTTGGCGGCGTGCGGCAGCTCCGGGTGCGGGTGGGCGGGGCGCAGCCGCAACAGCGGCCCGCCCCCGGCGACGCGCGCCACGAGGTACTCCCCCGCCGCGCCGACCACCTCCACGTCGCAGCCGAGGAGGGCCGCTTCGGGGGCGCCGCCCTCCCGGGCGCCGGCGTCGAGCGCGGCGGCCACCGCCCCGCCCACCGTTCCGGCGAACAGCGCCGCCGCGGGCTCCTCCGACCAGTCCACGCCGCGCAGCGGAGTCGCGTTCACACCCCGGCCCGCCCCGAGCCGCCCGTCCGGCGAGACGGTAGCGCCGACGATCCGCAGGCCCCCGCGCGCGAGGCCCGCGTGGTCGAGGACGGCCCCGCCGAGCGCCACGGACGCGGAGCCCGCTCCCCTGGCGCGGGCCGGTCCGCCGGGGCGCACGTCGGAGATCGTGTAGCGGGAGCCGTCCGGGCCCACCAGGTGCGTGGCGACGCCCCCGTACCCGGTGGCGGAGAGGACCGGTTCCCGGCACAGGCCGTACACCCTGAGGCTGCCGCCCTGTCCGTAGGCGCGGCGCGCGGTGCCCGCCGCGCCGGCGCCCGCCGCCCCCGAGGCGAGCAGGGCGGCGCCGGACAGGAGGTCCCGGAAGGCGTCCGCGAGGTCGCCGAGGCGCTGTCCCCGGCCGTGCTCCCGGGCGGCGCGCAGGCCTCGTACGACGCGGAGCGCGGCCGCCTCGGCCCGGGGCAGCCCGGCCAGGCGCGCGGTGTGGGCGGCGCGCAGCAGTTCGGCCTGGACCACCGCCCCGCCGGCCGTGACCCCCGCCGACAGGGCTTCGGCGGCCGCCTCCCACAGGGCGGTGGCGGCCCGGACCTGGGCGGGGGTGGGGGCGGCCGGGGGTGCGGTGTTCCCGGAGGGTTGTCCGGGGGCGGGAGCGGGGGCGGCCGCGGGTGG